>NZ_JBLRVZ010000012.1:270179-448229 GCF_048159505.1 Streptomyces sp. T028
GGGGGGGGGGCCCCCCCCGCGACAACGGGCTCGAACTCCAGGTGAAGGCGGCCCTGACGAACGATCTGCGGATCGAGCAGGATCTGGGCCGCTGGTTCCCGGTGTGGGGGGCGCCCGGCCTGTGATCAGGGCGGCCGGACCGTGCACCGGTCGGTCCATGAACCGGCTGGACCGTGAACCGGCCGGTCCTACTTGCCGCGCTCGCGTTCGTAGCGGCGTTCCCACTTGGTCTGGAGGTCTCGGCGGGCCCGGTAGGCCTTGTAGGTGGTCGGGGCGGGGCCCGGGGCCGGGGTGGAGGACGAGGTGGACGAGGTCGACGAGGTCGACGAGGAGGTCGCGCCTCGGCCGTACTGGACGTAGACGTAGAGCAGGGCCACGGCGGCGAGCCAGTAGAGGGGGTTTCCGAATCCCAGGACGACCAGGACGAAGGTCCCGGTGATGACTATGGTGCCCATGTCGTCCAGCGTAGGGAGACGGTCACTCACCGTGCATCTCCTTTTCCCCACGGGACGTTTCCGCACGGGCCGTTTCCGCACGGGCCGTTTCCGCACGGGACGCGGTGCCGGTCCTCACACGTCGGGTGCCGCGGTGATCACCCCCGCCGCGATCGCCGCGCGCAACGCCGCGTGGTCGGCGGTGGTCTGGTCGGCGTAGGCCTGGGCGAAGTCGGCGATCGCGTGGTCGAAGGTGTCGCCGGAGCCGAGGTATCCGGCGATGGCGATCCGGTCGCCGGAGCGGGCGTGGGCGCGGGCCAGGGCGGTACCGCAGAGCCGGGCGTACGCCGTGAGGTCGGTGGGGGTCATGCCGGCGACGTCGGCGGAGCCCTTCATGTCGCGCAGCCGGCGCCAGTAGTAGGCGCGGCCCTGGGGGCCGGTCATCCAGCCGAGGAAGATGTCGCTTGCGGCCTGGAGAAGGCGCTGTCCGGCGACGACCCGGTGGCCGGGGTGGGCGTACGGCCCGGTCGGCAGATGGGCCTCCAGGACGGAGGCGCGGGCCTCCTTGATCTGCAGGAACAGCGGGTCGTCGGCGTCGCGCCCGTTGAGCAGCACGATGAAGCAGCGCAGGCCGACGCTGCCGACGCCGACGACCTTGCGGGCGGCGTCGACGTAGCGGTAGCGGTCGAGGAGCAGCCGACGCTCCTCGGAGAGGGTGGAACGGTAGTCGCTGAAGATCTTGCGCAGGGCGGCGGAGTCGGAGACACCGGCGGGTTCGAGGAGCGGCGGGTCGTGGATGATGCGGTGGCGTCCGTCGACGACTTCGGTGAGTTTGCCGAGGGCCTGGAGGCTGGTGCGGCGGCGGGCCCGGGTGAGGCTGGCCTCGGCGCGCCGGCGGTGGCGGGCGGAGCGCAGCAGGGGCAGCAGCCGCTCGGCGTCGATGTGCTCGTACCAGACGGCCAGCTCGCCGAGCCTGGCCAGCCTCAGCATCGCGTTGCGGTAGGCGGCGACGGCCTCCACGGTGGCGGTGCGTGCCCTGGGCTCGGCGTGGCCGTTCTCGCGGGCGGCCACGGCGACGGAGGCGGCGAGCCGTTGCACGTCCCATTCGAAGGGCCCGGGGAACGTCTCGTCGAAGTCGTTCAGATCGAACAGCAGCGCCCGCTCGGGGGAGGCGTACAGCCCGAAGTTGAGCAGATGGGCGTCGCCGCAGAGCTGGACGGTCAGTCCGGTGTGCGGCCGGCCGGCCAGGTCGGCGGCCATCACGGCGGCGCCGCCGCGCAGGAAGGCGAAGGGCGAGGCGGCCATCCGGCCGTAGCGTACGGGCAGCAGTTCGGTCAGCCGGTCCCTGCCCTGCCGTTCCAGTACGGCGACGGGATCGGCCCGGTCGACCGGCGGCAGCCAGCCGGCGTGCGAGGACCGGGGGGCGCGCTTACGGGCCTCCTTGCCACGCCGGGCCCGCTCCTCGGGGGAGCCGGGTGCGCCGGATGCGCCGGGAGCCCCGGGGGTGCTCATCCGCCTCGTCTCCGCATCACGCCGGCCTCCCGCCTCGAACGCACCGCCGTCAAGCCCTTGTTCGCAGTCAAGGACGGGTGGCGGAGGTGTGCACGCCGAATCCGGCGAACGGGTGACACGCGGGGCGGGGCCAGGGGACGCGCCGGGTGCCGTCCGCGCGGACGGCACCCGGCATCCCGCTCAGCGGTTGTAGCGCAGGAACGCCCTGACCATGTGGCACGTCGTGTCCGACGGCGGGTGGACACCGATCAGCTCCGCCGTGCTGCGGATCTTCTCGTTGCGGGCCTGGTTAGGCAGGTAGACGCCGAGGTCGAGCAGCGCTATGGCGAGGCGCATCGCCTTGAGCCGGCGGTTGTGCGCCACGTACCACTCCCGGGGCCGTCCGGCCGGCAACGGCCGCTTGGCCACGGGCACATAGGGCAGGTCGAGCTGAACGGATCGCTTCGCGGTGGACTGGGTCGGCAACGGCTTCGGCTTCAGTGCGGCAGCGGGCACGGGCATCCTCCTGTCGCGGTCGGAACCCCACCGGAATCTCCGGCGGAACTCTCGAACACTGCATCCATTCTACGGCCCCCCACTGACAATCAGGAGGGCGCACAGCCAGGCAAATGCCCAGGTGGGCAACGAAATTGGCGCTGTGTCACAGCAGGTTCAAGAGGTACGCGCGAGGCGCCATGTATTCGAACAGAGCCACGGCTCCGGGCGCCTCTCCCAAGGGCCACTACCGTGGGAGCCATGGAGATCTGGATCAACCCGGCCTGCTCGAAGTGCCGCAGCGCGCTGACGCTGCTCGACGCCGAGGGCGCCGACTACACCGTCCGCCGTTATCTGGAGGACGTGCCGAGCGAGGACGAGATCAGGGACGTACTGGACCGGCTCGGGCTCGAACCGTGGGACATCACTCGGACCCAGGAGGCCGAGGCCAAGGAGCTGGGGCTGAAGGAGTGGGCGCGGGACTCCGCGTCGCGCGAGCGCTGGATCGCGGCGCTCGCCGGGCATCCCCGGCTGATCCAGCGGCCGATCATCACCGCCGAGGACGGTACGGCCGTGGTGGCGCGCACGGACGAGGCCGTACGGGACGCTCTGTCCCGTTAGTCGGCTGGGCAGCGGTTCGTCCGGTGGCGGGAGTCGGGGCGCGTACCGCTGTTACCCTCCGCGGCCATGACCTCCGGTGATCAAGGAAACCCGCACGCGCAGCAGGGGCCGTACGCCCAGCAGCCCCCGTACGCCCAGGCGCCATACGCCCAGCAGGTCCCGTACGTCCAACCCGGCCCGTACGTCCAACCCGGCCCGTACGCCCAGCCGGGGCGTCGGCGGACGCGGCGGGCGGTGGGTGCCGGGGTGGCTGTCGTGCTCGTCGGTGCGATCGCGGCCGGTGCGGCGATGGTCGGGGGCGGCGACGACGAGCGGCCCTCGGCGGCCTCGGGCACGGCCGTCTCGGACACCTCGACTCCGGGCGTTCCCTCCGTCGACGTCACCCTCCCCTCCGACGCGCCCAGTTCCCTCCCCTCCCTGCTCGCCCGACCGGTGATCCGGCCGGAGCAGGCGTTCCCCGCCACGAGCGTCCGGCTCTCGGACGGTTCCCGGTACTCCCGCGTGGACCTGGCCACCACCACCGACTGCGCCCGGGGCATGTCCCCGGAGCTGGCCCACCTGATCGAACAGGGCGGGGAGTGCTCCCGGCTGACGGCGGCCCTGTTCACGGACGTCGACCGGCTCTCGCAGATCACGGTCACCGTGCTGAGCTTCGCGCGGGTCGAGGACGCCTCGCGGGTGTTCATGATGGCCTCGATGGACCCGGTGACGTACCAGGTCATCTCCCTCGACCCGCCCCCGGAGGCGGGACTGCCGACCGTGCCGCCGGGTTCGGCCGGGGTCTTCCGCCGGGTGATGACGGTCCGCTCGGTGGTGTTCGCGAGCGGGCAGTGGGGCGACGGCAAGGAGACCCCGGAGGCCGAACTCACCGCCCAGACCGAGGGGTTGCTCCGGCACGTCAACGACACGGTCGTGGCGTACGAGGAGGGGAGGGCGGGGAACCGCTGAGCCGCCCCCGAGCCGGAGTGTGACGCGCGCCACTCCAGCCGACTCCTGCGACCCCTGAGTAACTTCGTTCGGGATCTCGTACATAGCGGCGTACGCTCCCCTACCTCTTTCAGGAGGCGCGCATGTCGCGCAGGAGAACCTTCGGCACGAAGAAGAAGATCGCGCTGCTCGTCAGCGCGGCGGCGGTGGCGGGCGGTGGTGCCTTCGCCATGGCGAGCAGCTCGAACGCCTCGCAGACGCCCCAGAAGGCGCAGACGCTGTCCGCCGCGAACTCGACGGTCTGTCAGGGGCTCGCCACCGCCCTCGGCAACAACCAGAAGTTCATCGACGGCCAACGGGCCACTCCGGACGCGCAGTCGGCGGCCCGGATCGCCAACCGCGAGGCGGTCATCGCGCAGATCAAGGTCCAGCAGCAGGCGTCGGGGTGCGTCGTTGGGGAGTCGGCTCAGGACTCCCAGTCGACGCAGCCCACCCAGCAGACCCAGCCGGCCCAGCCTTCGCAGGCGGCCTCGACCCCCGCAGCCGGCAACGGGAACACGGGCAACGGCGGTGCCGCCGCCTCCGGTCAGCAGGTCTGCAACGGCTCGACCGTCACCCTCTCCGGCGAGGCCGGCGCCCCGGCGGCGTCCAGCAACCAGTTCCCGGCGGGTACGAAGCTGAAGGTCACCAACCTGGACAACAACAAGTCCATCACCGTCGAGGTGACCTCGGTCTCCGGCAGCTGTGCGCTGCTGAACAACGCGGCCTTCGAGCAGGTCCGTGAGCCCGGCAAGTTCCTGATCCGCCGGGCCGTCATCGAGAAGGTGGGGTGAGGTTCAGACGCCGAGAAACGAGATGAGGCGGCGGCCCATTCCGGAGGGCGCGGCGACCGGCAGCTGATGGTGGGACACGTCCGGCAGGACGACGGTCTCCACGTGCGGCAGCCACTCGTCCGCCCGGGCCGCCACTTCGCACGGGTCATGGGTCCTGCTGTTCGCGGCCACGAACAGCAGGACCCGCGCACGCAGACCCCGCAGCGCCTCCGGTGTCGGGCGCGGACCGGTCACCGGCCGTCCCGCGGGGAAGCCGGCGGCCGTCTCCTGGAGCCGCAGCCAGTCGGGGTCGAGGCCCGCTCCCCCGCTCTCCCAGTCCAGGAAGGCCCACACCCGGCGTGGGGTGGGCCGCAGCAGCATCGGCAGGGCGCGCAGCAGATACGCCGTCTCGAACCCGGCGAAGCACTGGGTCGGGTCGAGGAGGAACAGACGGCTTACACGATCGGGGGCGCGCAGGGCGTGATGCAGGGCGATCCACGCGCCGTAGGAGTGTCCGCCCAGGTCCACGGGCGCCGTCGGCTCGATCCCCAGCCCCGCCAGCACCGCGTCCAGCCAGTCCCCCAGGTCTCCCACGGTCCGCACCCCGCGCGCTTCGGTACGTCCCGCGGCCCCGACCAGGTCGACGGCGTACACCCGCCGGACCCGGGCGAGGTCGGCCGCCTGCGCGAACCAGGAAGCCGAGGTCGCGCCGCCGCCCCCGGGCAGGAGCAGCAGCGGGGGCGCGTCGCGCGGGCCGCAGACATTGACGTACGTCCCGCCGAACGGCGTGGGGACGGTGACCGCCTCCCGGTCTGCGGGCCACTTGGCCATGACCTTGTCGTAGGCGGCCTGGAAGGCTCCGTCGTCGTATGTGCCCATGCGCTCCCCCTGTTTTGCAGGGTGCCGCTGCGCCCACCCTCCCCCACTCTCGGCTTCGCTCGAGCGGGGGGACCCCCATCGCCCCAGCGGCACGACTGCCCGCAGCTGCGCCTTGCCCCACTATTATCTCGCTCAGCAAGATACTTGGCGGGCGAGACGAAAACCGCAAGGGGGCGGCATGCCGACGAAGGAACAGGAACCGGAACCGGAAAGCGAGCTGGAGACCGTCCATCTGCTGCGCGCGGTGGCCGTCGGGCTCGGGCTGCACAGCGCGCGGTTCGCGAGCCGCAACGGTATGCACCCGACGGACGTACGGGCCCTGATCGTCCTCATGGACGCGCGACGGGCGGCCGAGGAGATGACGGCGGGGCGGCTCGGGGCCGCGCTCGGGCTGAACTCGGCGGGGGCCACGGCCCTGGTGGACCGGCTGGAGCGGGCCGGGCATGTCCGCCGGGTGCGCGGCGCCACCGACCGCCGCAAGGTCGTCATCGAGGTGGACGAACGCGCGGTCGCCCTGGGCCAGGCGTTCTTCGGCCCGCTCATCGGCCGGGTGGTGGAGCTGCTGCGGGAGTACGACGAGCGGGAGCGGGCCGCGATCCGGGGGTTCCTGGAGGGGGTGCGCAGGGCGGCGGAGGAGGCCGGATGACGGCGGGGTGACGGCCGGCGTGCCCGCCGCGGCGTGTCTCACAGGGTGAGCCGTCGTGCCTCACACCGTGAGCCGTGCCACAGAACCACCAGGTAACACGGGGTTCACATTTGAGCAATGACCGGGAAATCGCCTGTTGACAAGCTGCCGGTCAACACCGACGGCGCCCCAGTGCCGCAGCGCCGCAGCGTCAAAGCACCCGCAAGTGCGTCAGACACACCCCGGAGGAAGTGGCCCGTGACCTTCAAGGCTGAGTACATCTGGATCGACGGCACCCAGCCGACGGCGAAGCTCCGTTCCAAGACGAAGATCATCACGGGTGAGCCCGTCGGTCTGGACGCGCTGCCGATCTGGGGCTTCGACGGGTCCTCCACGAACCAGGCCGAGGGCCACGCCTCGGACCGCGTCCTCAAGCCGGTCTTCACCTGCCCCGACCCGATCCGCGGCGGCGACGACATCCTCGTCCTGTGCGAGGTCCTCAACATCGACATGACGCCGCACGAGTCCAACACCCGTGCCGCGCTCACCGAGGTCGCCACCAAGTTCGCCGCGCAGGAGCCGATCTTCGGCATCGAGCAGGAGTACACGTTCTTCCAGGACGGCTACCCGCTGGGCTTCCCCAAGGGCGGCTTCCCGGCCCCGCAGGGCGGCTACTACTGCGGTGTCGGCGCCGACGAGATCTTCGGCCGTGAGGTCGTCGAGGCCCACCTGGAGAACTGCCTGGCCGCCGGTCTCGGCATCTCCGGCATCAACGCCGAGGTCATGCCCGGCCAGTGGGAGTTCCAGGTCGGCCCGCTCGCCCCGCTCGAGGTCGCGGACCAGCTGTGGGTCGCCCGCTGGCTGCTCTACCGCACCGCCGAGGACTTCGGCGTCTCCGCCACCCTGGACCCGAAGCCGGTCAAGGGCGACTGGAACGGCGCCGGCGCGCACACCAACTTCTCCACCAAGGCGATGCGCGAGGGCTACGACGCGATCATCACCGCGTGCGAGTCGCTCGGTGAGGGCTCCAAGCCGCTCGAGCACGTCAAGAACTACGGCGCCGGCATCGACGACCGCCTGACCGGTCTGCACGAGACCGCCCCGTGGAACGAGTACTCCTACGGTGTCTCCAACCGTGGCGCCTCGGTCCGTATCCCGTGGCAGGTCGAGGTGGACGGCAAGGGCTACATCGAGGACCGCCGTCCGAACGCCAACGTCGACCCGTACCTGGTGACCCGCCTGATCGTGGACACCTGCTGCTCCGCGCTGGAGAAGGCCGGCCAGGTCTGATCCGTCCCGCAGCTCCCTGAAGGGGCGCCCACCGTTCTGGTGGGCGTCCCTTCTGCGTATCGTGCGCCCTCATGGGGACCGAGAACGACTCGACGGCGTGGGTGCACGCGTACGGCTCGGCGGGTGACGTACCCGGGCTGCTGCGGGCGATGGAGTCCACCGACGAGGCGGTGCGCAGAAGGGCGATGGCCTGGCTGGGCTCCCTCCTGTGCCACCGGGACAACGTGCGCACCTCACCCGCGGTGCCGCAGCTGGCCCGGCTCGCCGTGTCGGGGCCCGGCCACCGGGCCCCCCTCCTACGGCTGCTCGGTGACCTCGTGAACTGGGCCGGGCCGTCCGACGAACAGGAGCGGTGCCGGCGGGCCGTGGCGGTGGCGATGCCGTCCCTGCTGCCCCTGGTCGAGCACGCCGACACGGCCGTACGCGGGGCGATGGTGCAACTGATCGCCGCGTGCGGCCGGGAGAGCGACCTGCCACTGCCGTCCGTGCTGCGCGGGCGGCTGGCCGAGGAGACCGACCCCATGGTGCGCGCCAGGATCGTGACGGCGCTCGGCCTGCTGGACACGGGCGACGGCGCCTGGCGGCACGGTCTGCTGGCCGACCCCGAGCCCCGGGTCGCGCTCGCCGCCGCCGAGGACCTGCTGCGCACCGCCGAGCTGCCCCTGCCGGACACACTGGTCGACGCCTGCGCACGGGCGTACACCGCCGAGCCGCGGGAGGCGCAGGAGCCGGAGGCGCAGGAGGTCTCCCGCTGGCCGGAGCCCTACCGGCCGTTCACCGGACGGCTTCTGGAGGACCCCCAAGCCGCGCTGCGGGCGCTGGGCGGGGGCATACCGCTCGCCTTCGAGATCACCGAGCGCTGGCGGGACCGCGAGACCGATGTGTTCCCCTGGGCGCTGCGCGAGACGGAGGCCGATACCCGGCACCTCTACCGCCTGGCGCGGCTGACCTGCGCGCTGCCGGCGGAGCTGCACGGGGCCGTGCGGGAGCATGTGCTGCCGTTCCTCGCCGACGAGAACCCGGCGCTGCGGGCGGCGGCGGTCACCGTGCTGGCACGCGCGCGGGTGCCGGAGGCGGTCGAGGAGGCGGTGCGGCTGGTCGAGGAGGCGCCCGGTGCCTACGACAGCTGCCGGGCTGTCGCCGCGGTGGCCGACGAGTTCGGCGCCGAGGCGCTGCCCGTCGCGCGGGCGGTGGCAGAGCGGCTGGGCGAGGGCCACTCGGAGCTGGTCAAGGTGCTGACCCGGTTCCCCGGGGTGGCGGCGGAGGCCGTCGAGCAGCTCGCCGGGCTGCTGACCCGCCACCGCACCGGGTACCCGCCGGCCGCGATCGCCGTGCTGGCCGCTCTGGGCCGCGACGCGGGTGACGTGGGCGAGCGGGCGCTGCGGGTCTGCGTGGCCGAGGGCGTCCACTCCACGGTGTCGGCGGAGGCCGCGGTGGCGCTCTGGCCGGTGAGCGGGGACCCCGAGCCGGCGCTGTCCCTCCTCCGGCAGGACATGAACGCCGCGCCGAACTCGTCCTGGGCGACGATCCTCGCGGCCAGACTCGGCACCGCCGCCGCCCCGCTGCTGCCGCTCATCGAACCGATGCTGGCACCCACGGCACCGGCCGGTGTCCGGGCCACGGCGGCGCGCGCCGTCTGGCTCATCGCCGGCCGGACCGAGGGCACCGCCGAACCGCTGGCCCGGCAGGCGGTCAAGTGGGAGCGGCCGAACGCGGCCTTCACCGAGCCCGTGGTGACACTGACCGAGATGGGGCTCCTCCCCCGCTTCGCCGTGGAGCCGTTGCGACGCGGCGCCGAGGCCCCGCAGCGGGCCTTCCGGGACCTCATGTACGGAGACGCCCTGCACCCGGACTATGTGCTCAGGTCCGCCGTCCGCAGGCTGCTCGCCACGGCCCGGGTGGTCGACTGACGTCAACTTCCCGCGGGAGAACCGTCCGAGCAGTGAGAGAGGGCTCCTGTCACGGGCGGGTGTCTGCTTCAATGGGGTCATGGCCGGCTTCCAGAAGTACACCGCGACGGGTCGCCATGACCTCGAGCCCTTCTGGCCTTCCCGTCAGCACCACGACTACGACCGGGTGTGTTGCCGCGCGAAGAACGCGCCGGCCCTCTAACGCCGTACACCCCGGCCTTCGGCCGACGCGAGACACCGTACGTCCCTTCCGACGAACCTCTCGCGCGAAAGAGCTGACCTCTCATGGCGACCACCCGTTCCCTCCCCACCGCCACGCTCACCACCCCCGTCGTCCAGAACACCCCCCGGCACCGGCTGCGGGCCGTCGGCCCCGACGAGGTGGCCGACGTGGCGGACCTCCTGCCGCCCGGCGCCACCTGGCTGCCCGCCCCGCAGCACAGTCTGCCCGACCTGCCCGGCCGGCCCGCGATGGTCGGCTACCTCGTGCTGATCCCGGCGGACCAGCGGCAGCCGTTCCCGCCGGTCCCGGTTCCGGCGACGGAGACCGGCCCGGGCAACCCGCTCGTGCGCGTCGACACCGTACGGCGCACCGCCGAGGTGGACGGGCGTGAACTCGACCTCACCTACCTGGAGTTCGAGCTGCTCGCCCACCTCGTGGCGCATCCGAACCGGGTGCACACGCGCGACCAGCTCGTCACCACGGTGTGGGGGTACGGCCATGTCGGTGACGGTCGTACGGTCGACGTCCATGTCGCCCGGCTGCGCCGCAAGCTGGGCGCCGAGCACCGCGGCACCATCCAGACGGTGCGCCGCGTCGGCTACAAGTACACACCGCCGGCCGGCCGTTGACGCTCTGCCCTGAGCAGACGGCGGTTCCCTCCCGCGACCCGGCCGGGCACAGTCACCGGCATGAGACTTCTGGTGCTGGGTGGTACGGAGTTCGTGGGACGGGCCGTCGTGGAGGCGGCCCTCGGACGCGGCTGGGACGTGACCGTCCTGAACCGGGGGCGGCACATCCCCGCCCCCGGAGTGCGGGCGCTGACCGGTGACCGCACCGCGCCCGGCGGGCTGGACGCCCTCGGCGCGCACGACGGGGACCACGCGGGGGAATGGGACGCCGTCGTGGACACCTGGTCGTCGGCGCCGCGCCCGGTGCACGAGGCGGCGCGGCTGCTGCGGGGCCGCGCCGGCCGGTACGTGTACGTGTCGAGCTGCTCGGTGTACACCTGGGCCCCGCCCGCCGGGTACACGGAGGACGCGCCCGTGGTCGAGGGCGCCGCGCCCGACGCCGACTCGACCGACTACTACCGCGACAAGCGGGGCGGCGAGCTGGCCGCCGTCGACGCCTTCGGCGCGGAGGACTCCGTTCTCGTACGGGCCGGGCTGATCCTCGGCCCGTACGAGAACGTCGGCCGGCTGCCGTGGTGGCTGGACCGGATCGCGCGCGGCGGCCCGGTCCTCGCCCCCGGGCCCCGGGACCTTCCCCTGCAGTACGTCGACGCCCGCGACCTCGCCGCGTGGATCCTCGGGGCGGTCGAGCGTGAGCTGAGCGGGCCGTACAACCTGATGAGCCCCCAAGGACACACCACCATGGGCGAGTTCCTCGACGCCTGTGTGCACGCCACCGGCTCCGATGCCCAACTACGCTGGGCCGCACCGGAGATCGTCCTCGCCGCGGGCATCGAGCCCTGGGTGCAGCTGCCGGTGTGGGTGCCGCCGGGCACCGACCTGCACGACGCCCTGCACGCCGCCGACGTCTCACGGGCGGTGGCGACGGGGCTGTCCTGCCGTCCGGTCGAGGAGACCGTCGCCGACACCTGGGCCTGGCTGCGGTCGATCGGCGGCACTGCACCGCATCGCTCCGACCGCGCGGTGAAGGGGCTGGACCCGGAGGTGGAGGCGAGGGTGCTGGCCAGAATATTTTCCTGAGGCCCGGTTTGGAGGTCCCGGACGACGACAACCGCAGGTTACCGGCGGTGCCGGTCCTTCCGGGCCGGGACCGGCAGGTGTTCAACTAGCGTGAAATGTGGGGGCGTTGGGGACGGTTTGTCGTACGGACCTCTCATCAATTTCTGAGACCGCTGAACACCTCTGGGACGGGATGCGTAAAGGAGGGAGCAGCTTCACTCCTGTCGGGCGCCTCGATGCGACCCCGCCAAGGAAGTCAGAGGAGTTCCATGGGACGCAACATTCGTAAACGCCGTTCGTCGATGGCCACGAAGGCCGTGGCAGCATCGGCGGCCCTAGCGCTCGGCGGGGGCGGGCTGATCTGGGCGAACTTCTACGCTTCGGCGCACGAGTCGAACAGCTCGGGTCAGAACACGACCAAGGCCGCCACCGCGGCAGCGCAGGTCGCCACCATTTCCTGCCCGGACGTGGGGCAGAAGCTGACGAACGTGCCGGAGAAGGCCAAGCAGGGCGTCGCCACCGAGCTGGCGAACCTCGACAAGCAGATCACCGAGGCCTACGCCCGGCTCGCCTCCACTCGTCAGGCGCAGGCGAACGACTCCGGGTTCGTGCAGAACGCGATCGTCGGCCCCCTCAAGGAGAAGCGGGCTGCCACGATCGACCGGATCCGCATCGACATCCAGCGCGTCGGCGGCCAGTTCAACACCCAGCTCAGCCAGCTCGCGGCCTGCACCACGCAGGCGGCGCAGACCAACGCCGGCCAGGGTGGCAACCAGCAGAACGGCGGCCAGCAGCAGAACGGCGGCAACCAGCAGAACGGCGGCCAGAACAACAACCAGAACGGCGGCCAGCAGAACGGCGGCCAGCAGCAGGCCGGCGCCAACGGCCAGGGCGGCAACGGCCCGACCGCGGCCGACTTCGTGGACATCACGAAGGTCCAGGCCAACGCGCAGCTGGGTGTGGGCCAGAACGGTCTCGCCGCGAACGGCAACTCGGGTTCGCGCGGCACCTTCACCACCAAGTGCGGCACCAACGGCAACGACAACCACAACACGGACAACGTGATCGTGGCCCCCGGTGTCTCCAACGGTGCCCACCACCTGCACGACTACGTCGGCAACCAGTCCAACGACGCGTTCGCGAGCGACCAGGAGCTGGCGGCGGCCCAGACCAGCTGCCAGAACCAGGGCGACAAGTCGTCCTACTTCTGGCCGGTGCTCCGCGTCCAGGACGGTTCGCAGGACTTCGACCAGAACAACGACGGCGGTGGCAAGGAAGGCAACGTCGGCAAGATCCTTCAGCCCGCCCAGGCGCAGCTGAAGTTCGTCGGCAACAAGAAGGGCAACGTCGTCGCGATGCCGACGGCCCTGCGCATCATCACCGGTGACGCGAAGGCCTTCGTCAACGGCAACGCCAACGCCAACGTGAACTGGTCCTGCACCGGCTTCGAGAACAAGGTGCAGCTGGAGACCCAGTACCCGATCTGCCCGCAGGGCAGCCAGGTGGTGCGTACGACCAACTTCCAGAGCTGCTGGGACGGTCAGAACATCGACTCCGCCAACCACCGTACGCACGTGGCCTTCGCCCAGGCGGACGGCTCCTGCGCCAACGGCTTCAAGGCGATCCCGCAGCTCCAGGTCCGGCTGGTCTACAACGTTCCGCAGCCGAAGATCCAGAACGGCGTCGTGACGAACGCGTACGCGGTGGACTCCTTCCCGGAGAACCTGCACAAGCCGATCACCGACCACAACGACTTCATCAACTTCTTCTCCGCGAACACGATGAACCAGATGGTCAACTGCATCAACACCGGCAAGAAGTGCCAGTAATCAGTAGCCAGTAGGCGCTGGCTGAGAAGACCGGCAACTGAGAAGGCCGGCGGTGAGGATTCCTCACCGCCGGCCTTCTTGTGTGATGAGTCAGTGACCGGAGTGCGTCGCGCTGCTCGACGCCTCGCCCGACTCGTGCGCGGAGTGGTCCGTGCCCTCCTCGATGTCACCGCCGAGCGTCTTGCGCAGCGTCGTCACGACGCTGGTCTCCTCGCCCACGGCGACCCACTTGCGGCCGACCAGATAGTGGCCGCCGTAGTCCTTGGCGCCGTTGAGCCACTCACGCTGGCCACGGTCGGTGGCGAAGGTCAGCAGCAGGAACTTGCCCGCGGAGGTCTTGCAGATGGCCTGGCGGAGTTCGTCGGCGTCGGTCTGCATGTTGGGCTTGCAGTCCACCTCGGCGGCCAGGTGCTCCAGGCTGCCGGTCGCCGCCGTGGGCACGGCCACCTCGGCCTTCCCCGAGCTGCTGGACGCGCACCCCGCCAGCACCAGCGCCGCCGCGGCGGTCGCCGCCGCGAGGATCGGTCGGGTCACCTTCATCAGTCCTCCCTGCGTGAGCCTCGTCCTGGATACGGCTCCCGCGTACGGTCCGCTCAAAATACGGTGCCGACCTGGCACACGCGTGCGAGAGTGGGCCGGTGAACCACGACTGGGAAGCGCGCGTGACGGCCGCCTGGGCCACCTTCGACCACTATCCGCAGGCGCGGGCCGCCGACTTCCGGGCCGTGATCGACCAACTCGTCGCCGAACTGCCCGAGAACAGCCCCTTGCGCCCCTTCGAGCGCGCCTGCGCCTGGGACTCCACCGGCCACAGCGACCGTGCCGTACCGCTCTACCGTGAGGCGCTCGCGCTGGGGCTGACCGGCTACCAGGCCCGCCGGGCCAAGATCCAGCTCTCCAGCTCCCTACGCAACACCGGCCAGGCCGAGGAGGGTGTCGAGCTGCTCACGCCCGAACTGGACGCCCCTTCCGACGAGCTGGACGACGCCGTACGCGCCACACTCGCCCTGTGTCTGTCGAGCCTCGGCCGCGACCGCGAGGGCCTGTCACTCGTCCTCGGCGCGCTCGCCCCGCATCTGCCGCGCTACCAGCGGTCGATGGCGAACTACGCGCGGGCGCTCGTCGAGCAGTAGGGCGGGCGCACCCCGTACGGCGGTGACCATCGACCGCCCCGCTCGTTGCGCTGTGCGTGCAGTCACAGGATGTCGCCCCGAGCCCCGCACCCGCCCCCGGTTCCGTCACCGACGGGGCCGTCGACGTCGAGCAGGCCGAGGCCGCGCTCGTCGAGCACTATCCGCGTCTCGTCCGGCTCGCCTACCTGGTGCTGCCGCCGGGACTCGGCCGGGGCCGCCGGGTCCTGACCGCCCACGCCCTCGTCCAGCGCGCCCTGCCCCGCGGCCGCACCATGGCCCCCGTGATCCCGGCCCAGGCCGGCGGCCGCGACGGCGACGGCGACGGCGACGGCGACCCCGGATACGCCTACATCCGCCTCCAGGTGGTGCGTACGGCGCTGGAGGCGGGCCTGCCGCTCCTGCGCCGGGCGTGGCCGAAGCGGGCGCAACTGCCGCCGCTGCTCCCGCAGGTGCGGGGCCTCAGGCTGTTCCCGCGCTCCGGCGGCGCCGACGAACTCGCCCTGGCCCAGCGGCTGTCCGCCCTGACCGGCCCGGCCCGCGCCGTCTATGTGCTGCGCGGTCTGGAGCAGCTGTCCGACGCCGAGGTGCGCAAGGTCCTCGCCGAGGCCCGCGTCGAGGACACCGACGCGGCGCTGGCCGAGGCCGACGCGGTCCCCGCCCGGTACGCCCTGCTCGACTCCCCCGAGTTCGACCCCTGCTCGCTGCAGGCCCGGCCCACCGATCTGATGCAGCGCCGTCGGCACACCCGGGCCGCGCTCGCCGCGGTCGCCGCTCTCGCGGTGTGCGGCGCGCTGGTCGCCCTGCCCGGCGACGGCTGGGGCCCGGACGGCGCGGCCGCGCCGCTGTACGCGCGGAACCCGGCCGCCGAGGCCGCGCTCGACCCGGGCCGGCTGCTGCGGGTCTCCCCCGTCGCCTGGAAGACGTCCGCGCGCACCGACTTCTCCGTCTGGCCGGCCCGCGGCGCCCTGGTCCGCGACAGCGCGTTGTTGCGCCGCGCGCTCGCCGTCTGGGCCCGCCCCGGCGCCACGGTCCAGGTCTCGGCGACCCCCGACACCCCCGCCGGCGGCCCGTCCGGCCCGCCCCAGCTCCTGTACGCGGGTGACGTCGGCAACGCACGCGTGGTGATCTTCTACGACGGTCTGCGCGTCGCCCGTTACGCCGAGCCGAAGGACGGCACGGCCGGGGCCGCCCTGGACTTCGCGCGGGTCGACGGCGCGACCGGCGCCGAGGCGTCCGCGATCGTCCTGGACCGGGCCGACGGCAACGTCCGCTGGCTGACGGCGCCCTGGGTGACCGCGGCGGGCGAGCGGGACCTCGGCAAGCCGGGCGCCGGGGTGATGGCCCTGACACTCACCGACGGCATCACCTCACCACTGGCCAGCCCCGCGACCCGGACCGGCACCTGCACCGGCTGGAACGTCCTGCAGCTCACCGACGCCTCCGGCACCCATCTCCTCACCGACCTCGGCGAGTTGGTCCCCGCCCGGCTCACCGGCGGCCGGCCCACCGCGCCGAAGGAGGCCACGGGAGCGGAGGCCCTCGGCACCTGGGCGCCGTACGCCTGCTCGCTGGCCGATGTGCGCGGGCAGGGCGTGCGGACGGTCAACGCCTGGTCGTACGCGCGTCAGGTGCTGCCCGACGGGAGCGGCTCGGCGGAATGGGTGTGCACCCGGGCGGAGACCTGGCGCGGTGACGGAAGCCGGGTGCTGGCTCAGTTCCGTACGCCGGGCGGGCTGTTCGGGGCTGCCGTGGCGAAAGCCGGGGACGTCCCGGCGTGCGGGCCGCGTGATCCGCATGTGCTCGCCGGGGTGCTGTGGAAGTCGCGGGGTGGCCACTGGTATCTCCTCGCGGCCGGTGACTCCGGGACGCGCGACGTCCGGGCGACCGGCGGCGTGCGGGACTCCGCACCGGGCAATCTGCTCACCGCGGCGGCGAGGAAGGGAGCGAAGGCGGATCTGAAGGGCACGCTGGCGAACGGACGGTCGGTCAACGGGCTCAACTGATCACGGCCGGCGCTCGATATGTGAACGACCTAGGCCGATCCGGTCCGTTCGAGGCCGGATTCGGTCGGTAAGGTGTGCGCATGACTACCGGGGTTCGTCGAAGAATGGGAGTCGAGGAGCGTCGGCAGCAGTTGATCGGCGTCGCCCTCGACCTGTTCGCCCAGCGCTCGCCCGACGAGGTCTCCATCGACGAGATAGCGGCCGCCGCCGGTATCTCGCGCCCCCTCGTCTACCACTACTTCCCCGGCAAACTCAGCCTGTACGAGGCCGCGTTGAAACGGGCCTCGCAGGATCTCGCCGCCCGCTTCGTCGAACCCGCCGAAGGGCCGCTCGGCGCACGGCTGCTGCGGGTGATGCGCCGCTACTTCGACTTCGTCGACGAGCACGGCCCGGGTTTCTCCGCCCTCATGCGCGGCGGCCCGGCCGTCGGCTCGTCCACGACCAACGCGCTGATCGACTCCGTACGCCAGGCCGCCTACGAGCAGATCCTGTCCCACCTGGGCATCACCGATCCGCCGCCCCGGCTGGAGCTGGTGGTGCGGTCCTGGATCTCGCTCGCCGAGTCGACCGCGCTGATCTGGCTGGACGGGCGGCGCATCCCGCGCGCGGAACTGGAGGTGCAGCTCGTGCACGACTTCGCCGCGCTCACCGCGGTCAGCGCGGCCTACGACGAGGAGATGCGCACCCTGCTGCACCCCATGCTGGCCGGCGAGCCGGCCGACGGCCCCTTCGGAAACCTGGCGGCCCGGCTCATCGCGCTGGCGTCGTAGCGGCCACTACTCCCGCTCGAACTTGCGGTACGACGGGTCCAGGTCGCGGACCTCGGCGGAGGCGTGCAACGTGATCCCCTCGTCCTCGATGTGCTCGCGCAGCAGCTCCAGGACCGCCTCGGTCAGCTTCGCCTTGGTCTCGTCGGTGCGGCCGGCGAGCAGGCCGAGGGTGACGTGGACGATCGCGTGCTGGTACTCCAGCGGGTCCTCGTACCCGTACGCGGTGAGGTCGGCCTTGCGGAACAGTGTCTTGCACGCCTCCGGCTTGGCGGCCGCGATCTCGACGACCGACGTGTGCAGGGCCTGCGCGAAGGCTTGCTGGTCGAAGGCGTGGGTCACGGCGGCCGAGTAGTCCACGGTGATGTTCGGCATGAGCACTCCTGTTCCAGGACGACAGCGTCACGTCACCCTAACCGCAGCGCCAGCATCGCGATGTCGTCCTCCTGGTCGGGGCCGAAGCGGCGGAGCAGCAGGTCGCAGAGGGCGTCCAGGCCGGGCGGGGCGTCCGCGGCGGCCGTGCGCAGGCGTTCCAGGCTGACGCCGAGGTCGGTGCCGCGGGTCTCGATCAGACCGTCGGTGATCATGAGCAGCCGGTCGTCGGGGCCCAGCACCAGTTCGGCGGGGGCCGGACGCTCCAGGCCGAGGCCGAGCAGCGGCCCGTCCACGTCGACGTACGCGGCGGTTCCGGCGCCGGAGACGACCAGCGGCGGAATATGCCCGGCGTTGGCCACCCGCAGCCGCCCGGTGGCGGGGTCCAGCAGGGCCAGGCAGGCGGTCGCCGTGACGTCGGGGTGGTAGTGCTGGAGCATCCGGTCGAGCCGGGCGGCGAGCACCGCCGGGTCGGGGTCCTCGACGCAGTAGGCGCGCAGCGCGTGCCGGATCTCCACCATCACCGTGGCGGCCTCCAGCGAGTGCCCGACGACGTCCCCGACGGCGGTGAGCACCCGGCCGCCGGTGGACACGGCCGCGTAGAAGTCGCCGCCGATCTCGGTCTCCCGGGACACGGGCACGTACCGCACGACCAGGTCCACGCCGGGCAGCCGGGGCGGCCGCTCCGGGCGGGGCAGGAAGCTGTGCTGCAGGGTGAGCGCGACATGCCGTTCGACCTGGTACATCAGCAGCGGCTCGGCGGCGAGTGCGGTGACCTGGGCGAGGCGGGAGAGCAGTCCGTCGTCGACGACGGGCGCGGCGGCCGGGACCGCCACGCAGACGGGCGTACGGCGGCCCGGGGCCACGGCCGGTACCAGCCGGGCGGCCTCCCGCAGCCCCGGCCGGAAGAACCCGGCCGGCCACACCGTCGCCGGTGCGACCACGCCCCGCTGTCCGCCGTGGCCCGCCGCGACCCGGGACACCAGCCGGGCCACCGTCTCGTGCGCGGCGGCGTCCGGGAGTCCGAGGGTGCCGCGGTCGGGGGAGGTGCCCCGATGCAGTCCGCCGTCCGGGCCGACCACGAAGACCACCGCGGGCGCCCCGGCGAGCCGGGCGGCGCCCTCCGCGGCGGCCTCGGCCAGCTCGCCCGGGCAGCGCGCGGTCTGCACGGCGACGGTCGCCTCCGCGAGCAGCGTCAGCCGGCGTGCCCGTGCCTCCGCGTCGCCCCTGCGGCGCGCCCCGCGCACGGCGGCCCGTACGACGGACTGCAGCTGCAGCGGATCGGCGGGCACCGTCTGACTACCGGCTCTCTCGGAAACGACTGGGGAACGACTGGGGAACGACGTGGTGGGGCGGCCCCGCGCCGGGACCGCCCCACCAGGCTAGCCCTGTATCAGGAGACCCGGGAGAATACCGCGACAGTGCGACCCGGAACGGCGAACGTGCCCGATTCCCGCACATAGGAGGCGGTCTTGACGGTAGAGTCCGCGCCCGATGCCTGCACCGGGTGCAGCCGGTAGTCCTTCCCGGCGAGAGAAACGATCCGCTGCTGCTGCGCGTCCGGGGTCGCGTTGAAGACGACGACCAGGTCGCCCAGCTCCATGGTGATCACACCGGGCGTCTCGTCCGTGCCGGACAGCGGGAAGGACAGCGCCGACTGCACCTGCGCGGCCGTGCCGAGCGAGAACGCCTTCTCTGTCGTACGGATCCTCAGCAGGTCCTGGTAGGCGGCGGAGGCGGCGGTGATCTGCGGGCAGCCCACCTCGACGCTCGTCAACAGGGGCTTGGCGTAGGTCCACTTGGAGGCGTTGTCGGCGGCCGGGGGCAGCCCGCGGCCGAAGCCGTTGCCGTCGGCGCAGTTCCAGTGGATCGCGTTGAACCAGTCGCCGCTGTCGTAGGAGTTGCGGTCCAGGGACTTGGAGCGCAGCAGGTCGGAGCCGGCCTGGGAGAGCGACGGGCCCTGCGAGAGGGCGGCCGTGGCCATCGCGAGGACCTGCATGCGGGCCCGGTCGGAGGCGCTGGTCGACGCCGGCAGCTTGTAGGCGAGGGCGTCGAACAGGGACTCGTTGTCGTGCGCGTCGGCGTAGGCGAGGGCGTCGCCGGGCGCGTCCGCGTATCCGGCGGGCTGCCCGTTGTAGTCGACCTCGGCGGCGGTGACCTCCTTGCCGTCGGTGTCGGTGAACCGGTAGGCGGCGAGGTTCCCGGACAGTCCGACCTTGATCAGGTCCTGGTAGTGCAGCAGGCGGGCCCTCTGCTCGGCCTCCGTGCCGTTGGCCGTGGAGGAGTTGGGGTCGGTGTACAGGCCGGACGCGAAGCCCTGGATACCGGGGTCGGAGTCGAAGGGACCGCCACCGCGTACGGCGTCCCGCGCCCGGTCGGAGAAGGTCGCGATGCCGGTGCCGGCCATGTTCTGCTGCGTGGCCTGCGTGAACCGGGCGTCGTCGGCGACCTCGCCGAAGTTCCAGCCCTCGCCGTACAGGATGATCTTCTTGCCGTCCACGCCGTCCCTGGCGAGGGTCAGCGCGTCCAGGGCCTTCCTGACCGCCAGGATGTTGGCCTTCGGGTGGTGGCCCATCAGGTCGAAGCGGAACCCGTCGACCTTGTACTCCCTGGCCCAGGTGACGATCGAGTCCACGACCAGCTTGCCCATCATGGCGTTCTCGGTCGCGGTGTTGGCGCAGCAGGTGCTGTTGGCCACCGTTCCGTCGGCGAGGAGGCGCTGGTAGTAGCCGGGGACGATCCGGTCCAGGACGGAGGTGTCCGCCTGACCGCTCGCCGCGGTGTGGTTGTAGACGACATCCATGACGACCCTGAGGCCGTCCTCGTTCAGGGACTTGACCATCTCGCGGAACTCGACCGTACGGCCGGCACCGTCCGGGTCGGTGGCGTACGAACCCTCGGGGACCGTGTAGTGGTACGGGTCGTAGCCCCAGTTGTAGGCGTCCTTCGCGGCGGTCTTCGCCACGCACTCCTGCTGCTGGTCGGAGTCGGCCGCGTAGGAGGCCAGATCGCAGTCGGGGGTGGCCTGGCCGGCCTTCGTCTCGGGGATGGTGGCGATGTCGAAGGCGGGCAGGAGGTGGACGTACGACGTGCCCGCCTTCGCCAGCTGCCGCAGGTGCCGGGAGCCGTCGCTGTCCTTGTCGGCGAAGGCGAGGTAGGTGCCCGGGTTGCGCGCCGTGCTGTCGGCGACGGAGAAGTCCCGGATGTGCAGCTCCTGGATCTCGGCGTCCTTCAGCGGCACGGCCCGGGGCTTGGTGTACGAGGACCAGCCGCCCGGCGCCAGCGACCTGTCGTCGAGGTCGACGATCAGGCTGCGCCCGGAGTTCGCGGTGAGGGCGACCGAGTAGGGGTCGGTGACCTTGTTGGTGACGACCTCGCGGACACTGGGCGCCCAGACCTTCACGACGTACCGATACGCCTTGCCCTTCCAGGACTTGGGGCCGGTGACGGACCAGACGCCGGTGCCGGCGTCACGCCTCATCCGCACGAGGGAGCCGTCGAGCTCCAGGGACACCTTCTGCGCGGTCGGCGCCCAGACGGCCAGCGTGGGGCGCCCGTTGTGGAAGGTCGGGCCCAACTCCGCCTTGGTGGCGGTGGGGTACAGATCGTCCAGCACTCCGGCGATCTGTACGCCCGTCGCCACCAGGACCGCCCCGTTCACGGCCCGCTGGGAGGCGACGAGCTGACCGCTGAGCGCCTCACGCACGCGGTCGCGGTCACGCGGGTCGACGGACCAGGCCGTGTAGTCCTTCAGATGCGGGAACTTGGCCTTCTGCGCGTCGGTGAGCGTGGTCTTCGTCAGCCGCAGCCAGCGCTCGTCGTCGCTGGTCAGCGTGGAGTTGTCGACGGTGATCGAGCCGTTGTGGGAGTACAGCAGCTGGGTGGAGGCGGCGGCCTCGGAGCCGTTCCAGGCGAGGGTGTTCCGGTCGATCCAGACCGCCTTGGAGGTGGTGAGGTCGAGCGCGGCGGCGGACCCGGCGGGCTGCGGGAGCAGGTACTTCTCCTGGCCGTTCAGCAGCCACACCTCGTGGCCGTTCGCCGTGAGGTCGAGGGACTGGTCGGCGGGCAGGTCCTTGTCGTCGCCCTTGTGGAGGATGTAGCTGAGGCTGGTGGCCCCGTCGGTGAGCGGCACCTCGAAGACCGCGCCGTAGGCATCGGTCCTCACCGGCTTCAGCGGGTCGGACCACTCGGTGGGGTTCGCGGCGCCCGTCCAGACGTGCAGTCCCCAGCCGTCGTAGTCGCCGTCGGCCCGGTGATAGTGGATGACCGCCTTGGTCTTGTCCTGCTCCGGGTAGTCCGGCTTCTCGGTCAGGACGTCCGTCTTGCCCTGCTCGACCCAGACCTCGCCGGTCTGGGTGACGTCGATCGTGCGGTCGGCGGAGACGTCCTTGTCGCCGTCCTTGTCGATGACGAGGAAGCCGATGTTCGAGGCGCCGGGCTTCAGCTTGACGTAGGCGAAGGCGCCGTACGCGTCACGGCCGGCGAAGGGGTGACTGTCCGGCCAGTTCGTCGACTCGCCGTCGGCCAGGTCGCCCCAGGCGTACAGGCCCCAGTCGTCGTAGTCGCCGTCGGGGCGCTGGTAGTGGACGACCGCATAGTCGCGGGAGGAGGCGGTGGGGATCTCCTCGGCGGGCGGGGTGCCGGTGGTGCTTGTGGCGGTCGCTGAAGCCGTGCGGCCCGCCGAGTCGATGACAACGGCCTTGTAGCGCAGGGTCGTTCCGGCCGGTACGTCCTCGGCGATGCTCTGGGTCACCTTGTAGGGGGCGTGGTCGGCGGAACCGAGCGTCCGCCACTTGCCGTTGCCGACCTGCGCGGCGAAGACGACCCGGTTGAGCTGTCCGCCGTCGACGTCCGCGCTGAGCTCGACGGTGCCGGTGGCACCGGTCGCCGGGGCCTTGAGGGTGATCGTCGGCTTGGTGGCGGGCCTGGTGAGCGGGCCCGCGGCCCTGAGGACGATCGTGGAGCCGGCCGGGACGGTGACGGTGATCTTCCGGTCGGCGCCGGAGGCCGCGGTGTCCTTTGTGCCGTAGATCCCACGGAAGGTCATCCGGGAAGAACCCGTGGCGAAGGTCGCCGTCTTCGCCGTGTCCGCGTTGTTGAAGGCGACGACGTACTCGGTGCCCGTCTTCGCGTCGGTGCGGGAGACGGCATAGACGCCGGCCCCGTCGGCCGCGTACCGCTCGGTCTGGACGCCGTCCGTCAAGGCCGGGTTGGCCTTGCGGAGCTTGGCGAGAGCCGCGATCTGCCGGTAGAGGGGCGCGCTCGTGTCGTAGGCGTCGCTCGCGTGGGTGCGGTCGGTGCCGATCTCGTCGTCGTCGAGGTAGTCGGCCGTGCGGGACGCGAACATGGTCTGACGGGCGTCCTTGTCGCCGCCGGAGCCGGTGAAGCCCTGCTCGTCGCCGTAGTAGACGACCGGGTTGCCGCGGCTGAGGAACATCAGCTCGTTGGCGAGCCTGTCCTTGGCGAGCAGTTCGGCGTCGGTGGCCTTCGGGTTGTCCTGGTTCAGGAAGTACCCGATACGGCCCATGTCGTGGTTGCCGAGGAAGGTGACCTGCTCGTACGCGTTGGCCTTGTCAGTCGTGTACTTGTAGTCGTCGCCGAAGACCTTGGACAGCGTCTGCGCGCCGCCGCCCTGGGAGGCGTACTGGCGGGCCGCCTCCTGGAAGGGGAAGTCGAGTGTGGCGTCGAGGCGGCCCTGGGTGACGTACGGGGACGTGATGTCCGTGTCGGCGGAGTAGACCTCGCCGAACATGAAGAAGTCGTCCCGCCCCTGCCTGGCCGCGTACGCGTCGAGCGCGGTGGCCCACTGGGTCCAGAACTCCATGTTGACGTGCTTCACGGTGTCGATCCGGAAGCCGTCGATGTCGAAGTCCCGCACCCAGCGCTGGTAGATCCTCTCCATGCCGCCGACGACCTCGGGACGCTCGGTCCACAGGTCGTCGAGGCCGGAGAAGTCGCCGTAGGTCGTGGACTCGCCGGCGTAGGTGGAGTCGCCCCGGTTGTGGTACATCGTCGGGTCGTTGAGCCAGGACGGGACCTTGACGTCGGAGGTGACCTTCGGGGTGCGCGGGAAGGAGTCCGCGTCGACGTCCGGGAAGTCCTGCGTACCGGCCGCGTAGTCGGCGTCGTCGAAGGGCTCGCCGTCCTTGGTCAGATAGGGGAAGGCGCCCTTGGAGAGGTAGCCGTAGGACTTCTCCTCGTAGTCGACGACGTCGGCGGTGTGGTTGGTGATGACGTCGAAGAACACCTTCATGCCCTTGGCGTGCGCCTTGGCGATGAGGGTCTCGAGGTCCTTGTTCGTGCCGAAGTGCGGGTCGACCTGGGTGAAGTCCGTGATCCAGTAACCGTGATAACCGGCGGAGGCGTTGGCGCCCGTCCCCTGCACGGGACGGTTCTTGAAGATCGGGGCCATCCAGATGGCGGTGGTGCCGAGGCCCTTGATGTAGTCGAGCCTCTTGGTCAGGCCCTTGAGGTCGCCGCCCTGGTAGAAGCCCTTGTCGGTGGGGTCGTAGCCGGTGGTCAGGCGTGAACCGGTCAGACCGCCCTGGTCGTTGGCGGTGTCCCCGTTGGCGAATCGGTCCGGCAGGACGAAGTAGAACTGCTCGCGGGTGTCGTCGTGCCGGGCGGGCTCGGCGGCGAGCCTCGCGTCGGAGGGCGGCGGGGGCGGGGAGGCGGCGTGCGCCGCGAGCGGCTGCACCAGGGCTGCGGCGAGGGCGGCGACGGTGACGGCCGCGACCCGTCTGACGTGTATCACCGGTGTGAACTCCTAGCGATGGCGGCTCTCTTGGGTCCGACCCCGCGCGACCGTATCGCCACCGAAAGGCTTACAGCAAGAGTCTTGCAAGTCACAGCAAGAACTTTCACCGGGGACCTTGACGTGCCCTTCTCAACTGCCGCACTGTCACGGGTTGTTGAATCCAGAACCCCCGTTTCCGGAGCCGCACATGACCATCAGACACCATCCGCCGGGTGTCCTGCGGCGCGCCGCCACCGCCGCGGCCGCCGCCACCCTGGCCCTCGCCGGCGCCGTCGCGCTGCCGGCCACCGCCGCCCACGCGGACGCCACGACCTCCGGCGATGTGATCGCCAACCTCTGGTCCTACAACTGGGACTCGGTGGCCTCCGAGTGCACGAACGTGCTCGGTCCGAACGGCTACGGCGCGGTGTGGGTCGCCCCGCCCGCCGAGTCCCTGAAGCAGACCAACTACTACTGGTGGGACGTCTACCAGCCGTACTCGTACAACCTCAACGGCCGCTTCGGTACGGCGGCCGAGTTCGCGTCGATGGTGAGCGCCTGCCACACCGCCGGTGTGAAGGTCTACACGGACGCCGTGATCAACCACACGGCCGCGCAGACCGGCACGGGATACGACGGCACGACCCTGACGAACAAGTACGACACCCCGGACTGGGACCCGGACGACTTCCACACCTCGACGGAGTGCAGCGACTCCGACCTGATCATCGACGACTGGTCGAACCTGACCGAGATCCAGAACTGCGAGCTGCTGGGCCTGCCGGACCTGGAGACCGAGGACGACGACGTCCGCTCCGGCATCGCGGCCTACCTGAACAAGCAGATCGCGCTGGGCGTCGACGGCTTCCGGATCGACGCGGCCAAGCACATCCCGGTGGCCGACCTGAACGCGATCCGGGCGAAGCTCACCAGCACGACGTCGGGTTCGACGCCGTACGTCTTCCAGGAGGTGTACCCGGGCTCGACGCCCGCCGCCTCGGACTACTACGCCTCGGGTGACGTCCTCGACTTCACCTACGCGAGCAAGCTGAAGTCGGCGTTCCAGGGGAACGTCTCGGACCTGGAGTCCCTGTCCTCGTCCGGGGTCCTGACCCCCGCGGGCTCGGTGTCCTTCGTGACGAACCACGACACCGAGCGCAACGGCCTGCACATGAGCTACAAGGACGGCGACACCTATCGCCTCGCCAACGTCTTCCAGCTCGCCTACAAGTGGTCGACGCCGACGGTCTACTCCGGCTTCGAGTTCTCCACCTCGGACCAGGCCCCGCCGAACTCCAGCGGCTTCGTGACCGACACGGACTGCTCCAACGGCTGGTACTGCCTCCAGCGCGACACCGCGATCACCGGCATGGTGAAGTGGCACAACGCGGTGGGCTCCGAGTCGGTGACCAACTGGTCGACGAAGTCGTCCAGCGTGATCGGTTTCGCCCGCGGCACCGCGGGCTACGTGGCCCTCAACAACGGCTCGTCCTCCGCGACGTACACCTTCGCGACGGGCATGGCCGACGGCACGTACGCCAACGTCACGGACAACGGCTCGACCACGGTCACGGTCTCGGGCGGCAACGCGACCCTCACCATCCCGGCGAAGAGCGCGATCGCCTTCTACGACGGCGAGTTCACACCCTGCACGACCTGCGAGGACCCGGACGACGGCACCTCGACGGTCACGGCCACCTTCAACGAGTACGCCGCGACGGCCTCCGGTACCAACGTCTACGTCGTCGGCTCCATCGCGGCCCTCGGCTCCTGGGACACCTCGCAGGCGATCCAGCTGTCGTCGACGGGGTACCCGATCTGGTCGGGGGAAGTGAGCGTGCCGATCAACACGTCCTTCGAGTTCAAGTACATCAAGAAGGACAGCTCAGGCAATGTGACCTGGGAGTCCAACGCCAACAGGACGGCGACCACGACGACTTCGGCGATCACGGTCGACAGTTCCTGGAACGTGGCCACCGCGAGCGCCACCGACGTCACCTTCAACGTCAACGCGACGACGACCTGGGGCACCAACGTCTACGTCGTCGGCTCCATCGCCTCCCTGGGCTCGTGGAACACCGCCGACGCGATCCCGCTGTCCTCGGCGTCGTACCCGACGTGGAGCAGGACGGTGATCGTCCCGAAGAGCACGGCGTTCGAGTACAAGTTCATCAAGAAGGACAGCTCCGGGACCGTGACCTGGGAGTCCGGGACGAACCGCTCGTACACGACGGGCAGTTCGTCCGGATACACCACGAGCGACACCTGGAAGTAGTGCGCCCCGCTCAGCAGCTCGACTTGCCCGCGTAGACGGCGAGCGCCGTGCCCGCACCCAAGGTGGCGGTGAACTGTCCGTTGGAGTTCACCGCCACCGTCGTGTTGTTCTGCACGTTGCAGTACGTCCCCGCCGCGAGGGAGGTCTGGTACGTCCGGGTCAGGGAGCCGCTCTCGTGGTTGATGGCGACGTACCCCTTGCCGCCCCGGCCGAAGGCGATGGCGTCGCCGCCGTTGTCCCACCAGTCGCTGACGGCCTCGCCGCGGGTGGCGTTGCGGAAGGCGACCATGCGGATGATCTCCGGCCAGGCGTGCTGGCACTTCCAGCCGTCCTGCCAGCAGGCGTTGACCGTACCGCCGTTGGGCGGGCCCGCGTCCACGTCCGACCACTCGTAGGCGGAGTTGATGTCCGGGGCGCCGTAGGGGTAGGCCAGCATGAAGACGTTGGCCAGGGTGTAGTTGGCGCCGTCCTTGTAGTTGAGGGTGGAGCCGTTGCGCTCGGTGTCGTGGTTGTCGACGAAGACACCGGCGACGGAGCTGCTCATGTAGCCCCAGCCCTCGCCGTAGTTCTTCAGGTAGGCGAGGTTCTCGTAGTTGAAGACCCGCTTGAGGTCGTAGGCGTAACGGAACTCCTGCACATCCCCGTTGCCGGTGTACTCGGTGGGCTGGACGGCCTCGCCGGAGCCGTAGATGACCTCCTGCTTCCAGTACGCGCTCGGGTTCGTCAGCCGGGACTTGATGTTCGCCAGGTCGGCGGTGTCGATGTGCTTGGCCGCGTCGATGCGGAAGCCGTCGACGCCGAGGGTGAGCAGGTCGTTCATATAACCGGCGATGGCCTTGCGGACGTACTCCTCGCCGGTGTCCAGGTCGGCGAGGTTCACGAGTTCGCAGTGCTGGACGTTCCAGCGGTCGGTGTAGTTGGTCACCGGGGAGGTGCAGTCGTCGAAGTCGTAGGAGGAGTACAGGCCCGGGTAGTCGTACTTCGTGTACGAGGAGCCGCCGGTGCCGGTGCCGCTGCCCGCCGACATGTGGTTGACGACCGTGTCGACCACGACCTTCACACCTGCCGCGTGGCAGGTGTCGACCATGTTCTGGAACGCGGTGCGGTCGCCGAGCCGCCCGGCGATCTTGTAGCTGACCGGCTGGTACGACGTCCACCACTGCGAGCCCTGTATGTGCTCGGCGGGCGGGGAGACCTGGACGTATCCGTAGCCGGCCGGACCGAGGGCGTTGGTGCACTCCTTCGCGACGGAGGCGAAGTTCCACTCGAACAGGACGGCGGTGACGTCCTTGGTGCCGGGCGGGGTGGCGTGGGCGGCGGTCGCGGGGGCCATGAGGGCCGCTCCGGCGGCAAGGGCGACGGCGCCCGAAAGGGTTCTGCTGCTGACCATGTGGGGGTTCCTTCTCCGTTGAAGGTTCTTGCTGCAATCTTTCAGAAACCTTGCGGTGGCGCGATGTTAAGGGTGCGATGGCCGAGAACGGCAGGGGGCGGCGTGAAAGAAATGCGAGAAGTCATGGATTGACGCACCGTCAGTCAGGCGCTGTCCCCGTCGGCGGGAACGACGAAGGCCCGCCGCTCCCCCAAGAGCGGCGGGCCCGGTGCAGGGGGCCGTCAGGCCGTCGTCCACCACACGGTCGTGTCGGCGGGGAGTTTGGCCTCGCCGTCCGTTTCGGCCAGCTCGCCGCTGGTGAGGAGGACGCGGCCGTAGGACGGGATGCGGACCGATTCGGTGGAGGTGTTCGCCACGCAGACGAACTCGCCGCGGCGGAAGGCGAGGACGCCCTCGGGGGCCTTCAGCCACTCCACCGCGTCGCCCGCGCCCAGGTCGGGCTGGGTGCGGCGCAGGTGCAGGGCGGAGCGGTAGAGCTCCAGGGTGGAGCCGGGCACGCCCTGCTGGGCCTCGACGCTCAGTTCCGCCCACTCCGCCGGCTGGGGCAGCCAGCTGCCGCCCGAGCCGAAGCCGTACGACGTACCCTCCCGCGTCCACGGGATCGGCACCCGGCAGCCGTCGCGGAAGCCGTCCTGGCCGGCGCCGCGGAAGTAGGCCGGGTCCTGGCGGACCTCGTCGGCGAGGTCGACGACGTCGGGCAGGCCGAGTTCCTCGCCCTGGTAGACGTAGGCCGAGCCGGGCAGGGCCAGCATCAGGAGGGTCGCGGCCCTCGCCCGCCGGAGCCCCAGTTCCCTGTCGCCCGCGGTGCGGATCTGGGTGCCGAGGCCGGGCGGGTTGGCGAAGCGTGTGGCGTGGCGGGTCACGTCGTGGTTGGACAGGACCCAGGTCGCCGGGGCGCCGACGGGGCGCATGGCCTCCAGGGTGCGGTCGACGACCGTACGGAGTTCCTCCGCGTCCCATTCCGTCGACAGGTACTGGAAGTTGAAGGCCTGGTGGAGCTCGTCCGGGCGGACGTAGTTCGCGGTGCGCTCGACGGTCGGCGTCCAGGCCTCGGCGACGAACATGCGCTCGCCGGAGTACTCGTCGAGGATCAGCCGCCACTGGCGGTAGATGTCGTGGACGCCGTCCTGGTCGAAGAACGGCATGACATCGTTGCCCAGCAGTTTGAGCTGGTCGTGGGCGCCCAGGTCGGGGAGTCCGGCCGCCTTGACCAGGCCGTGGGCGACGTCGATACGGAAGCCGTCGACTCCCATGTCCAGCCAGAAGCGCAGGATCGAGCGGAACTCGTCGCCGACCGCCGGGTGTTCCCAGTTGAAGTCGGGCTGCTCGGGTGCGAAGAGATGCAGGTACCACTCACCGTCGTCGAGACGTGTCCACGCCGGGCCGCCGAAGATGGACTCCCAGTCGTTGGGCGGGAGTTCGCCGTTCTTCCCCTTGCCGGGGCGGAAGTGGTAGCGGTCGCGGAGGGGGGAACCCGGCCCCTCCGCGACCGCCCGCTTGAACCACTCGTGCTGGTCGGANGGGGGGGGGGGGGGGGCCCCCCGCCCCCCCCCCCCCCGCCCGCTTGAACCACTCGTGCTGGTCGGAGGAGTGGTTGGGGACCAGGTCGACGATGATGCGCAGGCCGAGTTCACGGGCGTAGCGGATCAGGGCGTCGGCGTCGAGCAGGTTGCCGAACATCGGGTCGACGGCGCGGTAGTCGGCGACGTCGTAGCCGGCGTCGGCCTGCGGGGAGGCGTAGAAGGGGCTGAGCCACACGGCGTCCACGCCGAGGTCGCGCAGGTACGTCAGGCGGGAGCGTACGCCTTCCAGGTCGCCCATTCCGTCGCCGTTGCTGTCGGCGAAACTGCGCGGGTACACCTGGTAGATCACCGCGTCCCGCCACCAGTCACGGCGCTTGCCGACGGTGGCGACGGCCGCTGCGGAGGTGGGGTTCGGGGCCGGGGCTGCGGAGTGCTGCTGGCTCATGGCGTCCTTGGTACGTAACGGGGTCATTGGGTCAGAGATTCAGACGGCGGCGGGGGAATGAGGCGGCCGCGGGGTCAGCGGGGTCTGGGGGTCCCCCCTCTGGGGGAGGACCCCACGGCCGCCACCCGCGCGGCTTGACGCACGGGAGTCTGCAGCGCCCCAAAGGGGCGCGGGGAACTGCGCGACCAGCCACAACGGCGCCGCAGACACACGACGGCACATGGCGGCCAAACCGGCGGTCACCCCTTCGTGCCGCCCGCCGTCAGGCCGGTAACCAGGTTCTTCTGGACGAGATAGAAGAACGCGGCGGCCGGTATCGCGATCAGCACCGCGGTCGCGGCCATGAGATTGCGCTGGGCGTCGTGCTCGCTGACGAAGGACTGCAGACCGACGGCAAGGGTGTACTTGTCGTCGCTGAGCATGAACGTCGAGGCGAAGGCGACCTCGCTGAAGGCGGTGAGGAAGTTGTAGAACGCGGCCACCGCGAGGCCGGGCTTGGCGAGCGGCAGGATCAGCCGGAAGAAGGTGCCGAACGGGGTGAGCCCGTCGACGCGTCCCGCCTCGTCGATCTCGAAGGGGATGGTGTCGAAGTACCCCTTGAGCAGCCATGCGCTGTACGGGATGACCGTCGTGCAGTAGACCAGGATCAGGCCGAAGTAGTTGTCGATGAGCTTGAGGTCCGAGAGGATCTGGTACATCGGCACCATCAGGACGGCGACCGGGAACATCTGGGTGACCAGCAGCACCCACATGAACTTCTTGTAGCCGGGGAAGCGCATGCGGGAGACGGCGTAGCCGGTGGTGGCGGCGATGAGCACGCCGATCGCCGTGGTGCCGAGGGTGACGATGAGCGAGCTCTTCAGCCAGTCGAAGAACTTGGTGTGTTCGAGGACGAACGTGTAGTTGTCGAACGTCATCTTGTCCCAGATGCCGCCCGGGTGCAGGTAGTCGTCCTTGTCCGGGCCGAGGGACAGGTAGGTCAGCCAGAGGATCGGGAACAGCGCGATCAGGCTGGCGACGGTGAGAAGGCCGTGGGAGACGAGGGAGCCGGCGAGGCCGGTCTCTCCGCGGCGGCGGGCCCGGCGCGGTGTCTTCGATGCCTTCACGGGGCTCTCCTTGCTCACCGGGGCCGAGGCGGGGGTGGGAGCGGTGGTCGTACTCATGATGAACTCCTGCCTCAGATCGCGAGCTGCTGCTCGTTGCGGCCCAGCCAGCGGCGGTAGAAGGAGGTGAAGACGATCAGGATCGCCAGCAGCAGGATGCCGTAGGCGGCGGACTGGGCGAAGTCACGCGGCTGCTGTCCGAAGCCGAGGTAGTACGCCCAGGTGACGAGGATCTGCGCGTCGGGGGCGGTGTTGCCGAACAGCAGGAAGATCACGGCGAACTGGTTGAAGGTCCAGATGATGCCGAGCAGGACGACGGTGGAGCTGACGGTCCTCAGGCCGGGGAGGGTGACGTAGCGGAACCGCTGCCAGGCGCTCGCGCCGTCCATCTCGGCCGCCTCGTAGAGGGAGGCGTCGATGGACTGCAGTCCGCCGAGCAGGGAGACCATCATGAACGGCACACCGCACCAGGTGTTGACCATGATCGCGGCGAACCGCTGCCAGAAGGTGTCCTCCAGCCACGAGGGCGTCGGCAGGTGGAGGGCGTCCAGGGCGGAGTTGATGATCCCGCCGTCGGCGAGCATGAAGCGCCAGCCGAAGACGGTGACGAAGGTGGGCACCGCCCAGGGCAGGACCAGGATCAGCCGGTACAGGGTGCGGCCGCGCAGCTTCTGGTTGAGCAGCAGCGCGAGGCCGAGGCCGATGGTGTAGTGCAGGGTGACGCAGAGGGCGGTCCAGACGATCGTCCAGATGAAGTGCGACCAGAAGCGGTCGTACGCCGTGGGGCCCCAGAGGATGTCGGCGTAGTTGTCGAGGCCGATGAACTTGTAGGTGGCGTCGATGTGGTTGACGCCGATCGTGCGCGCGGTGTTGAGGCTGTTGGCGTCGGTGAGGGTGAGGTAGAGGCCGTACGCCAGGGGGTAGAGCACGAGGACGCCGAGGACGACCGCCACCGGGGCGATCATGGCGTAGGCGTACCAGTGCTTGTGGAAGCCCCGCCTCAGGCGCCCGCCCAGGCCGGGCCCTGGCTCACGGTCACCGCGGCGCTTGCCGGTCGCGCGGTCGATGGCGACGGTCATGGTTCGACAACCTTCTCGAAGCTTGCAGATCAGGAGCTGCGGATCAGGGGCGGGTACGGGGCACAGGCCGGTGGCCGCCGGATCCCTCCCCCATGCTGCAGGGATCCGGCGGCCACGCGGGGCTCACTTGCTGAAGTCCGGCACCAGCTTGGCGATGGCGGTCTCAGCGGTGCTCAGGCCCTTGTCGAGGGTCTCCTTGCCGCCCGCGATCTTGGGCAGTTCGGTGTCGAGCGGGCCCCACAGGGAGCTGTACTCCGGCAGCGCGGGGCGCGGCTGGGCGGCGGCGAGGACCGTGCCGTAGCCGGCGATGCCCGGGTCGGCCTTGACCTCGGTGGTGTAGGCGTCGTCGCGCGTCGGCAGGGTGGAGTTCTTCAGCGCGATGGTCGACTGGGACTTCGCGGACGTCATGAAGTTGACGAACTTCAGCGCGGCGGCCTGGTGGGCCTTGTCCGAGCCGGCGTAGACCGAGAGGTTGTGGCCGCCGGTCGGGGCGCCCGCCTTGCCGGTGGAGCCGGCCGGGACGGTGGCGATGCCCAGGTTGGCCTTGTCCGTGAAGGCGGTGCCCTTGTAGAAGTTCGTGATCTCCCAGGGGCCCTGGATGATCGCGGCGACCTTGCCGTTGACGAAGGCGTCCTGGATGTGGGAGTAGGCGTCGGCGGTGACGTCGGCCTTGTGCAGGCCCTTGCCGTCGAACAGGCCGAGCCAGGTGCCGTACGCCTTCTTGGCCTCCGCCGAGTTGACGGTGATCTTCTCGGCGTCGGCGTCGACGGTGTCGGTGCCCTCGCCGTAGAGGAAGGTCTGGGCGTAGTAGGCCTGGGTGGAGCCCCAGTAGCCGTCGACGCCGGTCTTCGCCTTGATGGTGGCGGCGGCGGTCTTGAGGTCGTCCCAGGTCTTCGGGGCCTCGGTGATGCCGGCCTTCTCGAAGAGCGCCTTGTTGTAGACGAGCGCGAGGGTATCGGTGACGAACGGCACACCGTACGTCTTGCCCTCGTACTTGGCCTGCTCGACCAGGTTGGACTTGAACTTGGCCTGGTCGGTGAGGGCCTCGGTGCCGTCCAGCGGCAGGAAGTAGCCCTTCTTGGCGAAGGCGGGGGTCCAGCCGACCTCGGAGCGCAGCACGTCCGGGGCGCCGGAGGCACCGGCGGCGGTGTCGAACTTGTTCTGTGCCTGGCTGAAGGGCACGTTGACGTACTTGACCTTGATGTCCTTGTTGGCGGCCTCGAACTCCTTGACCAAGGCCTGGTACGTCGGCGCCTCATTGGTGGCGTTGGAGGTGTCCCACCAGGTGATGGTGACCGGCCCGCTCGAGTTGTCGCTGCCGCTGTCGTCTCCGCCGCAGGCCGTCGCCGCGAGGGCGAGGGACGCCACCAGCGCGGTGGCCGCTATGCCACGCCGCATGAGTTCTCCTTGAGGGTGAATGCCCGTGTAGCCACAGGGGGCGGTCCCGTCCACCGTCCCTGCCGCTTCGCCGAGGGCGCCGATGCCGCCGTCGGGCGTGGCCGAACGTAACAGCGTTGCAAGCGGCGCGAAAGTCCTTGCAGCAAAAATTTGCAAGACGGCCGGGAAGTTATCCGGGCGTGACCGGACGGCGACCGCCGTGAGACGCTTGTTTACGCCCGTCGAGCACGGCAGGGCGGCCTGTGCAAGACTCTGCAAGCTCTTGCCATCAACTTTCATGAAGGACCACGAGGGAGCGCGATGACGCAGCAGCCCGGACGAGGCAGGCCCACAGGTCGGCCGCGGCGTCCGATTGGTGTGCAAGGCGACACCTGGCCGGTACAGTCCACGTCTGTGACCACACGGCTTGCCGACATCGCCGCGCAGGCGGGGGTGAGCGAAGCGACCGTCAGCCGCGTCCTCAACGGCAAGCCTGGCGTCGCCGCCACCACCCGCCAGTCCGTGCTCGCCGCACTGGACGTGCTGGGCTACGAACGTCCGGTCCGGCTGCGGCAGCGCAGCGCGGGTCTCGTCGGCCTCATCACACCGGAGCTGGAGAACCCGATATTCCCGGCCCTGGCCCAGGTCATCGGGCAGGCGCTGACCCGCCAGGGCTACACACCGGTGCTCGCCACCCAGACGCCGGGCGGCTCCACGGAGGACGAGCTGACCGAGATGCTGGTGGACCGCGGGGTCGCCGGCATCATCTACGTCTCGGGGCTGCACGCGGACACCACGGCCGACATGCAGCGCTACGAGCAGCTGCGCGCGCAGGGCGTGCCCTTCGTGCTGGTCGACGGTTTCTCCCCGAAGGTCCAGGCGCCCTTCATCTCCCCCGACGACCGGGCGGCGATGACGCTCGCGGTCACCCACCTCGTCTCCCTCGGCCACACCCGTATAGGACTCGCCCTCGGTCCGAAGCGGTTCGTGCCCGTGCAGCGCAAGATCGAGGGGTTCGTCCGCGCGATGCAGGACCAGCTGAACCTGACCCCGCAGGCGATCGAGGAGGAGCTGGTCCAGCACTCCCTCTACACCCTGGAGGGCGGCCAGGCCGCGACCACGGCCCTGATCGACCGGGGCTGTACGGCGATCGTCTGCGCCAGCGACATGATGGCGCTCGGCGCGATAAGGGCGGCCCGGCAGAAGGGCCTCGCGGTCCCCCAGGACATCTCCGTGGTCGGGTTCGACGACTCCCCCCTGATCGCCTTCACCGACCCGCCCCTCACCACGATCCGCAAGCCGGTCCCCGCGATGGGCCAGGCCGCGGTCCGTACGCTGCTGGAGGAGATCGGCGGGACGCCCGCGCCGCACAGCGAGTTCGTGTTCATGCCGGAACTGGTGGTGCGCGGTTCGACCGCTTCGGCCCCTGGGGAACGGAATCGCCCCTAGGACCGGATCGTCCCCAGGGTGGAGGAAAGGGGGGTTTCCTCACCTGCGCCGGTAGGAGACGATGGGTTCGTCCGCCGTAGAACATGCGGGGGCAACCCGACCGGAGGATGATCGGGCCAAGAAGGCTTTTCTGGCAGACTTTGTGTCCATGGGTGACTCGACCGTGACGCCGCTGGAAGGCCGTGACCAGGCCGTTCCACAGCCCGTCGCGGCCGGGACCCGGCGACGCCGTCTCGACGGGCTGCGCGCCCCGCGCCGGCCCCGCCTCTGGTTCGAGATCCTGCTCATCGCGGTGAGCTACTGGACGTACTCACTGATCCGCAACGCCGTCCCCGAGCAGCGCTCCGAGGCCCTGCGCAACGCGGACTGGATCTGGCGCATGGAGCACCACCTCGGGCTCGCCTTCGAGCAGTCGGTCAACCACGCCGTGAACTCGATGACGTGGCTGATCGTGGGCATGAACTACTACTACGCGACGCTGCACTTCATCATCACGCTGGCCGTCCTGGTCTGGCTCTACCGCAGCCATCCCGGCCGCTACGCCGCGACGCGCCTGGTCCTCTTCGCCACCACCGCGGTCGCCCTGGTCGGCTACTACTTCTATCCGCTGGCACCCCCGCGGCTGATGACCGACGGCCACTTCGTCGACACGGTCATGGTCCACCAGACCTGGGGCTCGATGGCCTCCGGCGACCTCAAGCACATGTCGAACCAGTACGCCGCGATGCCGTCCATGCACATCGGCTGGTCCCTGTGGTGCGGCCTGACGATCTTCGCCCTGGCCAAGCTGCCCTGGGTACGGATCCTCGGCCTGCTCTACCCGGCGGCCACCCTCGTGGTCATCGTGGCCACCGCCAACCACTTCTGGCTCGACGCGGTCGGCGGCGTCATCTGCCTCACCTTCGGCTTCACGGTGGCGGGCCTGTGGTACGGCAGCCTGCCGTACACCCTGCCGAGGCGAGCACCCGCGAGGAACCGGACCATAAGCCTCCTGCCCACCAAGGCGTAGCCCTGCGGACGGCCCTGCGGGCGGCGGGGCCGGTGACGTCAGTGGCGGACGGCGGTTCGGCACCGCCGAAGACCGCCGTCATGGCTGAGCACCGTCGCGGCGCGGCCGCGTTCGCCGCGCGCGGACGGCAGACGAGGGGGCGCCGCCGGCTCGGTACCGCACCGGCGTCGGCCGTCACACCCCGTCACACCCCGTAGAACAACTGGTCCACGACTCCCCGGGCCCGCCGGGCCGTGCGCCGATAGCCGTCCAGCAGCTCCCCCACACGCCCCGGTCCGTACCCCAGGTAGCGCCCCACGGCGGTGAGCTCGCGGCTCTCCGAGGGGAACGTGTCCCCCGCGCGCCCCCGGACCAGCATCACGGCGTTCCGCACGCGTGTGGCCAGCACCCACGCCTCGTCGAGGGTCTCCGCGTCCTCCGCCGAGATGAGCCCGGCCGCGCAGGCGGCGCCCAGGGCCTGCCGGGTCCGTGTGGTCCGCAGCCCCGGCTCCGCCCAGCCGTGCCGCAGCTGCAGCAACTGCACGGTCCACTCCACGTCGGACAGCCCGCCCGGCCCGAGCTTGGTGTGCAGCTTGGGGTCGGCGCCGCGCGGCATCCGCTCCGACTCCATCCGGGCCTTCAGCCGCCGGATCTCCCGTACGGCGTCCTCCCCGAGCCCCTCCGCCGGGTACCGCAGCGGATCGACCAGCTCGATGAACCGCCGCCCCAGCTCCTCGTCGCCCGCGACGGGTTCGGCCCGCAGCAGCGCCTGCGACTCCCATACGAGCGACCAGCGCCGGTAGTAGGCCTCGTACGACTTCAGCGTCCGCACCAGCGGCCCGGACTTCCCCTCGGGCCGCAGATCGGCGTCGACCAGCAGCGGCGGATCCGCGCTCGGGATCTGCAGCAGCCGGCGCATCTCGGCGACGACCCGGCTGGCGGTTTCGGAGGCCTCCCGCTCGTCGACGCCCTCCCTCGGCTCGTGCACGAACAGGACGTCCGCGTCCGATCCGTAGCCGAGTTCGTGGCCCCCGAACCGGCCCATGCCGATCACGGCGAACCGGGTGGGCAGGGTGTCCCCCCAACCCTCCCGCACCACGGCCCGCAGCGTCCCCGCGAGGGTGGCCGCCGTCAGATCGGACACGGCGGCGCCGACCCGGTCCACGAGCGCCCCCTGGTCGGGCTCGGCAGGCTGCGTCTCGGTGCCGTACGAGCTGACGATGTCCCCCGCCGCCGTACGGAACAGCTCCCGCCGACGCACCCCGCGGGCCGCGGTGACCGCCTGCTCGGCGTTCTCCGCGCGCCCCACCGTGGCCAGGATCTCCTGCTCCAGCTGGGCCCGCCCGCGCGGCTGGAGCCCGCCCCCGTCGCCGTCGCCGTCACCGAGCAGCGCGACCGCCTCGGGGGCGCGCAGCAGCAGGTCGGGGGCGAGGCGCCCGGCCGACAGCACCCGGGCGAGGTTCTCGGCGGCGGCCCCCTCGTCCCGCAACAGCCGTAGATACCAAGGAGTCTTGCCCAGCGCGTCGGACACCTTGCGGAAGTTGAGCAGACCGGCGTCCGGGTCCGCGGAGTCGGCGAACCAGGCGAGCAGCACGGGCAGCAGGGTGCGCTGGATGGCGGCCTTGCGGGTGACGCCCGAGGCGAGCGCCTCCAGGTGCCGCAGCGCGGAGGCGGGGTCCGCGTAGCCGAGGGCGACGAGCCGCTCGCGGGCCGCCTCCAGGCTCAACCGGGCCTCGCCGGTGGCAAGCTGGGCGACGGCGTCGAGCAGCGGCCGGTAGAAGATCTTCTCGTGGAGGCGCCGGACGACGGCCGCGTGCCGCTTCCACTCCCGGTTCAGCTCCGCCACGGGATCGGTCCGCAGCCCCAGCGACCGCCCGATCCGCCGCTGATCGTCCTCGGCCTCGGGCACGAGATGGGTGCGGCGCAGCCGGTACAGCTGGATCCGGTGCTCCATGGACCGCAGGAACCGGTAGGCGTCGTCGAGCTGGACGGCGTCGGCGCGCCCGACGTACCCGCCCGCGGCCAGCGCCTGAAGAGCGTCCAGGGTGGTCCCGCTCCTGAGCGAGGCGTCGGACCGGCCGTGCACCAGCTGCAGCAGCTGTACGGCGAACTCGACGTCCCGGAGTCCCCCGGGCCCGAGCTTCAGCTCGCGCTCGACCTCGGCGGCCGGGATGTTCTCGACGACCCTGCGCCGCATCTTCTGCACGTCGACGACGAAGTTCTCCCGCTCGGCGGCCTTCCACACCAGCGGCTCGACGGCGGCGACGTACTCGGTGCCGAGGGCCAGGTCGCCCGCCACGGGCCGGGCCTTGAGCAGGGCCTGGAACTCCCAGGTCTTGGCCCATCGCTGGTAGTAGGCGAGATGGCTGCTGAGCGTCCGCACGAGCGGCCCGTTGCGGCCCTCGGGGCGCAGATTGGCGTCGACGGGCCAGATGGAGCCTTCCACGGTGGTCTCGGAGCAGATCCGCATCATGTGCGAGGCCAGTTTGGTGGCGGCGCGCAGCGCCTTGCCCTCGTCGGCCCCTTCGACGGCTTCCCCCACGAAGATGACGTCGACGTCGGAGACGTAGTTCAGCTCGTGCCCGCCGCACTTCCCCATGGCGATGACGGCGAGCCGGCACAGCGCGGCGTCCTGCGGGGCGGCCGCCATCGCGATCCGCAGCGCCGCCCGCAGGGTGGCGGTGGCGAGGTCGGCGAGCTCGGCGGCGGTCTCGGCGACGTCCGTGGTCCCGCAGACGTCCCGGGCGGCGATCGAGAGCAGACAGCGCCGGTAGGCGACCCGCAGCGCCACCGGATCGTCGGCCTCCGCGAGCCCGCGTTCGAACTCCTCCACCCCGGGATGCAGGTCCCGGGGCTCATAGGTGACCAGCGCCTCCCAGTCCCGTGGGTGCCGGGCCAGATGCTCCCCGAGCGCGGCGGACGCCCCCAGCACCCCGAGCAGCCGGTCCCGCAGCGGCTTGGCCGCTATCAGCGTGTCCAGCAGTCCCCGCAGAGCCGTGTGATCGGACTGCGCCTCCAGCAGCCGTACGAGACCGCGCAGCGCGAGATCCGGGTCGGCGGTCGCGCCCAGCGCCTCCAGCAGGATGGGATCACTGCGCACCGGCGACAGCTCGGGCCCCTCCAGCAGCCGCTCGGCGGCGGAGATGTCCGTGAATCCGTGCCGCAGCAGCCGCGTGAAGGTACTGCTCCTGCGCCCCGGCGCCGCCGTCATCCCCGGCCTCCTCGACTCCGATCAAGGTCGTACGCACTTGAGCGTAACCGGAGAGTCCGGGGGAAGCGCCGGGGTGAGGAGCGATGAGTTCCGGCGGCGCGGCGGGTCTCTCCTGGAGAGGGACGACTTCAGGAGGCCCCCATGAGCGACCTGCGCACCACGACACCCCCGCCACCGCCCCGGACCCGGCTGGACGAGCGCTACAGCGATCCGGCGGCCACCGCGACACCCTGGCCTCGCGCACAGGCGCTCCTCGCGGCGGCGGAGCTGTTCTGGATCTCGACGGTACGGCCCGACGGACGGCCGCATGTCACCCCGCTGCCGGCGGTCTGGTCGGCCGGGTGCCTGTACTTCTGCACGGGCCCCGAGGAGCGCAAGGCGAGAAACCTCGCGCACAATCCGCACGTCACGCTGACCACCGGCACACCCGCCTGGGACGAGGGATACGACCTGGTGGTCGAGGGCGAGGCCGCCCGGGTCACCGACGACGGACGGCTGCGTGAGCTGGCGGCGGCCTGGGAGGCGAAGTACGGCAGCTTCTGGCACTTCGAGGTGCGGGACGGCTTCTTCCACCACGGGGGCGGGCACGCCCTGGTCTTCGGGGTGGCGCCGCGGACGGTTTTCGGCTTCGGTAAGGGGGAGCCGTTCAGCCAGACGCGGTGGCGGTTCGGCTGAGGCTTCCGACTGAGGCTGACGCTTGGGAGGACGAGGATGCAGTACACGCTCGAAGTGATCCCGCTGCCCGTCAGTGACATCGACCGGGCCCGTGACTTCTACCGCGACAAGGCCGGCTTCCACGTGGACATCGACCAGGAGGTCATGCCCGGCATGCGGATCGTGCAGCTGACGCCGCCGGGCTCGGGCTGCTCGATCGCGCTGGGCGACACCATCTGGGAGGCGGTGAAGGGTCCGCGCCCCGAACCCGGCTCCTACCAGGGCCTCCAGCTGTGCGTGGCCGACATCGACGCCGCCCGCGCGGAACTGCTGGAGCGGGGCCTGGAGGTCTCCGAGCCGGTCCGCTTCACCCCCGACGACGGCGCCACCTTCATGTACTTCACCGACCCGGACGGCAACGGCTGGTCGATCCAGGAGTACCGCCGCCGCGCGACGGAACCCCTGCACCAGGTCCTGACGGACCTGGCCCGGCAGACCACCTGACCCGGCCGCCCCCTTCGGCAGCCGGGGCGGGTCAGATGCCGCCGGTGTTGAGGAGCCGGTTGGGGGTGCCGGAGCGGACACCGCGTACGACACCCCGGGTGGCCGTGCGGTCGAGCCAGACGTGGGCCTCGCGGGCCGTGGCGTGGGGGTGTGCGGACAGGTACAGCGCGAGCACGCCGGTCGCGTGCGGCGCGGCCCAGGACGTCGCGCCGCCGTTCTCCGTGTAGGTGCCGCCGCCGGCGAGGGCGGCGGTCACCTTCTGGCCGGGGGCGTACAGGTCCACGCACCGTCCGTAGCCCGACCCGTAGGAGCCGCCGTCGCTCCAGGCGCGGTCGTTGGAGGTGGACGCCGCCACGACGATCGTGCCGGGGACACCGGCCGGGGAGTGCTTGCAGGCGTCGTCGTTGAAGTTGCCGGCCGACACCACCGTCGGGATCCCCGCGTCGACCATCTTCTTCACGGCGGACTCCAGGGCCGCCGAGCGGTGGTCGAGGTTGAGCGACATGTTCACCACGGCGGGCTTCTTCGCGTGCGCGGTGACCCACTTGACCGACTTCACCAGGGCCGCCTCGGCCGCCGCCGACGAACCGCCGCCCCCGCTCTCGCACAGGACGCCCTGGACCCGTACGAGCTCCGCCTTGGGCGCCACCCCGTACTTCGCCCCGCCGATGACGCCCGCGACGAACGTGCCGTGGCCGGTCCCCTCTTCGCTGAAGCAGTCACCGGAGTCCTTCGGGCCCACGAAGTCGGCGCCGAGGCGGGCGCGTCCGCCGAACTCCTTGTGGGCGATGTCCATCCCGGTGTCGATCACATAGACGTGCACGCCCTTGCCCGTGGCGGTGGTGGTGAGCTTCCCGTTCAGGGGCCGCGACCGCTGGTCCAGGATGTCCAGGTTCCACGGCACGTTCCGGGTGACGCGCGCGGCTGCGGCCGGTGCGGCCAGCTTCTCCAGGCCACCGTCGGACGCCGCCGCCGAGCCGGACGCCGCCGCCGAGCCGGACGGCACCCCGCCCCCGGTGGCCGCCGCCCCGGCTTCCCCACCGCAGGCCGAGGCCGCGAGCACCATCGCCATGGCCACCACCGCAAGCCCGGCCTTCGTCACGTTCCGTGTCACGACGTCCCCCGATGTCCTGTCTCGCACACAGTCAGCGCACAAGACGTCCACCGGGGGTGGCCGGTTCCCGCCGCTACAGCACCGGCAGGTTCTTCCGCAGCTCGAACGCGGTGACCTCGGAGCGGTACTCGTACCACTCCTGCTTCTTGTTGCGCAGGAAGAAGTCGAAGACGTGCTCGCCGAGGGTCTCGGCGACGAGGTCGCTGCGCTCCATCAGGGCGAGGGCCTCGCCGAGGTTCTGCGGGAGGGGCTCGATGCCCATCGCGCGGCGCTCGGCGTCGGAGAGGGCCCAGACGTCGTCCTCGGCGCCCGGCGGAAGCTCGTAGCCCTCCTCGACGCCCTTGAGGCCGGCGGCGAGGAGCATGGCGTACGCCAGGTAGGGGTTGGCGCCGGAGTCGAGGGAGCGGACCTCGATGCGGGCGGAGCCGGTCTTGCCGGGCTTGTACATCGGGACGCGGACCAGGGCCGAGCGGTTGTTGTGGCCCCAGCAGATGTAGGACGGGGCCTCGCCGCCGGCGCCCGCCGTGCGCTCGGAGCCGCCCCAGATGCGCTTGTAGGAGTTGACCCACTGGTTGGTGACGGCGGCGATCTCGGCGGCGTGCTTCAGCAGGCCCGCGATGAAGGAGCGGCCGACCTTGGACAGCTGGTACTCGGCGCCCGACTCGTAGAACGCGTTGCGGTCGCCCTCGAAGAGGGAGAGGTGGGTGTGCATGCCGGAGCCGGGGTGCTCGGAGAACGGCTTGGGCATGAAGGTCGCCTGGACGCCCTGCTCCAGCGCGACCTGCTTCATGACCAGGCGGAACGTCATGATGTTGTCGGCGGTGGAGAGCGCGTCGGCGTAGCGCAGGTCGATCTCCTGCTGGCCGGGGGCGCCCTCGTGGTGGGAGAACTCGACCGAGATGCCCATCGACTCCAGCATGGTGATCGCCTGGCGGCGGAAGTCCATGCCGATGTTCTGCGGGGTGTGGTCGAAGTAGCCGGAGTTGTCGGCGGGCGTCGGGCGCGAGCCGTCCAGCGGGCGGTCCTTCAGCAGGAAGAACTCGATCTCCGGGTGGGTGTAGAAGGTGAAGCCCAGGTCGGAGGCGCGGGCGAGGGCGCGCTTGAGGACATAGCGCGGGTCGGCGAAGGACGGGGAGCCGTCCGGCATGAGGATGTCGCAGAACATCCGCGCGGTGCCGGGGGCCTCGGCGCGCCAGGGCAGCACCTGGAAGGTGGAGGGGTCCGGCTTGGCGATCATGTCGGACTCGTATACCCGGGCGAAGCCCTCGATCGCGGAGCCGTCGAAGCCGATGCCCTCGTCGAAGGCCTGTTCCAGCTCGGCCGGGGCCACGGCGACGGACTTGAGGAAGCCCAGCACGTCCGTGAACCACAGGCGTACGAACCGGATGTCGCGCTCCTCGAGCGTCCGGAGCACGAACTCCTGCTGCTTGTCCATCTTCCGCTTCCCCATCCTTGCTGGTCAGGCCGCCTGTTCCTCGTCCCGTGAGAGGCGGTCGGGCACCTGGGCATCACACCACAACAGCATTTCACGCACGTTGCGGACCCTGATCTCGCCGGCGTCCTCGGCCTGAACGGCTCTCGTACGCCAGGTGTACTGCTCTGGCGTCCATCTTGCCTGTTCGCACCGACATCCGTAATGGCCGGTTCGACCCCTGAGTGCTCCTGAGTGCTCCTGAGTGACGGACACCACGGCCGTTAAATTTGAATCTCAGATGCAAGTTTCACTAGCGTTTCCCATGGTCGATCCGATCCACCGGGCCCGGGGATCCGGCCGTTCCGTCCACCGAGTCGTTCGGTCGAGCCACAAGGAGCCCCGATGCTGTCCGAGTCGTCCGCAGCCACCGTCCGCGCCACCCTCCCCGTCGTCGGCGCGGCCATCGGCGAGATCACCGAGCGTTTCTACGCCCGTCTCTTCGCCGCCCGCCCCGAGCTGCTGCGGGATCTCTTCAACCGCGGCAACCAGGCCGCCGGAACCCAGCGGCAGGCCCTCGCCGGCTCCATCGCCGCGTTCGCCACGCACCTGGTGGACAACCCGGACCAGCGCCCCGACGCGATGCTGAGCCGTATCGCCCACAAACACGCCTCGCTCGGCGTGGCTCCGGAGCAGTACCCGGTGGTCCACGAACACCTCTTCGCCGCCATCGTCGAGGTGCTCGGCGATGCCGTCACGCCCGAGGTCGCGGCGGCCTGGGACGAGGTCTACTGGCTGATGGCGAACGCGCTCATCGCCGTCGAGAAGCGGCTGTACGAGGAGAGCGGCGACGCCGGACTGCGGCCCTGGGAGGTCGTCGAGCGGATCGTGGAGACCGACGACGTCGTGACCTTCCGGGTGCGCCCGGTCGACGGCGGGACGGTGCGCGGTTTCCGCGCCGGGCAGTACGTCTCCGTGGGCGTCACGCTCCCCGACGGCGCCCGCCAGATACGCCAGTACAGCCTGTCGGGCGCGCCGGACTCCGCCGTACGGCAGTTCAGCGTCAAGCGGGTCGCCGGTGCGGACACGGACCCGGAGGGCGAGGTCTCGAACCACCTCCACGCGCGCGTGCGCGAGGGTGACGTACTCGAACTGTCGGAGCCGTACGGCGACCTGGTCCTCGACGAGGCCGCCGCCGGCACGCCCCTGCTGCTGGCCTCGGCCGGTATCGGTGTGACCCCGATGGTCGCGATGCTGGCGGACCTGGCGGCGGGCGGCCACCGCGCCCCGGTCACCGTCGTCCACGCGGACCGCTCCCCCACGACCCACGCCCTGCGCGCCGACCACGAGGCGTACGCGGCGAAGCTCCCGGAGGCGTCCGTGCACCTCTGGTACGAGCGGGAGGCCCCGGAGGGCGCCGGCCAGGGCCTGGTCGACCTCACGGACGTCTCCGTCGCGGCGGGCACGCGCGCGTACCTGTGCGGCCCGCTCCCCTTCATGCGCGCGGTCCGCTCCCAGCTGATCGAGAAGGGGGTCGCGCCGTCGGACATCCACTACGAGGTGTTCGGCCCGGACCTGTGGCTGGCGGCGGCCTGAGCGCATCGGCCGCCCCGGCCGGGGGAAGCTCCACCGAAACGGCCCTCACCATCCGGAGGATCCCCACCGTGCCGATCGACTGGGTCAGGCTGGAGCTCGACGTCACCGCATTCGATGCCGCGCGATTCGAACCGTACGTGCGGCGCTGCCGGGACGCCGGGCTCCACCTGACCACCCTGGCCGAGCTCGGCGACACCCCGCGCCACCGGCGCGCCCTCTACGACCTCAACAAGGAGTGCTCGGCCGACATCCCGGAGCGCGGCGAGTTCCACACGTACGACGAATACGTCAGCCGCAGGTTGGAGGTCCCCTCCTTCGACCCGCACGGTGTCGTGCTCGCGCTCGACGGCGACACCTGGTGCGGGCTGGCCGCGTCCTCGGACCACCGCGCCCGGGGTTTCGTCGTCAACGAGATGACCGGTGTCCGGGCCGGCCACCGCGGCCGGGGGCTCTCCATCGCCATGAAGATCCTCGGCATCGGCTTCGCCGTCCGCTGCGGCGTGCCCCGCGTCCGCACCGTCCACCACCCCGCCAACCACGCGGCCATCGAGATGAACCGCCGCCTCGGCTACGTCGACGCCACCTGGGACTGACCCCGGTCCCCGCGGACGCCGCGGGCGGGTGTCACACCGGCCCCGGGATCCCCAGCAGCAGCGGTCCCGTCGGTTCCGCGACGATGTCCGCCACCGTGATCGGGTCGAGGGTGGCGAAGAATGCCTCCTGGGCCCGGCGGAGGGCTCCGCGCAGGCGGCAGGCCCTGTTCAGGGGGCAGGGGGTGGAGCCCTCGCAGTCGACGACGTCGCCGTCGCCCTCGAAGGTGCGGACGACGCCGCCCACGGACGCCGTACGGCCCTTCTCGGTCAGCGCGAGGCCGCCACCCCTGCCCCGGCGGGCCTCCAGGAGGCCCAGGTGCTGGAGCTCGGCCACGACCTTGGCCGCGTGGGTGTAGGGGACCTGCATCGCGGCGGCCACCTCGCGGGTCGTCGGGGTGGTCTCACCCGCGACCGCCAGACGCATCAGCACGCGCAGGGCCAGGTCGGTGGATCGCAGCAGCCGCATGGGAGAAGCGTAGATAATGCGTATCTCGGCTTCAAATTATTGAGCGGCTGGCGGGTGCCTACGCCATTCCCTCTCCTCCCCCTTACGATCAGTGGACCCGCTGGACACCACCCGCAACACCCCTACCGTCCGCCCCTTTCCCCCAGAAGGACAGGTCTCATGGGTTCCGCCGACCAGACCGGCAGCACCGCGCGCAAGGCGCGCATAGAAGAGATGCGGCGGGCCCAGCAGGCCCGCGAGCGGCGCAACCGGATCCTCGTGATCACCGGCAGCGTCGTCGCCGTCGCCGCGCTCGTCGTCGGCGGGGTGTTCGTCGTGAAGTCGCAGTCCGGCGACGACTCCTCCACCGCGTCCGACTCCAAGGCCTCCGGGCACTGGGTCACCGGCTCGGACGGTGTGAAGACCTGGAAGGGCACGCTGGGGCGCACCCATGTCGCCAAGACCGTGAAGTACCCGATGGAACCCCCGGTCGGCGGTGACCACGACCCGGTCTGGCTGAACTGCAACGGCGACGTCTACACCGAGGCCGTGAACAACATGAACGCCGTGCACGCGCTGGAGCACGGCGCGGTCTGGGTGACGTACACGAGCAAGGCGGACAAGGCCGACGTGGACGCGCTCGCGGCGAAGGTGAAGAAGACGCCGTACACGTTCATGAGCCCGGACGACAAGCAGGCCGATCCGATCATGCTCAGCGCCTGGGGCAAGCAGCGCACGGTGACCGGCGCGGACGACCCGGCCGTCGACGCGTTCCTCGAGAAGTTCGTGCAGGGCGAGCAGACGCCGGAGCCGGGTGCCTCCTGCACGGGCGGGACGATGAAGTGAGGAAGGCGCCCTGGATCGCCTCGGCCGCGGCGGCGGTGCTCGTCGCGGCCGGCGCGATCACCTACGCCGTCGCCGCGGACGACGGGGGCACGGGCACCGTCCCGGTCCCGTCCGCGGACTCCGCCGACGCCGGGTTCGCCCGGGACATGGCCGTCCATCACCAGCAGGCCGTCGAGATGTCGTACATCGTGCGCGACCGGACGACGGACGAGGAGGTGCGACGGCTCGCCTACGACATCGCCCAGACGCAGGCCAACCAGCGCGGGATGCTGCTCGGCTGGCTCGATCTGTGGGCGCTGCCGAAGGTGTCGTCCGACGGGCCCATGACCTGGATGGGCATGGGTGACATGGCCGACGGCGAGGACGGCGCGCTCATGCCGGGCATGGCCACCGACACCGAGCTGAAGAAGCTGGGCACGCTGAACGGCAAGCAGGCCGAGGTGTTCTACCTCCAGCTGATGACCGATCACCACAAGGGCGGCATCCACATGGCCGAGGGGTGCGTCGCCAAGTGCACCGTAGGGGTGGAGAAGCGGCTCGCGCAGGGCATGGTCGACGCGCAGGAGTCGGAGATCCGGCTGATGGCCGACATGTTGAAGGAACGGGGAGCGAAGGCCCGGTAGACGGGCCCGGGAAAACATCCGAGAGGACGGCGGTGCGCGCGCACGACTTACCGGGCGACCGACAGGACAGGGCGGCACAGGCGGGGCGGGCCACGGCCCCCTCCGGGGCGGCCGGCCGGATGCTGGCGCTGCAACGCGCCGCCGGCAACGCCGCCGTGGCGCGCGCGATCGCGGAACGGACCCAGGACACCCAGGACACCCAGGACACCCAGGTCTCCTGGGGCGACGCGGCCCGCTACGCCGAGCGTCCCGTCGAGCACCCCGAATGGCCGCTGTTCCAGATCCTCATGCGGCAGGCGGGATTCGGCCGGGACACCCTGGAAGCCGTGTGGCAGCTCCTCATGGGCGGCATACGGCAGCAGGAGGCGGTGGAGAACTCCCTGAGCGACGCCGGGCTTTCACGATCCGAACGGCGTGAGCGGCGCTCCGGCAACGACTGGTACCGGCAGGTCGTCGACCTGGTCGGGGACCATCTGCGCATCGACACGCCCACCATGGGGCTGTGGTCGGGCGGGCTCGACGTCAACGACTACGCGAGCGCCAAGGGCCATACGACGCTGGAACACTCCAACCTCGGACAGGTGATCAACAGCCTCCGACTGCACCCGAACTTCTCGCTCATCGGGCCCCTGTGGAACCTGCTGTCGGTGGCGTTCGTGCAGCGGGCGACCGGCCCCGTGCACATCTTCATCCGGGCGCACGATCCCGACAGCGTCCTGCAGGACCAGGAGATCCCGCAGTTGCGGCGGATGCGGGAACTGCACGAACAGGCCGGGCGGGAGATCAGCCTGGTCTGGCATCCGCTGTACACGACCGCCGAGGGCACCATCCGGGAGGTCTCGCCCGACCTCAGGCTCGTCGACGACGCGCCGTACCGGCAGCGGGACTTGTGCGTCGCGGCCCTCTACTCCTATCTGCTGTGGATGCACGACCCCGGCAATCCGCACTCCGCCCGCGCCCACGACGAGATGCGCGCACGGCTCGAAGCCAACCACAATCCGCACCCCTGAACGTGACTTGGCGTCTTCTTGGGCTTCGCATTCCCCTGGCATGAACGGTTCAGGGACAGAGTGGCCGGGGCGAGTGATCTACTCGCGTCGAACCACCTACAGGGGGTCCCATGAGATCCAAACGTGCCGCGCTGCGCGCCGGGGTGAGCATGGCGGCGACACTGCCCATGATCGCCGGTGCGCTCGCGCTCGGCATACCCGCGGCGCACGCCGCGGACGGTCCGGCCCGTGACACGCTGGCCGGGACCAGGCCCGCGTGGGCGACGGCCAAGGCGGACCAGGGCTCTACCTCGAACAGCGCCCGGCTCAACGCCCGTGTCTACCTCGCGGGCCGGAACGCGGACGGCCTCGCCGCCTACGCGAAGGCGGTGTCGGAGCCGAGCTCCCCCGCGTACGGCAAGTACCTCTCCGCCCGGCAGGCGCAGGCCCGCTTCGGGGCGACCAAGGCCCAGGTGGCCGCGGTCAAGGCGTGGCTGACGGCGGCCGGTCTGAAGGTCACCGGCACCACGCAGCACTACGTCTCCGTGAGTGGTGATGTCGCCGCCGCCGAGAAGGCGTTCGGCACCCAGCTGCACAACTACACCAAGGGCTCGAAGACTTACCGCGCGCCCTCGAAGTCGGCCTCGGCGCCCGCGAGCCTCGACGGTGCCGTCCTGACCGTCACCGGCCTGGACAACGCGCCGCACAGGGCGAGCAGCAAGGACCAGCTCCCGCCGCCGGACGCGGTGTTCAAGAACTCCGGGCCGTTCTCCTCGTACTACGGCTCGAACATCGCGAGCACCCTCCCGGACGCGTACGGCACGAAGATCCCGTACGCCGTCGAGGGCTACACCGGCAAGCAGCTGCGCGCCGCCTACGGCGCGGGCGGCTACACCGGCCAGGGGGTGCGCATCGCCATCACCGACGCGTACGCCTCGCCGACGATCGCCTTCGACGCGGCTACTTACGCGAAGAAGCACGGCGACGCGGCCTGGAGGACGGGCCAGCTGACCCAGGTCCTGCCGAAGAACTACACCAGGACCGAGGAGTGCGGGGCGGCCGGCTGGTACGGCGAGGAGACCCTCGACGTCGAGGCCGTGCACGCGGTCGCGCCGGCCGCGAACGTCACGTACGTGGGCGCCGCGTCCTGCTACGACGACGACTTCCTCGACGCGCTCAGCAAGATCGTCGACAACCATCTGGCCGACATCGTCTCCAACTCCTGGGGCGACATCGAGGCCAACCAGACGCCGGACCTGGCGGCCGCCTACGACCAGGTCTTCCAGTTCGGCGCGGTCGAGGGCATCGGCTTCTACTTCTCCTCCGGCGACAGCGGCGACGAGGTCGCGAACACCGGCACGAAGCAGGTCGACACCCCGGCCAACTCGGCCTGGGTGACGGCGGTCGGCGGCACCTCGCTGGCGGTCGGCAAGGGCGACAAGTACCTGTGGGAGACCGGCTGGGGCACCGAGAAGGCGATGCTGTCGGACGACGGCAAGAGCTGGACGAACTTCCCGGGCGCGTTCACCTCGGGCGCGGGCGGCGGCACCAGCAGGACCGTCGCCGAGCCGTACTACCAGAAGAACGTCGTCCCGAACGCGCTGGCCACCGCCAACAACGCGGCCGGCAACCGGGTCGTCCCGGACATCTCGGCGATCGCCGACCCGAACACCGGCTTCAAGGTCGGCCAGACCCAGACCTTCCCGGACGGGTCCGCGCAGTACAGCGAGTACCGCATCGGCGGCACCTCGCTGGCCGCGCCGGTCATCGCGGCCGTCCAGGCCCTGGCCCAGGAGGCGCGCGGCGGCAAGGCGATCGGCTTCGCCAACCCGTCGATCTACGCCAAGTACGGGTCGAAGGCGTACCACGACGTGACGGACAACCCGACGGGGTCGGGCCTGGCCGTGGCCCGCGTCGACTTCGCCAACGGCTACGACGCCGCCGACGGCCTGCTGACCTCCGTCCGCAGCCTCGGCAAGGACAGCTCGCTGTCCGCGGTGAAGGGCTACGACGACGTCACCGGCGTGGGCACGCCCGCGAACGGCTACGTCGAGTCGTACCGCAGGCGCTGACGAGTGCCGGGGGCGTGGGGTGGACGACACCTCACGCCCCCATCGCGTCGCTCTGACGATTAAACCGATTACACTGATCCGCGTGCCTCCGTCTCCGTTGAACTTCTGGTCGATCTATCAGCACGGCTTCGCACGCGTCGCCGCATGCACGGGCCACACCGTCATCGCGGACCCGCCCGCCAACGCCGAGGCGGTCCTGCGCCACGCCCGCCGGTGCGCGGAGGAGGGCGTCGCCGTCGCCGTCTTCCCGGAGATGGGTCTGTGCGGCTACTCCATCGAGGACCTGCTCCTCCAGGACGCGCTGCTCGACGAGGTCGAGGAGGCGCTCCGGGAGGTGGTGGCCGGTTCGGCGGGTCTGCTGCCGGTGCTGGTCGTCGGCGCCCCGCTGCGCCACCGCAACCGGATCTACAACTGCGCGGTGATCGTGCACCGGGGCCGGATCCTCGGTGTCGTACCGAAGTCGTACCCGCCGAACTACCGGGAGTTCTACGAGCGCCGGCAGATCGGCGACGGCGCCGACGAACGCGGCGGTTCGATCCGTGTCGGCGGCGAGGCAGTCCCCTTCGGCGTGGACCTGCTGTTCACCGCCGAGGACGTCCCCGGTCTCGTCCTGCACGCGGAGATCTGCGAGGACATGTGGGTGCCGGTGCCGCCCAGCGCGGAGGCGGCCCTCGCCGGTGCGACCGTCCTGGTCAACCTCTCCGGCAGCCCGATCACGGTCGGGCGGGCCGAGGACCGCAAGCTGCTGTGCCGCTCGGCGTCCTCCCGCTGCCTCGCCGCGTACGTCTACGCGGCGGCCGGCCTCGGCGAGTCGACCACCGACCTGTCCTGGGACGGACAGGCCATGATCTACGAGAACGGCGCGCTGCTGGCGGAGACCGAGCGCTTCCCGCTCGGCGACGAGTACGCGGTGGCCGACGTGGACCTCGATCTGCTGCGGCAGGAGCGGCAGCGGATGGGCACATTCGACGACAACCGCCGTACGCACCACGCACGCACCGGCGACTTCCGCACGGTCCCCTTCGAGCTCGACCCGCCGCTCACCGACCTGGGCCTGCGGCGCCGCCTGGAGCGCTTCCCGTTCGTGCCGGCCGACGCCGACCGGCTCGCCCTGGACTGCTTCGAGGCGTACAACATCCAGGTCGAAGGCCTGCAGCAGCGCCTCGCCTCGATCGGCGGCCCGAAGGTGGTCATCGGCGTATCCGGCGGCCTGGACTCCACGCACGCGCTGATCGTCGCGGCCCGCGCGATGGACCGCGCCGGCCGCCCGCGCAGCGACATCCTGGCCTGGACCCTGCCCGGCTTCGCCACCAGCGACCACACCAAGGACAACGCCCACAAGCTGATGAACTCGCTCGGCGTCACCGCGGCCGAGCTGGACATCACGCCGACGGCGCGGCTGATGCTGCGGGAGATGGACCACCCGTTCGCCTCGGGCGAGCCGGTGTACGACGTCACCTTCGAGAACGTCCAGGCGGGCCTGCGCACCGACTACCTCTTCCGCCTCGCCAACCAGCGCGGCGGCATCGTCCTCGGCACCGGCGACCTGTCGGAACTCGCCCTCGGCTGGTCCACGTACGGCGTGGGCGACCAGATGAGCCACTACAACGTCAACTCGGGTGTGCCGAAGACGCTGATGCAGCATCTGATCCGGTGGGTCATCAGCAGCGGCCAGTTCGACGACGAGACCGGCAAGACGCTCGCCGCGATCCTCGACACCGAGATCAGCCCGGAGCTGGTGCCGGGCGAGGAGATGCAGTCGACGGAGTCGAAGATCGGCCCGTACGCGCTGCACGACTTCACGCTGTTCCACGTCCTGCGCTACGGCTTCCGCCCGTCGAAGATCGCCTTCCTGGCCTGGCACGCCTGGCACGACGCGGAGGCCGGCGCCTGGCCGCCGAACTTCCCCGAGGCCAAGCGGGTCGCGTACGACCTGCCGGAGATCCGCCACTGGCTGGAGATCTTCTGCCGCCGCTTCTTCGCGTTCGCCCAGTTCAAGCGCTCGGCGATGCCGAACGGGCCGAAGGTGTCGGCGGGGGGTTCACTCTCCCCGCGCGGCGACTGGCGCGCACCGTCGGACAGCTCGGCACGGGCATGGCTGCGCGACCTGGCCCGCTTCGACGAGTAGCCCTTCGCCCACCTGATATCGGATCGCGCGCGGCGGGTCCCTACTGACAGGCTGCCTTCATGGATCGCCCGGAAGTACTGCTCATCGGAGGACGGGCCGGCGTCGGCAAGACGACGGTGGGATGGGAGGTCTCGGCGCAACTGCGCGCCGCGGAGATCGCCCACGCGATCATCGAGGGTGACTTCATGGGGCAGGTGCATCCGGCTCCCGAGGGGGACCCGCACCGCGCGGAGATCACCGAGAGCAATCTGACCGCGGTCTGGGCCAACTTCGCCCGGCGTGGCTACCGACGCCTGATCTACACGAACACCGTGAGCGTGCTGCCGGAGGCGACAGGCATGTTCGAGCGCGCCATGGGCGCCGGCGTCAGAATCGTACGAGTCCTGCTCACCGCCTCCGACACCACCACGCGCGAGCGGCTCACGGGACGCGAACTCGGCTCGGAACTGGAGCACGAGTGGGAAGGCAGCGTCCGCAAGGCCCGGCTCCTCGAACAACGGTCCCCGGCAGGCACGGTGCGGGTGACGACCGACGGACGCCCGGTCGTGGACATCGCGCGGGAGGTGGTGACGGCGACGGGTTGGGCCGGACGTCACTGACCCATACCCTCGGAGGGTGCTGGAGACCATCGTGCTGGACATCGGCGAGACGCTCGTCCGCGATGACCGCTACTGGGCTTCCTGGGCAGACTGGCTCGGCATCCCCCGCCACACCCTGTCCGCCCTCGTCGGCGCAGTCGTGGCTCAGGGCCGGGACAACGCCGACGCCCTACGGCTCGCGCGGCCCGGCTGCGACGTGGCTGCCGAGTACCGCGCCCGTGAAGCGGCGGGACGCGGCGAGCACCTCGAAGAGAGCGACCTCTACGACGATGTACGCCCTGCCCTGTCCGCACTGCGTGACCGTGGTGTGCGGGTCGTCATCGCGGGCAATCAGACCACGCGTGCAGGTGAACTTCTGCGCGGCCTGGCACTTCCTGCGGACCTGATCGTGACATCCGGGGAGTGGGGAGTCGCAAAACCTCAGCCGCCGTTCTTCGCACGGGTCCTGGAGGTCGCACAGGCCCCGGCGGACAGAACCCTGTACGTGGGAGATCACCCGGCCAACGACGTCTTCCCGGCGAAGGCGGCCGGGCTGCGGGTGGCGCACCTTCGCCGGGGGCCGTGGGGGCATCTGTGGGCCGAGGATCCGGAGGTCGTGGCGGCGGCGCACTGGCGGATCGACAGTCTCAGCGAGCTGATCGACATCCTCGACGGCTGACAGAGAGCGGCCGACGCGGGCGCCATGACGTCCGCGGTGTCGGAGGCGGACGGAGCTACTGGGCCGAGGATGCGAGTCAGCGCAGGGCAGGCATGGTTCCGTTCCGCCAGTCGTTCACTCGCTTACGGATACTCGGGACCATGGGGAGTGCGGCCACCTCCGATGGCCTGAACCAGCGGGCGTCCGTGGATTCCTCCGAAAGGGTCAACTCGCCTGCCACAGGGCGGGCCAGAAAGCAGATGGAAAACTCCTGCCGTACCTCGCCGTCGTCGTAGGCGAAGACGTGGCGGGGGTTGGTGTAGGTGCCGACGATGCCGATGACTTCGACTTCGATGCCGGTCTCTTCAAGGGTCTCCCGAGCAGCGCAGTCAGGGAGTGACTCACCGATGTGCATGGCACCGCCCGGCAGGGCCCACATGCCATTGTCACTGCGGCGTTGGAGCAGAATGCGTCCCGAGTCGTCGACTACAACGGCGGAGGCCGCTGGGACGAGGCTGTTCGCCTTCGGGGCGTTCGGGTCGTCTTCGTAGTCACGCCTGCTCATGAGTCTGCCTTTCCCACACCGGGGTACCCCGGTTCCACAGTTCCTCGACATGCGAGGCAAAGCGGTCGAACATGCCGTCGTCCTGGTGTCGGTGAAGGTGCAGTGTCGGCGCGTCGTGCCCCACCCTGTGCGTCAGAAGCGGTGTCACGATCATGTCGTCATCGAAGCGGAAGACCGACAGGCCTGAGTCGGAGAGGCGCGCGGGAAGCTCCGCGCCGGGCCGACCCCGCGATTCGGCGGGGACATCGGCCACGCCCGGCGTCTGGCCCGTGTCCTGAAAGCCCTGTGCGACCGCTACGAGAGCTTCGGCGGCGACCGCCCGTGACGACGGCGACCGCAGCCGACCCCGAGGCACTGTCCGTCGAGTGCACACTGGGCCGAAAGCCCGGCTACGAGGACGTACACGCCCAGTGCCGCCAGCTCAGGGACGTGCCGCTGCCGCACTCCACGGGCGTACTGCTCATCCACCGCTGCCGCTGCTCGTGCCACCGACAGTCGCCCGTGAGGGATCCCTCGTGAGAGCGATGCCGGCTTGGACGGCGCACTGACGCACCCCCACGGCGGCCGCTCGGGTCAGGGCCGCACCCGAATCCCCGTCGTGCCGTGGACCCCGCAGGCCACTGCACGACGGGCCTGCCCATGCATCAACTCGTGGAGGAGTCCCATGCAGACGACACCGCCGAACGACCGGCTCACCCCCTGGGGAATCGGGCGCATGAAGCCTTTCCCCCGGCCGTCGTCCTCCCCGCCCCTTGCCGTACTCGATCCCGAGACCCAGACCGCCGCATGGCTCGACCCCGACGGCAGCCTGGTACCGGCATTGGACCCGGCACAAGCGCTCCGAGACGTCGAAGGAGACCAGGACGAAGACCAGTCTCGACGGCACACCGGACCAGGGCAGCGATCAGCAGGGAGACTCCGACTGATGGCCGGGGGCGGGCCACCCGTCCTCGTCGTCACGTGCCTGGACGACGCCACGGCCGACGAGGTGATCACGGAGCTGAAGCGGCGGGCGGTGCCGGTGGTCCGCGTGGACCCCGGGGAACTTCCCCACGGCGGTCACCCTGAACGCGACCTTCGGCGGCAGCGGGCCCGGTGGCACTCTCTCCACCGAGACCCGCGTCCTCCGCCTCGACGACGTGCGCTCGGTGTACTGGCGGCGGCCCACCCCGTATACGGCCGATGTCGCCATGCCAGAGCAGGCCGCCCGCTGGGCCGTGGAGGAGACCCGGTACGGACTCGGAGGCGTGCTCGCCAGTCTGCCCGGTGCCCACTATGTGAATCATCCCTGGCGCAACCGGGACGCGGAGTACAAGCCCGCGCAACTGGCGACGGCGGAAGGCTGCGGGTTCACCGTGCCTCCGACCCTGATCACCAACGACCCCGGACAGGCCCGCGCCTTCGCGGCCGACCAAGAACGGGTGATCTACAAGCCGCTCCGCGAGACCGAGTACACCGGCGCGAACGGCAGCGCGCTCACTGTGTGGATGACGACGTCCCACCTGAACTCATCGACAGCCGCCTGTGCCACACCGCTCACCTCTTCCAGCAGCGGGTGGCCAAGGCGGCCGATGTCCGCCTGACCGCGGTGGGGGATCTTCTCTTCGCGGTCCGCATCGACGGATCGCCCGGGGTGGACTGGCGCCGCCACTACGACGACCTCACCTACACGCCCATCCCCACCCCGCCCGAGATCGCCGAAGGCGTCCGCGCCTACCTCGATGCCTTCGGCCTCGTCTTCGGGGCCTTCGATTTCGGCCTGGGAACGGATGGACGCTGGTACTGGTACGAGTGCAACCCCAACGGCCAGTGGGCCTGGTTCCCCGATCGCATCACCGCACCGATCACCGCCGCTCTCGCCGATCAGCTCCAACACTCTGGAGAACCCGTATGACAGCCGACCCCGCCGAACTCCGCCACAGCCTGGCCGCCCCCCTCGACCTGACCGAACCGGCATGGCGGGCCGCAGTCGAAGCCGTCCCCCGCGAACTCTTCCTCGGTGACTGCCTGTTCCGGCCGTCAGGCTCCCGATGGGAGCCCGTACAGCGTGACCGGACCGGCGAAGACGCCTGGCTGCGCCTCGTGTACCAGGACACCACCTGGGTGACCCAGGTCGACGGCGTCAGCGCCGCGGACGCCCCCGGCCCCCTCGCCGGCCGTCCCACGTCGTCCAGCACGCTGCCTTCCCTGATCGTGCGCATGGTCGAACTCGCAGGCCTCCAACAGGGCGAGAAAGTGCTGGAGATCGGAACCGGAACCGGCTACTCCACCGCCATCCTGTCCCACCGCCTCGGCGACCAGCACGTGTACTCCGTCGAGTACGACCCCCGGCTGGCCGCCCTCGCGGCGGGCCGCATCCACGCCGCCGGGTACTTCCCGAACCTCGTCACCGGAGACGGCCTCGACGGGCACAGGGAGGCAGCCGAATACGACGCGATCGTCGCCACCTGCGCCGTGAGACACATCCCGCCGGCCTGGCTCCACCAGGTCCGTTCCGGCGGGACCATCACCACGACCCTCAGCGGGTGGATGCTCGCCTCCGGGCTCATCCGGCTCACTGTCCACGACGACGGCACCGCCACGGGTCGGTTCACCGGGGAACGGATCGGCTACATGCTCGCCCGCCCACACGAACGCCCGCCCCGCCCCACCTACTTCCAGCGGCAGGGCCAGACCCGTCCCACCCGGCTGGACCCGGGCCTCCTCGAAGACTGGACGGGGCAGTTCGTCGCCCAGCTCGCCGCTCCCTCCGCCGAGCTGATGACGACGAGCGAGGGGGTGATCCTTGTGGATGTCGCGACCGGCTCACAGGCCTGGACGGAGCCGGTCGAGGGCGGCTGGCAGGTTCACCAGCACGGGCCTCTGCGCCTGTGGAACGCCGTGGAAGACGCCCTCGCGGAATGGCAGGACGCGGGATCCCCTCCGCAGTCCGACTTCGGCATGACCGTGGACATCGACGGCACCCAACGCGTCTGGGCCGGGACCCCCGACGGTCCCTCATGGCGCCTGCCGGTATAGCTGCGCACCGCCCCCGGCCCGGTTACCGGCGTTCTTCACTCGTCCGACGTGGGGAGCTTCACGCGGGCCGCGATCGGGAGGTGGTCGCTGCCTGTCCTTGGGAGGGTCCACGACGTGAGAGGCTCCACGTCCTTCACCAGGATCTGGTCGATGCGGGCCATCGGGAACGACGCCGGCCAGCTGAAGCCGAAGCCGTCGCCGGCCGCGCCCTGGGTGGAGCGCAGCTGGGAGGTGACGGCGTTCAGGGAGCGGTCGTTCATGGTGCCGTTGAGGTCGCCGAGGAGGATCACCCGGCTCAGCGGCTCGTCGGCGATGGCCTCGCCCAGCGCGTCCGCGCTCTTGTCGCGCTGGCGGGCGGTGAAGCCGGCCTGCAGCTTGACCCGGACCGAGGGGAGGTGGGCGACGTAGAAGGCGACCTTGCCCTCCGGGGTCGCCACCGTGGCCCGCATCGCGCGTGTCCAGCCCAGCTTGATGTCGACGGGCTTGACGGCGCTCAGCGGGTACCTGCTCCACAGGCCGACCGTGCCCTGCACCGAGTGGTACTTGTACGTCGCCGCCAGCGCCTTCTCGTACACCGGCACCGCCGAGGCGGTCAGCTCCTCCAGCGCCACCACGTCCGCGCCGGACGCGGCCACGTCGCGGGCGGTGCCGGACGGGTCGGGGTTGTCGGCGTTGACGTTGTGCGTGGCGACGGTGAGGTCGCCGCCGCTGCCGGTCTTGTCGCTGAGCAGCCCGCCGAAGAGGTTCAGCCAGACGACGGCCGGGAGGACCACCGCGATCAGCGCGCTCGCCGACTTGCGGACCAGGGCGAGGAGCAGGAACAGCGGGATGAGCAGCCCGATCCACGGCAGGAAGGTCTCCGTGAGGCTGCCGAGGTTGCCGAAGCGGTTGGGGATGCGCGAGTGGAGCAGCATCACCAGGGCGAGGAGCAGGGCGAGCCCGGCGACCACCAGGCCGCGGCGCCAGATGCGTGGGTCACCGCGCCAGCCGCTGGTCAGACGTCCGATCAGGCGCCGGAGTCGGTCCCCCCGGCGCTCGGGTCCCGAGCCTCCGTTGTCGTCCGTCTCCGTCATGTACGCCTGCTGCGCCATACCGTCGCCTCACTGCCTACCGTGCACACCGTCTCCCCCGGGGTAGACCCTAGGGGATGTTCGGCTTCGATCCTGCCGTCCCTCGACGGCCGTACTCGGACGAGGACGACCGGTGCCGCGCCGGGAGTTCCAGGCCTGCGGGGCGGTGCCTGGTCTGTGACGAAACCTGCATGTTCTGATGACCGACCGGTCAGTTGGCGGGGCGAAGTCCGGTGAGCAGCGTGTCGACGATCTGTTCAGCGAGGTCCTCGGGGAGGTCCGCCTCGGGGCGCAGGACGGCGCGGACCAGCATCGGGCCCACGATGATGTCGTTCACCAGTTCAAGGTCCAGGTCGGCGCGGAGTTCGCCGTTCTGCTGGCCGCGGCGCAGGACTTCGATGCCCGCCCTGCGCCGGGGCATTATGACCGAACTGTGGTAGGCCGCCCAGATCTTCGGGCTGCTCTTCATCTGGGCGTGCACGTTGTGCAGGATCGCCGAGGAGCGGTTGGCGAGCCCCCGTTGCCGCAGGGACTCCAGCAGGACGACGAGGTCGTCGCGCATAGAGGTGCCCGGGAGGTCGTCGGGGTCCTGGGGTTCGGCGGCGCGCAGGACATCGACGAAGAGTTCCTCCTTGCCGCTCCAGCGCCGGTAGATCGTGGCCTTGCCGACTCCCGCCGTACGGGCGATGCGCTCCATGGAGATCTCGGCGAGCGGGACGCCGTCCTCCAGCAGCTTCATCGTCCCCTCGAGGATGGCCCGTTCCACGGCCTCACTGCGCGGCCGGCCCCTGACGGGCTGTTCCGAAGCGGTGCCACCGCCTGCGAGGCTCACGTCCATCGTTCCTTTCGTCGTCCTGGGGAGACTCTCACTGGGACTCCGTGCGCACCAACTCCTCCTCGTGGGCGCCCCGCTGAGGCACCTTCTGCTTCCCCGGCAGGAACAGCGCCACCACGATCGCCCCGGCCAGCGCCACCACGGCGCCGCACAGGGCGGTGACGTGCATGGCGTGCAGGAAGGCGTCGTTGGCGGGGGCGACCAGGTCCGTGCCGCGGGCGCCGAGCTTCGCGGCGATGCCGAGCGTGGCCTCGATGGACTCACCCGCCGTCTCGCGCAGACCGGCGGGCAGGGCGCCGAGCCTGTCCTCGATGCCGCTGCGGTACGACGCGGAGAGCACCGAGCCGAGGACGGCGATGCCGAGCGCGCCGCCGAGCTGGCGGAAGGTGTTGCTGAGCGCGGAGGCGGAGCCGGCCTTCTCCCGGGGCAGGGCCTGCATGATGACGACGCTGGTCGGGGTCATGACGTGGGCCATGCCGGCGCCCATGCAGAAGAAGACGACCTCCAGGAGCCAGATCGGGGTGTCGGCGTCGAGGGCGGCGAACGCGCCCAGGGTCGCGGTCAGGACGAGCATGGCGGCCGTGGTGGTGGCCCGGACCCCTATGCGGTCGACGACCAGCCGGGCGCGCGGCGCGAAGAACAGCTGGGCGGCGGCCAGCGGCAGCAGGAGCAGGCCGGACTGCAGGGGCGAGTAGCCGCGCACGCTCTGGGTGTAGAAGACCGAGAAGAACGTCACGCCCATCAGCGCGAAGAAGACAAGGGTGATGACGGCCATCGCGGCCGAGAACACCTTGTTCTTGAAGTAGGTGACGTCTATCGACGGGTGGTCGCTGCGCGCCTCGAACACCACGAACGCGGTGAGTACGGCGAGACCGGCGCCGATCGTCGACAGCACGGTGACGTCGGTGAAGTCCGCCAGCTCGCCGCCCTTGATGATGCCGTAGACGAGCAGGACGAGGCCGACCACGGACAGGACGACGCCGACGGAGTCGATCCGGCCCGGGTTGGGGTCGCGGGAGTCGGGCACCAGCCACAGCATCAGCGCGAACGCGAGGATCACGATCGGCACGTTGATGAGGAAGACCGAGCCCCACCAGAAGTGGTCCAGGAGGAGGCCTCCGGTGATCGGCCCTATCGCGATGGCGAGGCCCACGCCGCCGGCCCAGATGCCGATCGCCCTGGGCTGCTCCTCCCGCTCGAAGACGTTCATGAGGACGGCGAGGGTGGCCGGCATCACGAACGCGGCCCCGACGGCCATCAGCGCGCGGAAGGCGATCAGCTGCGCGGGCGAGCCGGACTCGGCGGCGAGCGCGGAGCCGATGCCGAACACGGCGAGACCGCCGAGCAGGACCTTCTTGCGGCCGATGCGGTCGCCGAGGAGACCGGCGGTGAACAGCAGGCCCGCGAAGACCAGGGTGTAGGAGTTTATGGCCCACTCCAGCTCGCTCTGCGTGGCGCCGAGCCCGGTCGGGGCCGGGGTGGAGATGGTCTTGATCGCGACATTCAGGATCGAGTTGTCGAGCACCACGATCAGCAGGCTCAGCATCAGCACGCCGAGGATCGCCCAACGGCGCCGGTACACGTGTTCTGGTATCCGGGGCGCGGTGGGGACGGCAGGAGTAGTCATGCTGTCGAGGGTAGAGCCTTTTCGATACGAGACCGTCTCGTATCTGATTGTTGTGCGGTTCTCTTACCCAGCTTTTACCCGCGCGTCCCACCCGCGAGTTCTTGGCCACACGGGGTGGTCTGGCCCTGCCTGGCACAAGGTGCCACCATGGGGGTGGTCCGGGGACGCCGTGAGGGCGCCTCGAGATGACGAAGGAGCCGTTGCAATGACGCAGCTTTCGGCTGCCCAGACGAACCCCTCCGACGGCAGCAAGGCGCTGTACGGGGGCAAGGGCACACGCCGTATCACCGTCCGCGACATCGCGCTCGCCAAGGAGCGCGGCGAGAAGTGGCCCATGCTGACCGCCTACGACGCGATGACCGCGTCGGTGTTCGACGAGGCCGGGATCCCCGTGATGCTCGTCGGCGACTCGGCGGGCAACTGTCACCTGGGGTACGAGACGACCGTACCCGTCACCCTCGACGAGATGACCATGCTGTCGGCGGCCGTCGTACGGGGTACGAACCGTGCGCTGATCGTCGGCGACCTGCCCTTCGGGTCGTACCAGGAGGGCCCCGTCCAGGCGCTGCGCAGCGCGACCCGGCTGGTCAAGGAGGCCGGGGTCGGAGCGGTGAAGCTGGAGGGCGGCGAGCGCTCGCACCGCCAGATCGAGCTGCTGGTGGAGTCCGGGATCCCGGTCATGGCGCACATCGGACTCACCCCGCAGTCCGTGAACGCGATGGGCTACCGCGTGCAGGGCCGCGGCGAGGAGGCGGCCCAGCAGCTGCTGCGGGACGCGAAGGCCGTGCAGGACGCGGGCGCGTTCGCCGTGGTCCTGGAGCTGGTGCCGGCCGAGCTGGCCGCCGAGGTGACGCGGGTGCTGCACATCCCGACCGTCGGGATCGGGGCCGGCGCGGAGTGCGACGCGCAGGTGCTGGTGTGGACCGACATGCTGGGGCTGACCGGCGGGCGGGTGCCGAAGTTCGTCAAGCAGTACGCGAATCTGCGTGAGGTGATGGGGAACGCGGCGAAGGCGTTCGCCGAGGATGTCGTCGGCGGGGCGTTCCCGCGTGACGAGCACTCCGTCCACTAGCCATCTCGGTGCACCAGGCGGCCCGCCGATCTTCCCCCCGTCGGCGGGCCGCCCCTTTTTGCGCCTGAACCGGCGCCGCTCTCGCGGACGTGGTTGCTCGCCGTCGTGGTTCCTCAATTGTTGGTTGCTGTGTTCGTCGGGGATTTGTCGGTGGTGTAGGTGGTCTGTCGGTGGTTTGTCGGTGGGGGCTGGGAGTGTTCCTGGCATGACGCGAATCGATACGAACCCCGGGAGCGCGGGAAGCGCCGTGACCGTGCGGGGGCTGGTCAAGCACTACGGCGAGACCAAGGCGCTGGACGGGGTGGACCTGGATGTGCGGGAGGGCACCGTGATGGGGGTGCTGGGGCCGAACGGCGCCGGCAAGACCACCCTGGTGCGGATCCTGTGCACGCTGCTCGCCGCCGACGCGGGGCAGGCGACCGTCGCCGGCTACGACGTCGTACGGCAGCCCCGGCAGCTGCGCCGGGTCATCGGACTCACGGGGCAGTACGCCTCCGTGGACGAGAAGCTCCCCGGCTGGGAGAACCTGTACATGATCGGGCGGCTGCTCGACCTGTCCCGCAAGGACTCCCGGGCCCGCGCCGACGAGCTGCTGGAGCGGTTCTCGCTGACCGAGGCCGCCCGGCGGCCGGCGGCGACCTACTCCGGCGGTATGCGACGGCGGCTGGACCTCGCCGCGTCCATGATCGGCCGGCCCACCGTGCTGTTCCTGGACGAGCCGACCACCGGGCTCGACCCGCGCACCCGCAACGAGGTGTGGGACGAGGTCAGGACGATGGTCGGGGACGGCGTGACGGTCGTGCTCACCACCCAGTACATGGAGGAGGCCGAGCAGCTCGCCTCCGAGCTGACCGTCGTCGACCGGGGGCGGGTCATCGCGGGCGGCGGCATCGAGGAGCTGAAGGCGAAGGTCGGGGGACGGACCCTGCGCGTCCGGCCCGCCGATCCGCTGCAGCTGCGGCCGCTGGCGGGCTGGATCGACGAGCTCGGCATCACCGGCCTCGCCACCACCGTCGTGGACACCGAGCGCGGCTCGCTGCTGGTGCCGGTGCTCAGCGACGAGCAGCTCACCGCCGTCGTCGGCGCGGTCACCGCGCGCGGCGTCACCCTCTCCTCCCTCACCACCGAACTGCCCAGCCTGGACGAGGTGTTCCTGTCCCTCACCGGCCACCGGGCCGGCGCGCCGCAGGACCCGCGGGACACCCTGCCCACCGACGACCGCGAGGAGGTCGCCGTATGAGCGCCCGCCCGTCACCCACCACCACCCTGCCTGAGGCGCTTCGCGCCGGCCCTTCGATCACGATCACCCCCGCCGCCACCGCCAACCCGGCCGAGCCGGCCGACACGCGCATACCGCTGCGCAGTCACCTGCGGCACACCGGCGCGCTCATCCGCCGCAATCTGCTGTGGATCCGGCAGGACCCGGAGTCGATGTTCGACGCGATCCTGTTCCCGGTGATCTTCACCCTGCTCTTCGTGTACGTCTTCGGCGGGTCCATCGGGCAGTCGCTGGGCGGCGGACAGGAGGCCTACGTCCAGTACGTGATTCCCGGTCTGCTCGCCATGATGGGGATGAACATGGCGCAGGGCGTGGGCACCGGCTTCAACACGGACTTCAACTCCGGGGTCATGGACCGCTTCCGGTCGCTGCCCATCGGCCGGGGCTCGGTGCTCTTCGCCAAGATCGTGGTGGAGCTGATGCGCATGCTGGTCGCGTGCGTGATCCTCATGGTCGTGGCCGTGCTGGTGGGCTTCGACATCACCCACTGGCCCGGTCTGTTCGCGGCCGTGGGGCTGGCCACGGTGTTCGGGTCGGCGCTGATGTGGGTGTTCCTCACCCTCGGCGTGGTGATGAAGAGCGCCCAGTCGGTGCAGGCGATGGGCTTCCTGGTGCTGATGCCGCTGCAGTTCGGCTCGTCGATCTTCGCGCCGACCGCCTCGATGCCGGGCTGGCTGCAGAACTTCACCAAGTACAACCCCCTGTCCTCGCTCGCGGACGCGGCCCGGGGGCTGATGGTGGGCGGGCCGGTCGCGCACGGGCTGTGGGTGACGCTGGCCTGGTCGGTGGGGCTGACGGCGGTGATGGCGCCGGTCGCCATCCACAAGTTCCGCACCAAGAACTGAGCCCGGTCCGGTTCGTCATCGGGAACCGGGCACTCACACCAGGGCGGCGGCCTGTTCGTACGACAGGCCGCCGCCCTCGGCGTACGCGGCCTCGAACGCCGTGTCGCCGAGCACGGCCCGGGCGGCCCCGGCGGCGCGGGCGACGGTCTCCCGCTCGTTGCGGACGGGGACATGCCCCGGCGGCAGCAGGGCCGCGGCGGTGCCGAGGCAGCGGGCGGCGTCCGCGGCGCGCGAGCCGCCGTCGGCACCGGCCAGGGCGTAGGCCCCGATGGAGAGGTAGAAGGAACGCATGTGCGGGGCGACGTTCATGGAGAGCCGGTCGGACGCGTGCTCCAGGGCCTGGCGGACGGAGGTCAGGGCCTCCGCGTACCGGCCGTCGGTGACGTCGACCCAGGCCTCCGCGCCCAGGATGAAGGCGTCGAAGACGACGAAGGACGCGAGGCTGAACGTCTCGCGCACCAGCCGGAGCTGTTCGCGGGCCTCGGTGTGGCGGCCGGTCAGGGCGAGGTGCGAGGCGAGGAAGAGCCGGGCGGTGGGCATCGCCTCGTTGTGGCCGTTGTCCACGGACTCGACGACCTCGCGCAGCAGGCGTTCACCGCGCTCCTCGTCGCCGGCCTCGATCAGCGCGCTGCCCAGCCGGGCGCCGAGGACCGCCGACTGGTGGTGGGCGTCGAGCCGTTCGGCCTGCGCCCTGGCCTCCGTGTAGTCGGCGGCAGCACTCCGGTAGTCGCCCGTGCGCTCGCGGGCCTCGGCGCGTGCCGAGAGGGCCTCGGCCGCGCCCCAGGCGTCGCCCAGCCGGCGGAAGATCTCCAGGGCCTCGTCGGCGTCCCGCCCGGCGTCGCCGGCCCAGTCGGAGCGGTTGGCGAGGAGGTTGGCGCGCAGTTGCAGACTGGTGGCGAGCTCCCACTCGTAGCCGGGGGTGGTGCGGCTGGTCTCGACGTTGGCGTCGATGATGGCCAGGATGCGTTCCATATCGCCGGTCATCATCACGGCGTAGAACCAGAGCAGGCCCGGCGGGCGGCAGGTCTGCGGCAGGCCGGGGGCGTAGGTCTCGGTCACGATCCGCAGCTTGCGCTGGGCCTCGGGGGTGTTCCAGGTGTCCATCTCGGTGTCCATGCAGGCGAGATGGGCGAGGTGGACACCGCGCCGGGCCTCCGCGAGGGGTTCGCCGGACAGCGGGGGCGGGGTGTCGGTGACGGGCCTCCAGACCGCGGCGGCGGGGCGGACGGGGTCGGTGAAGGGGTCGGGTCCGAGGTCCATGACCGCGCGGCACCAGGTGCGGGCCTCGATCCGCAGATCGCGCATCTGCCAGTACCAGACGAGGGAGAGGGTGAGGCAGAGGGCCTCCTGCTCGTCGCGGGCGGCGACGGCGCGGCGCAGTGCCGTGCGCAGGTTCTCGTACTCCAGCTGGAAGCGTGCGACGGCCTCGGTCTGGCGCGGGCCGCGCAGCAACGGCTCGGTGGTGCGGGCGAGTTCGCGGTAGTACGTCAGATGCGCGCGCTCGGCGTCGGGCCGCCGGCCGGTCTCGTCGAGGCGTTCGGCTGCGTACTCGGCGACGGTCTCCAGGAGCCGGTAGCGCATCTCCCCGTCGGGGGCCGGGGCGGCGACCACGAGCGACTTGTCGACGAGGGAGGCGAGGGAGCTGAGCACGTCGCGGGGGGTGGGGGCGGTGGGGGCGGCCGGTGCGCCGGGTCCGGCGGGTCCGGCCGGTGCGCCAAGTCCTGCCGGTCCGGCCGGTGCGCCCGGTGCGGCGGCTCCGCCCGGTGCGCCAAGTCCGGCCGGTCCGGCCGGGGCGCCCGGTGCAGCAGGTCCGCCCGGTGCAGCAGGTCCGGCGGGTCCGGCCGGTCCGGCTGGTGCGGCCGGTGCGGCCGGTCCGGCGGGTTCGGCCGGTGCGGCGGGTTCGGCCGGTGCGGCGGCTCCGCCCAGTGCGCCAAGTCCTGCCGGTCCGGCGGGTCCGCCCGGTGCGCCAAGTCCGGCCGGTCCGGCCGGTGCGCCCGGTGCGGCGGCTCCGCCCGGTACGCCAAGTCCGGCGGGTCCGGCCGGTCCGGCGGGTCCGGCCGGTGCGCCCGGTGCGGCGGCTCCGCCCAGTGCGCCAAGTCCGGCCGGTCCGGCGGGTCCGCCCGGTGCGCCAAGTCCGGCCGGTCCGGCCGGTGCGCCCGGTGCGGCGGCTCCGCCCGGTGCGCCAAGTCCGGCGGGTCCTGCCGGTCCGGCGGGTCCGCCCAGTGCGCCAAGTCCGGCCGGTCCGGCGGGTCCGCCCGGTGCGGCGGGTCCGTCCGGTGCAGCAGGTCCGGCGGGTCCGGCCGGTCCGGCGGGTGCGCCGAGTCCGGCGGGTCCGCCCGGTGCAGCAGGTCCGGCGGGTTCGGCCGGTCCGGCGGGTTCGGCCGGTGCGGCGGGTTCGGCCGGTGCGCATATCGCCTCGACGGCGGTGAGGTCGCAGCCGCGGGCGAACACCGACAGCCGGGCCAGGACCTCGCGCTCCGCCTCGTCCAGCAGGTCCCAGGACCAGTCCACGACGGCGCGCAGGGTCTGCTGGCGGGGCAGGACGGTACGGCTGCCCGAGGTCAGCAGCCGGAAGCGGTCGTCGAGGCGGTCGGCAATCCGGCGAGGGGTCAGCATGCGCAGCCGGGCGGCGGCGAGTTCGATCGCGAGGGGGAGGCCGTCGAGGCGGCGGCAGATCTCGGCGCAGGCCTCGGGGTCGTCCTCGATCCGGAATCCGGGGCGGGCGGCCGCGCCCCGGTCGGCGAACAGCCGCAGCGCGACGGGCTCCGGCAGCGGCTCGACGGGGCGCAGCAACTCGCCCGGGACACCCAGGGGTTCACGGCTGGTGGCGAGGACGGTCAGCCCGGGGCAGCGGACGAGGAGTTCCTCGACGAGGCGGGCGGCGGCCCCGACGACGTGCTCGCAGTTGTCGAGGACGATCAGCATGCGGCGCCGGGCGCAGTGCTCGACCAGCCGCTCCACCGGGTCGTCGTGCCGCTCGGCCACCGCACGCATCTCCTCGGCCCCGGCGCCGTACATCACGGTCTCGCGCGCTCCTACGGCGGTCAGTACGGCCTGCGGTACGGCGTCCGGGTCGGCCACGGGGGCGAGCTCGGCCAGCCACACCCCGTCGCGCGCGATGTCCCGCACGCCCTCCGCGGCCTCCTGCGACAGCCGCGTCTTCCCCGCCCCACCGGGCCCCAGCAACGTCACGAGCCGCGCCTCTCCGAGGACCCCCCGGATGACGTCGATCTCGCCCTCCCGGCCGACGAAGGAGGTGAGGCGTGCGCGGAGGTTGCCGGGGGGTGGCGGGGTGAGGGCGGGCGAGCCGTTGGAGGGCGGGGCCGCCGGGCCCACAGACGCGTCCGGGTTGAGGAGTTCCGCGTGGAGGGAGCGGAGGTCGGGGCCCGGGTCGGAGCCCAGGCGGTCGGTGAGGAGGCGGCGTACGTCGTCGTAGGCGGCCAGTGCCTGGGCCGGGCGGCCGGCGTCGCGCAGGGCGCGCAGGCGGAGGGCCTGGAGGGGTTCGTCCAGGGGGTGGGCGTCGCACAGGGCGGTGAGTTCGGGGAGGGACCGCTCGGCGTGGCCGAGGGCGAGCGCGGCGGTGTGGCGGGCGCGCACCGCGTCCAGTCTGCGAGCCTCCTGGCGGGCCGCCTCCGTGGTGCGGTCGGGCAGGTCGGCGAGGGGCGGGTCCTGCCACAGGGCGAGGGCGTCGTCGAGGAGGACGGCCGCCTTGGCGGGGTCGCCGTCGGCGAGGGCGCGGACGCCGTCGGCGGTGAGCCGTTCGAAACGGTGCAGGTCGACGGCGTCGGGGGTGGCGGTGAGGCGGTAGCCGCCGTCGGCGGAGGCGATCGCGTCCGCGCCTAGGACCCGGCGCAGCCGTCCGACCAGTGCCTGCAGCGCGCCCGGGGCGTCGGCGGGCGGGTCCCCGGCCCACACCTCCTCCACCAGCAGCCCCGTGGGCACGTTCCGCCCGGCCCGCAGGGCCAGCACGGTCAGCAGGGCACGCAGCCGCGCCCCGCCGACGGCGACGGGGGTGCCGTCGGAACGGAGTGCCTGGGTGGTGCCGAGAATGCGATAGCGCACGGGGTTCATTGTCTCCGGCGGGAACGGGGGCGGTCACGGAGTTGCGGCGGGGTGGCGTCCCCATGTCCCCACCCTTCCACGGAACCCGGGGGCCACCGCGAGACGTTTTCCCGGTGCGCCCGGTACGGTCGGGCCGTTCCACGCGTGCCGAGAAGCTCAGGGAGACCCATGACCACCGCCACCACCCGCAGCGGCGACCGGAGGATCAGCCCGGTCTTCGTGGGGATCCTGGCCGTCACCGCGGTCACCGGCTGGGCCACCTGGACCGGGTTCGCCGAACAGCCCGGCCTGGCCGTGTTCCTGTTCGTGACGGCGGCCTGGATCGTCTCCCTGTGCCTGCACGAGTACGCGCACGCGCGCACGGCCCTGCACAGCGGCGACATCACGGTCGGCGCGAAGGGGTACCTCACGCTCAACCCGATCAAATACACCCATGCCCTGCTCAGCATCGTGCTGCCGGTGATCTTCGTGATCATGGGCGGGATCGGTCTGCCGGGCGGTGCCGTCTTCATCGAGCGGGGGCGGATCCACAAGCGCTGGCAGCACAGTCTGGTCTCGGCGGCCGGTCCCCTGACGAACGTGCTGTTCGCCGCCGTGTGCACCGCGCCGTTCTGGCTGGACGCCCTGGACGGCGTGCCGGCCGCCTTCCGGTACGCGCTCGCGTTCCTCGCGCTGCTCCAGGTCACGGCGGCGATCCTGAACTTCCTGCCGGTGCCGGGCCTCGACGGCTACGGGGTGATCGAGCCCTGGCTGTCGTACGAGCTCAAGCGGCAGGTGGAGCCGTTCGCACCGTTCGGACTGCTGTTCGTGTTCGCGCTGCTGTGGGTGCCGTCGGTCAACAACGTGTTCTTCGACGCGGTCGACGCGGTACTGCGCGGCCTCGGCATCAGCGACTTCGACACGTACTGCGGCCAGAACCTCTACCGCTTCTGGCAGGAGACGAACGAGTACTGCGCGGTCAGCCGGTGACGGACCTGCGGGCCTTGTCCCGCTTGACGTAGTACCAGGTCATGTTGGACGACAGACCCGCGAGCAGCACCCAGACGACGCCCAGGAAGCTGCCCTGCGCGAAGGAGACGACCGCGGCGGCGACGGCGAGGAGACAGACGACGAGGGTGTAGATCGCGAGGCGGGGCATGGGGACTGCTCTCCTGTCGGGGGACACCGGTGGGTGCGTGTGCCGTGCATCGTGTGTCGTGCATCGTGCGTCGTCCAGTGTCCCCCATGCGCTCAGACGTCCGTCACCCGCAGTCCCGCGTGCGCCTTGTAGCGGCGGTTGACGGAGATGAGGTTGGCGACCAGGGACTCCACCTGGTGGGCGTTGCGCAGTCGGCCCGAGAAGACGCCGCGCATGCCGGGGATGCGGCCGGCGAGCGCCTGCACGATCTCCACGTCGGCGCGCTCCTCGCCGAGCACCATGACATCGGTGTCGATCTCCTCGATCGCCGGGTCCTGGAGGAGGACGGCGGAGAGGTGGTGGAAGGCTGCGGTGACCCGGGAGTCCGGCAGCAGGGCGGCGGCCTGCTCGGCGGCGCTGCCCTCCTCGGGCTTGAGGGCGTAGGCGCCCTTCTTGTCGAAGCCGAGCGGGTTGACGCAGTCGACGACGAGCTTGCCGGCCAGTTCCTCGCGCAGCGACTCCAGGGTCTTGCCGTGCCCGTCCCACGGCACGGCGACGATCACGATGTCGCTGCGGCGGGCGGTCTCGGCGTTGTCGGCGCCCTCGACGCCGTACCCGAGCTCCTCGGCAGCGGCCTGCGCGCGGTCGGCGGCGCGCGAACCGATGATCACCTTCTGGCCGGCCTTGGCGAGACGATAGGCGAGACCCTTGCCCTGCGGGCCGGTGCCGCCGAGCACGCCGACGACCAGTCCGGAGACGTCGGGGAGGTCCCACGGGTCCTTGGCAGGGGCCTTCGCAGGGGCACTCGCGGGGGCGCTCGCGGAGGCGTTCTGTGCACTGTCGGTAGAGGTCATGGGCCGACTTTACGTGGGGGTGGCAAGGGCGCTTTCGCCGTGTCGGGTGAATCGGGGGCGAAGCCGGGGCGGAGGCGGGGCGGCTGGGGCAGGATGCGGGCGCATGGACGCCGTACGGGTCGCGCTGCTGCGCGAGGTGCTCGCCGGGACGGAGTGGCTGTCGGCCACGCGGAGGTTCGGCGCGGTGCTCCGCGGATCGGTGGTCTCGCACGGGGGCGGGCTGCTGCTGGTGGGGACGGCGGAGTACGAGCCGTGGCATCTCGCGGCGCATCTGGTGGACGAGGCCGCGTGGTCCGGTACGCCGGAGCTGGCGCCGACTCTCGTACGACATCACGCGCGCCCTTGCGACCCCGCGCATCTCGCGGTGGGCCTCGGGCGAATCGAGGCGGCGAGGCGGGGCGAGACGCTGCTGGTGGCCTCGCCGGAAGGGGATGCCGCGCTGCTGGAGCGGGTGTCGGACGCGCGGCGTTCCGGGCTCACGGTCCTGTCCCTCGGTCCGGGCGAGGGCGAGCTGACGGCCCTGTCCCACGAGACGCTGACCGTGCCGGACGGCTCGGAGCTGGACCTGGACACGGTGCAGCACCTGGTCAGCGCGGCGGCGGGCGAGAACGGCCGCTCCGTGAGAACGCGCCGGGGGCTGCGCGCCCGCCTCTCCAGGCTGGCGGAGTCTTTGACGGCCCCGCCGCCTCCCCCCTGGTAACTCCCCCACCCGTCTCGGTGGCCCCACCGCCTTCGGCAGAACCACCCCGCCCGACGCGGCACCGTCGCCGACACGGCTGGGGCAGTCCGGAGCCCGGCGGGACAGCCCGGGCGGGCGGGGATTGGTGGGACGGCTCGGGCGGGGCGGAGGCCTCGGCGCGACCGGCTCGGTCCTCACAGCGCGCTTCGGCGCGTGCACGGCTCGGGCGGGGCGGAGGCCTCGGCGCGACCGGCTCGGTCCTCACAGCGCGCTTCGGCGCGTGCGCGGCTCGGGTGGGGCGGAGGCTTCGGCGTGCGCGGCTCGGGTGGGGCGGGTGGGCAGGCGTTGGGGCCGGGGCGGAGACCCACCAGGGGGCCAGGGGACGCAGTCCCCGCCAGGGGGCCGGGGCGGAGCCCCGGAGGGCGTGCGCTCTCAACCCACCGAGTCGGGCGGGCGGGTGGGCAGGGTCGGCGGGAAAACCCGTTGCTCTCCTCCCCTGCTCCGCCAAGCATGACCCCTCGTGGCCACCGACTCCCTGCGCGCGCTTCTCCCCGACCTCGCCCCCTGGCGGGCCTCCCGTGACTTCAGGCGGCTCTGGTTCTCGGGGCTGATCTCGAACTTCGGGAGTTTTCTGACGTTCGTCGCGCTGCCGGTGCAGTTGAAGGAGCTGACGGGGTCGGCGGCGGCCGTGGGCGCGATCGGGGCCGTGGAGCTGGTCCCCCTCGTCGTGTTCGGGCTGTACGGCGGCGCGCTCGCGGACGCCCTCGACAAGCGGACGCTGATCGTGTGGACGGAGGTCGGCCAGGGCCTGCTGAGCGCCGTGCTGCTGGTGAACGCGCTGCTGCCGAAGCCCGCCGTATGGCCGCTGTATCTCGTCGCCGGGCTCTCCGCCGTGCTGTTCTCCGTCCAGCGGCCCGCGCTGGACTCGCTGTGGCCGCGGATCGTCGCCCATGAGCATCTGCCCGCCGCCGGCGCGCTGAACTCCCTGCGCTGGACGGTCGGCGGAGTCGCGGGCCCCGCGGTCGCGGGGATCGTCGTGGCGTATGCCGGCCTCGGCTGGGCCTATGCCGCCGACGCCTTCACCTTCGCCGTCTCCGTCGCCCTGACCGTCGCCATCGCCTCCTCCCCCGCCTCCCACGAGGCGGCGAAGCCCTCCTGGCAGGCGATCACCGAGGGCGCCCGGTACGCCTGGGGCCGCAAGGAGCTGCTCGGGACGTACGCCGTGGACCTCGCCGCGATGTTCCTGGCGATGCCGCTTGCCGTACTGCCGTTCCTCGCCGACGAGTTGGACGCGGAGTGGTCGCTGGGGCTGATGTACGCGTCCGTACCGGCCGGGTCGATGCTGGTGAGCCTGACGAGCGGGTGGACCTCGCGGGTTCATCGGCACGGGCGGGCGGTCGTGGTCTCGGCCGCGCTGTGGGGCGTGGCGATCGCGGGCGCCGGGCTCGTCGGGAACGTATGGCTGGTGCTGCTGTGTCTCACCCTCGCGGGCGGCTGCGACATGGTCAGCGGGATCTTCCGGGGCGCGATGTGGAACCAGACGATCCCGGACGAGCTGCGCGGGCGGCTCGCCGGGATCGAGCTGCTGTCGTACTCGGTGGGGCCGACGGTGGGCCAGGTCCGCAGCGGCGGCTTCGCGGCCTGGCTGGGGGTACGGACGTCCGTCTGGTCGGGCGGCGCCCTGTGCGCCGGGGCGGTCGGACTGCTGGCCCTGTGCCTGCCGGCGCTGATGCGCTACGACGTGCGGACGGACCAGCACGCGGCGCGCGAGCGTGAACGCCGGACATTGGGGGCGACACCGGCGCCCTGAAGGGGCGCGGGGCTGTATCGATATGCGGCTCCGCCGCGTGGGCGCGACCAGCCACGACGGCGCCGCAGCCGAGCGCTTACTCCTCCCCCGCCTCGGTCTTCGGGGCATCGCGCCAGCGGGGATCGTTCTCCCACTGGACGTTCCGCTCGCGGGCGCTCTCCATCGCACGCTCGGCCTCCTGGCGGGAGGCGTAGGGGCCGAAGCGGTCCTTGCCGGGGCAGTCCGGCCCCTCCTCGACCTTCTTGTGCTCCAGGCAGTAGTACCACTCGCCCGGCTTTCCCGTGACGCGCCGTTTGAACAGGGGCATGACCGGCTCCTCTCGCCACCCACATGTTCCCCCGTACCCGCTCGCTAGACTCGCCGGTATGTCTGGCCAGTCGCTGCTCGTGCCCGGGGACCTCTCCCCCACCCGTTCCGTGCCCGGAAACATCCGCCGTCCCGAGTACGTCGGCAAGCCCGCGCCGAAGCCGTACACCGGTCCTGAGGTGCAGACCCCGGAGACCGTCGAGGCGATGCGGGTCGCCGGGCGGATCGCCGCGCGGGCGATGGAGGAGGCCGCGAAGCTGATCGCGCCGGGGGTGACGACCGACGAGCTGGACCAGGTGGCGCACGCGTACATGTGCGACCACGGCGCCTACCCCTCCACGCTCGGCTACCGCGGCTTCCCCAAGTCGCTGTGCACCAGCGTCAACGAGGTCATCTGCCACGGCATCCCGGACTCGACGGTGCTGCGCGACGGCGACATCGTCAACCTGGACGTGACGGCGTACATCGGCGGGGTGCACGGCGACAACAACGCCACGTACCTGGTGGGGGACGTCGACGACGAGAGCCGGCTGCTCGTGGAGCGGACCCGTGAGTCCCTGAACCGCGCGATCAAGGCGGTCCGGCCGGGGCGCCAGATCAACATCATCGGGCGCGTCATCGAGTCGTACGCCAAGCGGTTCGGGTACGGCGTGGTCCGGGACTTCACCGGCCACGGGATCAACTCCTCGTTCCACTCCGGGCTGATCATCCCGCACTACGACAGCCCGCACGCGACGACCGTGATGCAGCCCGGGATGACCTTCACGATCGAGCCGATGCTGACGCTGGGGACGCACGACTACGACATGTGGGACGACGGCTGGACCGTGGTGACCAAGGACCGCAGGCGTACCGCCCAGTTCGAGCACACGCTGGTCGTGACGGACACCGGCGCGGAGATCCTCACCCTGCCGTAGCGCCCGAGCCTTAGCACGTGCGAGTGATCGAGGGCCCGCTCCCCGTCCGGAGCGGGCCTTTCTTGTAGGCTTTTACCGACAGGATGTCGGCAAGCATTGACTTAGGTAAGCCTTACCTTAGAAGATGGGCGACATGGACTCCTTCTCGACCCTCATCCGCACCGCCTCCCACGAGCAGCACATGGAGGCCGAGACCTCGACGTTCATGAGCGACCTGCTGGGCGGCAGGCTCGGGGTGGAGGCGTACGCGCGCTACACCGAACAGCTCTGGTTCGTCTACGAGGCGCTGGAGGCCGGCACCGAGCGGCTGGCGTCGGACCCGGTGGCGGGGCCCTTCGTCAGACCCGAGCTGTTCCGGCTGGCCGCGCTGGAGCGGGACCTGGCACATCTGCGGGGAGCGGACTGGCGGGCGCGGCTGTCGGCCCTGCCGGCCACGCGGGCGTACGCGGACCGGGTGCGCGCGTGCGCCGAGGACTGGCCTGCCGGGTACGTCGCCCACCACTACACGCGCTACCTCGGCGACCTCTCCGGCGGTCAGATCATCCGCGACCGGGCGGAGCGGACCTGGGGCTTCGAGAAGAAGGGCGACGGCGTCCGCTTCTACGTCTTCGAGGAGATCGGCAACCCGGCGGCCTTCAAGCGGGACTACCGGGAACTGCTCGACGCGGTGCGGGCGGACGACCTGGAGAAGCAGCGGATCGTCGCCGAGTGCAAGCGGGCCTTCGCGCTGAACACGGCCGTGTTCCGGGCGCTGGGCGAGGAGTTCCCGCTGTCGGCCTGAGGCCGTCGGCTGCCGCAGACGCCTGCGGACACGGCACCGGGCCCTTTCCCGTGACGGGAAAGGGCCCGGTGCCTGCCGTGGGTCGGCCCGGTCAGAACCAGCCGCAGTGCTCGCCGGCCCAGAAGATGTCGCTGGAGACCGTGTCGATCTTGCCGATGTACGGGCTGCAGACGGACTCGTGGTGGATGCCGTGGTGGCTGCCGTGGTGCCGGCCCTCGTCCTTCTGGCCGTAGTGATTTTCCGAGCCGTAGTGGCGGCCGTGGTCCTTGTGGCCGTAGTGACCTTCCGAGCCGTAGTGGCCGCCGCCGTAGTGGCCGCCGCCGTGGTGGCGCGGCCCCTCGTCGGCGGTGGCGCTCGTCGCGCCGGCGGCGGCCAGGGCGACCCCCAGGACGGTGGCGGCCAGAACTGATCGGATACGCATGATGCTCCTCTCACGGAGGCGGAGTGGTCACGCCCAGAGGTAACCGCTCACCCCCCGGCGCACACGCGGGACCACCCGTACGGCCGCCCGGAACACCACGGACGCCCGCGGCCGGATGTATCGTTCGGCGCCTCACGCCCGACGCGGGGTGGGTGGTCAGCGTTCGGCGCCCTCCAGGCGGACCCGGCCGCCGATCTCCACCCATCCGTACGGCTGCGGGGCGGTGAGGATCTGGGAGCCGGCTCCCTGGGTGATGTTGAGGGCGCGGCCGAGCTGTTCGGTGAGCAGGAGCGCGGCCGCTCCGGTCGCCTCGTCCTCCTCGATGCCGTCCCCGCGGCCGGGGAAGCCACGGGCGCGGATCCGGCCGGCGGGCTCGTCCTCCCAGGCCCACGCGTAGATCCACTCACCTTGCGGTGGCACGCTCAGGTCGTCGACCTCGGCGGCGGTGGCGTACTGGCGGAACGTGCGCGGCGGGGCCCACTCCGCCCGGGCCTCGATCCAGCTGAACTCCCCGTCCAGGCGGGCGCCGACGACTCCGGCGGGGGTGACCAGTTCGGGGACGTCGAGCAGCCAGGCCGCGCCGACGCAGGGGTAGCCGGCGAAGGGGAGCCGGACCGTGGGGGTGTAGATGTCGATGACCCCGCGCTCGGGGTCGTCGACGAACACCGTCTCGCTGAAGCCGAGTTTCGCGGCGAGGGCCTGGCGGTCCTCCCGCTCCGGCAGCACCGAGCCTTCGCGGACCACGCCCAGTTCGTTGCCGTAGCCGCCGTTCGGCGCACAGAAGACGCGGAGCACGTCGTAATCAGTCACCTGGGAATTGAAGCATCGGTCGTAGTGGGTGACTTAGATAGGTAAGGCTAACCTAAGATTCGCTCATGACTGTCGTGGACGCGAAAGCGGGAGAGAAAGCGGGTGAGCCGGCCGTCACCGAGGCTCGGGCGACCGGGTCGGCGCGGAAGCGGCGCGGGACCGTGTGGCTGCTCGGCGCCGGGCTGGTCCTGGCGCTGCTCGCGCTGGTGCCGGTGGCCGGGGCGCTGGGGGCCTATCCGATCCCGGTCGGGGACGTACTCGCCTCCGTGCAGCACCGGATCGGGCTCGGGGGGCGGGAGCTGGACCGGGTCGCGGAGTCCGTGCTGTGGAACGTGCGGTTCCCGAGGATCGTGCTGGCGCTGCTCGTCGGGGCCTCGCTGGGGTGTGCGGGGGCCTTGATGCAGGGCGTGTTCGGCAACCCGCTCGCCGAGCCGGGGGTCATCGGGATCTCCTCCGGTGCGGCGGTGGGGGCGGTCGGGGCGATCGCGTTCGGGGTGAACGTGCTGGGGACGTGGACCGTGTCGGCGTTCGCGTTCCTCGCCGGGCTCGGGACCGTGCTGGTGGTGTACGCGATGGCGCGGTCCGGGGGCCGTACCGAGGTGGTGACGCTGATCCTCACCGGGATCGCGGTGAACGCGTTCGCCGGGGCGCTGATCGGGCTGTTCCTGTTCTTCGCCGACGCTGCGGCGATCCAGCAGATCACCTTCTGGCAGCTGGGGTCGCTGTCGCAGGCGACGTGGCCGAAGGTGGCGGCGGTGCTGCCGTGTGCGGTGGTGGGGCTGGCGGTCGCCCCGTTCTTCTCCCGTCGGCTGGACCTGCTCGCGCTCGGGGAGCGGCCGGCTCGGCATCTGGGGGTGGAGGTGGAGCGGTTGCGTGTGGTGCTGATCCTTGTCATCGCTATGTTGACGGCCGCGGCGGTGAGCGTGTCCGGGATCATCGGGTTCGTGGGGCTGGTGGTGCCGCATCTGCTGCGGATGGCGGTGGGGCCGGGGCACCGGTTCCTGGTGCCGGGGAGTGCGGTGTCGGGGGCGTTGGTGTTGCTGGCGGCGGATCTCGCTGCGCGGACGGTCGCGGCGCCTGCGGAGCTGCCGTTGGGGGTGCTTACGGCGCTTCTCGGGAGCCCGTTCTTCTTTTGGCTGCTGCGGCGTACGCGGCGGCGGCAGGGTGGGTGGGCTTGAGCCTCGCCCACCCACCCGCCCGACTCGCCCGGACAAGAGGTTGCCCCACCGGGCGCCGTTCGGGGGGCCGGGATTCGCGAGTGCGGGTTGTGGGGGGCTGGTCGCGCAGTTCCCCGCGCCCCTCGGGGGCAGGGGCTTCACCTCTGGCCCCGGACCCCCGGCTCGCGCACGTGGTTGCGCAGCTGCGGGCAGTCGTGCCTCCCCCAGTGCCTGAAAGGCCTGGGAGGTGCCCCCAGGCGGCACGGGTGGGCGCAGCGGCACCCCTCAACGCGGGGAGCGCCGACTCCGCCCGTTCCTTTCCCTCCGCTTCCCCCTCAAGGAGTCCCGCATGAGTCTTCTCCGTCGTCGGTTCAGTCCCCCTGTGGTGGTCGCCCCGGGATCCCTGCTTGGCGAGGCTGTTGGGGTGCATGTGCGGCTTGGGGGGCGGGAGGTGCTTCGGGGGGTTGATGTGGGCGTGCGGGGTGGGGAGGTGTTGGCTCTCGTGGGGCCCAACGGGGCCGGGAAGTCCACCTTGCTGGCGGCGCTCGCCGCCGATCTCGCGCCCGCGCAGGGTGTCGTACGGATTCACGGCCGGCCCGCCACGGAGTGGTCCGCGGCGGAGCTCGCCCTGCGGCGGGCCGTGTTGCCCCAGGCGGCGGTGTTGTCGTTTCCGTTCGCCGTGGAGGACGTCGTGCGGATGGGGCGGGCGCCGCACAGTTCCTCGGCGGACGAGGATGATCTGGCCGTTGCTCAAGCCATGGCCGCCACCGACGTGAGTGACTTCGCCACGCGGCCGTTCTCCGCGTTGAGCGGCGGCGAGCGGGCCCGGGTCGCACTCGCCCGGGTGCTGGCCCAGCGGGCGCCGCTGCTGTTGCTCGACGAACCGACCGCCGCGCTGGACCTCAGGCATCAGGAGCTGGTGTTGCGGGTGTGCCGGGAGAGGGCGGAGGAGGGGGACGCGGTGGTGGTCGTACTGCACGATCTCGGGCTGGCCGCGGCTTACGCCGACCGGGTCGCCGTACTGCGCAAGGGGGGCGTCGTGGCCGACGGGGCGCCGGGGGACGTCTTCGACGAGCAGTTGCTCAGTGAGGTGTACGAGCACCCCGTTGAAGTGATCCCACACCCTCGGCACTCGGGGCTCCTCGTCACCCCGAAGCGGAATCTTTGAATCTCCTTTGACCTTACGTTGGGGTCCGTTTTGAGCCACCGTGATCGGGTCGTGCTCTTACACCGTCTATGAGAGCTGAATCACGGCCCGGCCGGGTATTACGCAGGTAAGCCTTGGATAAGTTAGGCGAGGCTCACCAATCTTTGTGCGAGCCGTCACGTGAATATCCAGCCATCGCCGGGAGCCCGAATGCGCGCCGCCAGACTGTCCGTCGTCACCGCCGTCGCCGCCGTGACCGCACTGACCGCCGTCACCGGCTGCACCGAGAAGAGCGATGCGAAGGACGGCGACCGCATCATCAAGGTGACCGCCACGGACTCCAAGTGCGAGACCTCCAAGAAGGAGATCTCCGCCGGGCACGTCGAGCTCGCCATCGAGAACAAGGGCTCCAAGGTCACCGAGGTGTACGTGCTGTTCCCGGACGACCGGGTGGTGACCGAGCGCGAGAACATCGGGCCCGGCACCAAGCAGCGCGTCACCGCCGAGGTGAAGGCCGGCGACTACCAGATCGCCTGCAAGCCCGGCATGAAGGGCACCGGCATCCGTCAGGACCTCAAGGTCACCGGCGGCAGCGTCGCCAAGCGCGACCCCAAGCTGGACAAGGCCGTCGCCGACTACCGCGAGTACGCGCAGGAGCAGGCCGACGCGACCATCCCGCTCGTCGAGACCTTCGTGACGGCGATCAAGGCGGGCGACATCACCGCCGCCCAGAAGGCCTACGCGCCCTCCCGTCTCGGCTGGGAGCGCACCGAGCCGGTCGCCGAGTCCTTCGGTGACATCGACCCGAAGGTCGACGTCCGCGCGGACGGCCTCGAGGACGGGCAGGAGTGGACCGGCTGGCACCGCCTGGAGAAGTCCCTCTGGGAGGACAAGAAGATCGGCGACGAGGAGAAGACCCTCGCCGACCAGCTCCTCACCGACCTGGAGGACTGGCAGGAGCGGGTCGGCAAGGCCGAGATCACCCCGACCTCCATGGCCAACGGCGCCAAGGAACTGCTCGACGAGGTCGCCACCGGCAAGGTCACCGGCGAGGAGGACCGCTACTCGCACACCGACCTGGTCGACTTCAAGGGCAACGTCGAGGGCGCGCAGAAGGCGTACGAACTCCTCAAGCCGGTCGCGCAGACCAACGACGCCGCGCTGACCACCGAGCTCGACAAGCGGTTCGCCGCGCTGAACACGCTGCTGGACAAGTACCGCGCCGACAAGGCCTCGTACGACTTCGTCTCCTACGACAAGGTCACCGAGGCGCAGCGCAAGGAGCTCTCGGACGCGGTGAACGCGCTCGCCGAGCCCCTCTCGCAGCTCGCCGCGGCCGTGGTGAAGTAGGGGTACGGCCATGACCGAGACGCCGACGACCAAGACGTCCGTAACGGAAAACCAGGACCAGGGCGCCAACCCGTCGCGGCGGTCGCTCATCGGGTGGGGCGGTGCCGGGCTCGCGCTCGGTGCCGTCGCGGCCGGTGGCGCGGTCGCCATGAACCGCACCGGCGACGACGTCGAGCCGACGGCCGCCGAGACCGGCGCCGCGATCGCGTTCCACGGCGCGAACCAGGCCGGGATCGCCACGCCCGTCCAGGACCGGCTGCACTTCGCCGCGTTCGACGTGGACACCACCGACCGCGCCGAGTTCGTGCAGCTGCTCAAGGACTGGACGGCGGCCGCGCACCGGATGACCGCCGGGAAGACGGTCGGCGACGGGGCGTACGGCGGACTCGCCGAGGCCCCTCCGGACGACACCGGTGAGGCCCTGGGCCTGAAGCCCTCGCGGCTGACGCTCACCCTCGGCTTCGGCCCGTCCCTGTTCGCGAAGTTCGGGCTGAGCGGGCAGCGGCCCGACGCACTGGTCGATCTGCCCAAGTTCGCCGGGGACGCCCTGGACGCGAGCCGCTCCAACGGCGACCTGTGCGTCCAGGCCTGTGCCGACGACCCGCAGGTCGCCGTGCACGCCATCCGCAACCTGGCCCGCATCGGCATGGGCAAGGTCTCCATCCGCTGGTCGCAGCTCGGGTTCGGCAAGACCTCCTCCACCACCCCGGAGGCGCAGACCCCGCGCAACCTGATGGGCTTCAAGGACGGCACCCGCAACATCGCGGGCACCGAGACCGACCGGCTGAAGAAGTTCGTGTGGGTCGGCGAGAAGGACGGCCCGGAGTGGATGGTGGGCGGTTCCTACCTCGTCGCCCGCCGCATCCGGATGCACATCGAGACCTGGGACCGCACCCCCCTGCAGGAGCAGGAGGACATCTTCGGGCGGGACAAGGGCGAGGGCGCGCCCGTCGGCAAGGCGAAGGAACGCGACGAGCCGTTCCTGAAGGCGATGAAGCCCGACGCGCACGTACGGCTCGCGCATCCCGACGCCAACCACGGGTCGACCATCCTGCGCCGCGGCTACTCCTTCACCGACGGCACCGACGGTCTGGGGCGCCTGGAGGCGGGCCTGTTCTTCCTCGCGTACATGCGCGATGTGAGCAACGGGTTCATCCGCATCCAGCGCAATCTCGCGACCGACGCGCTCAACGAGTACATCCAACACGTGGGTTCGGCCGTCTTCGCCGTGCCGCCGGGCGTCCGGGACAAGGACGACTGGTGGGGCCGGACGCTGTTCTCCGAGGAGGCGTAGTCCGTGTTCTCCAACTATCTGATCGGCCTGCGCGAGGGGCTCGAGGCCTCGCTCGTCGTCTGCATCCTCATCGCCTACCTGGTGAAGACCGACCGCCGGGACGCGCTGAAGCCGGTGTGGACCGGTATCGCCATCGCCGTCCTCATCGCGATGGGCTTCGGCTCCGTCCTCGAATTCGGTTCCCAGGAGCTGACGTTCCAGGCGCAGGAGGCGCTCGGCGGGTCGCTGTCGATCCTCGCGGTCGGCCTGGTGACCTGGATGGTCTTCTGGATGCGGCGCACCGCCCGGCATCTGAGGTCGGAGCTGCACGGCAAGCTGGACGCGGCCCTCGCGATGGGCACGGGCGCGCTGGTCGCGACCGCGTTCCTCGCCGTCGGCCGGGAGGGCCTGGAGACCGCCCTGTTCGTGTGGGCGTCGGTGCACGCGGCCGGTGACGGCACCCCGCGCCCGCTGATCGGCGTGGCCCTCGGTCTCGCGACCGCCGTGTTCCTGGGCTGGTTGTTCTACCGCGGGGCACTGCGCATCAACCTGGCGAAGTTCTTCACCTGGACGGGTGGAATGCTCGTCGTCGTGGCAGCGGGCGTCCTGGCGTACGGCTTCCACGACCTCCAGGAGGCCGACTGGCTGCCGGGGTTGAACAGCCTCGCCTTCGACATCAGCGGCACGATTCCGCCGGACAGTTGGTACGGCACGCTGCTGAAGGGCGTGTTCAACTTCCAGCCCGATCCGACCGTCCTCCAGGTCACGGTGTGGCTGCTGTACCTGGTGCCCACGCTCGCGCTGTTCCTCGCCCCGGTAGGGTTCGCCTCCGGGAAGGGGAAGGTGAAGGCACCTGATGACGCACCTGACGACGCACCTGGCGACCGGGGAACCCGGCACTCGAAGGCTCCGCAGGCTTGAGCGGAGCGCGTTGTTGGCGGCCTCCGCGACGGTCCTGTCGTTGACGGCGAGCGGTTGTGTGGTCGTCCACGGGGAGCGCGAGGTGCTCCCCTCGGCGACGCAGGCGGAGGCCGCGAAGGCGCTCGCGCAGTTCACGACGTCGTACAACAAGGCCGACAAGGCGTGCGACGCCTCCCTGGACGCCGAGTACACCACCGGCGCCCTCGGGGCCATCGACGCGGCGCGGTTGAAGGCCGGGAAGGTCAACAGCCCGGACGGGAACCCGCAGCACACCCCGCTGGTGCTGTCGGACGTGACGTACACGATCCCCAAGAAGGCGGGCTGGCCGCGCTGGTTCGTCGCCGACGCCAAGGCCAACAAGGGCGGTGACGCCCGCTGGGTGCTGGTGTTCACCCGGGGCGACCTCTCCGAGCCGTGGCAGGCGGCGTATCTGACGCTGGTGGCGCAGGGCGCGATGCCGGAGTTCACCAAGGACAAGGACGGCTGGGCCGAGGCCGTACCGGCGGACTCCGCCGAACTGACGCGGGCGCCAGCCGATTTGAGCAAGGAGTACACCGCCTACCTGAAGGACGGCGGGGGTGTGTTCGCGGACGGGGCTTACACGAACGCGTTGCGTACGACGCGTGCGAAGAGCGCGGAGAAGCCGGGGCTGGTGCAGCAGTACATCGACGAGCCGCTGACCGGCGGGGGGTTCGCGCCGTTGGCGTTGCGGACGGCGGACGGCGGGGCGTTGGTGTTCTTCTCCTCGCACCACTACGTCAAGCAGACGGCCGCGGCGGGGGCGGCGGTGCCGACGCCGAACGTGAGTGTGAAGGCGTTGACCACCGGGGAGATCAAGCAGACGTTGACGATGGAGTTCGTCGCGAACGAGATCGCTTTGGATCCGGCCAAGGGTTCCGGGGACGGCAAGGTGTCCTTGTTGAGTCGGCTGGAGGGGTTGACCGGGGCGAAAGGAGAGTAGGGCTGGGGCAGTAGGGCTGGGGCAGTAGGGCTAAAGGCCGAAAGCCTCTACGTGGCGGGCGCAGGCGTCCGTCAGGGTCTCCAGGAGGCTCAGCGGGTCCGGGAGGGGGTGTTCCGGGCCCCTCAGCCAGTGGACCGACTGGTTGTCGTCGCCCGGGAGTCGGGCCGGGGGGATCAGGACGTACGAGCCCCGGCAGTGCCAGCGCAGGCCGGGGTGTTCGTCCATTGTCTCGGGGTGGCAGTCCAGTTCGCAGGGCCACCATTCGTCCTCGTCCTCGGGGGTGCCCCGGGTGAGGGTGAAGAAGAGGAGGCGGCCGTCGTCGCTCTCGGCGACCGGGCCGACGTCCACGCCGGCGTCGAGGAGGCGGTCGAGGGCCTCGCGGCCGGCTTCGAGGGGGACGTCGAGGACGTCGTGGATCATGCCGGTCGCGGTGATGAAGTTGGCCTGCGGCTGGTGCCGGGCCCAGCGTTCGATCTGGGCGCGGTCGGTGGTGGACTGGGTCTGCCAGGCGAAGGACAGCGGGTGCCGGGCCGGGGTGGGACAGCCTACGCGGTCGCAGGAGCAGAGGTAGCCGGCGGCGGGGTGCGCGGCGGGCGCGAGGGGCAGCCCGGCCCCGGCGGCGGCGAGCAGCAGGGCCTCACGGCCGCCTTCGTCGGCGATCCGTGTCGGGGCGCTTCCGCGCAGCCACTGGGTGAGTCTGCCCCGCAGGCCGATCGGGCCGCCGAACTCCGCGCTCATCTATCCCCTCGCCTCGCTGGTGATGCGGACAGCATGCCTCATGGTCCCATCATCCTGCGCATCGGGGGTCTCGTACCCTCAATCGGGGCAAAGCCCGTCAGCGGGGCGCGAGTCCGTACACGTGGCCCTACTCGTGCGGGTATCGCACGCCGATCCGTTCCCGTACGGCGTCCAGGGTGCGCATCACGGCGAGGGTGCCGTCGAGCGGGGCGAGCGGGGACTCGGTCTCACCGGCCCGCAGGGCGCGCATGACCTCGCGGGCCTCGTGGCGGAAGGAGTCGCGGGGGCCGTCGGCCGGGTCGCCGGTGAACTCCTCGGGGTCGCGTCCGGCGCGGTGCAGGACCAGCCGGTCGGGGTGGAAGAAGCCGGACGGGATGTCGATACGGCCGCGTGAGCCGGTGACGGAGGCGGTGGTGCCGGTGCCGCCGGTGATCGAGCAGTGCAGGGCGGCGAGCGCGCCGGAGTCCCAGGACAGGGCGAGCGCGGTCTGCAGGTCGACGTCCTCGGCGGAGAGGACGGCCTGGGCGGAGATGCCGTCGGGTTCGCCGAGCAGGAGGTGGGCGAAGGAGACGGGGTAGACGCCGAGGTCGAGGAGGGCGCCGCCGCCCTGGGCGGGGTCGCGCAGCCGGTGCGAGGGCGGGAAGGGGCCTTCGAGGCCGAAGTCCGCCTGGACCGTGCGTACTTCGCCGATCGCGCCGTCGTCGACGAGGGCCTTGAGGCGGCGGATCAGCGGGTTGCAGTACATCCACATGGCTTCCATGAGGAAGCGGTTGTTGTCGCGGGCCAGCGCGACGAGTTCCTGGGCCTCGCGCACGTTGAGGGTGAACGGCTTCTCGCACAGCACGGCCCGTCCGGCCTTGAGGCAGAGGCCGGCGGCGGTGCGGTGCGCGGAGTGCGGGGTGGCGACGTAGACGACGTCGATGTCCGGGTCCTCGGCGAGCGCGCCCCAGTCGCCGTAGGACCTGGGGATGCCGAAGCGTTCGGCGAACGCCTGGGCGGAGGCCTCGGTGCGCGAGCCGACGGCGACGATCTCCGCGTCGGGCAGGTCGACCAGGTCCGCCGTGAACGCGGCGGCTATCCCGCCGGTCGCCAGGATCCCCCATCGCACCGTGTCCGTCGGCACCGTCTCCGTCCGCACCGTGTCCGTCGTCATACCCCGCCCCGCCCTCGTGCCGTACCAGCAGTCGTCCCGAGCTGAGAGCATAGGTGGCGGAGACAAGGAACAGGAGGGGCGGCCACATGCCGGAGGGTGGGGCGACACCGGGGGCGTCGGGGGCGTCGGGGGTGTCAGAGGCGACGGAGACGAAGACGGCGACGGTGACGTCGGCCGTCGTGCCGCCGTCGCCCGCGCGGCGCCGCACCGGTCTGCTCGTCACCCTGGTCCTGGGCGGTCTGACCGCCACTCCCCCGCTGTCGATGGACATGTACCTCCCGGCGCTGCCGGAGGTCACCCGCGCGCTGCACGCGCCCGCCGCGACCGTCCAGCTCACGCTGACCGCCTGTCTGGCCGGCATGGCGCTGGGACAGCTGGTGGTCGGGCCGATGAGCGACCGCTGGGGGCGCCGCCGCCCGCTGCTCACCGGACTCGCGGTGTACGTCGTCGCGACCGTCCTGTGCGCGCTCGCGCCAACCGTCGAGTCGCTGATCGCGTTCCGGCTGGCGCAGGGCCTCGCGGGCGCGGCGGGGATCGTGATCGCGCGGGCCGTGGTCCGTGACCTGTACGACGGTGTGGCGATGGCCCGTTTCTTCTCCACGCTGATGCTGATCTCCGGGGTGGCGCCGGTGGTGGCGCCGCTGATCGGGGCGCAGATCCTGCGGGTGACGGACTGGCGGGGTGTGTTCGCGCTGCTCACGGTGGTGGGACTGGCGCTGGCCGCGCTGGTGTGGGCGAGGCTCCCGGAGACCCTGGAGCCTGCCGAGCGGCACGCGGGCGGGGTCGGCGAGGCCCTGCGGTCGATGCGCCGGCTGCTGTCCGACGCGTCCTTCACCGGCTACATGCTCACCGGCGGCTTCGCCTTCGCCGCGCTGTTCGCGTACATCAGCGCCTCGCCCTTCGTCGTCCAGGAGATCTACGGCGCCTCCCCGCAGACGTTCGGTCTGCTGTTCGGGGCGAACTCGGTCGGGCTGGTGCTGGTCGGGCAGATCAACGGCAAGGTGCTGGTGGGCCGGGTCCGCCTCGACCGGGTGCTGGCGGTCGGGCTGACGGTGGTGACGCTGGCGGCCACGGCGCTGTTGCTGATGGCGTCGGGCGCGTTCGGCGAGGTGGGGCTCGCGCCGGTGGCGGCGGCCCTGTTCGTGCTGATGTCGGCGATGGGCGTGACGCTGCCCAACGCCCAGACGCTCGCCCTGATGCGGGTCCGCCACTCCGCCGGGTCCGCTTCCGCCCTGCTGGGCACGTCCTCCTTCCTCATCGGCGCGATCGCCTCCCCGCTCGTGGGGATCGCCGGTGAGCACACCGCCGTCCCGATGGCCGTCGTCCAACTGGCGGCCGCGTTGGTGGCGCTGGCCTGTTTCATGGGATTGTGCCGTCCCTGGAGACAGACCGTGGAGGAGAGCTGAGCGCACCGAGACTGCGCGTCGACACCCCGGAACGGGCCGGGCTCGACCCGGAGGAGATGCGCCTCCTCGTACTCGACGTCATCGATCTGACCACCGGCGACCGGCCCTGGGCCGCGGGCGCCGTGGTCGTCGCGGGCCGTGGCCCGGTGATCGCCGTCGAGGAGGCGGCTGGCTGGGCGGTGCGGTACGCGTCGTACGACCCGGAGGCCGACGCCGGGGTGGAGCTGCCGGCCGAGGCGCGCGTTCCGATGACCGTGGACACCCCCTTCGACCTGGCCTCCCTCACCAAGCTCTGCACCTCGGTCGCGGCCGTGCAGCAGATCGAGCGGGGCACACTGGGCATCGACGCCCGCGTCGGCGCCTACCTGCCGGACTTCCGCGGGGCCGCCGCCCACGACATCACCGTCCGCCAGCTCCTCACGCACACATCGGGCCTGCGCCCCGAGCTGCCGCTGTACGACTGCGCGGACCACACCGCGCGCCTGGAGCTGCTGCGCGCGGAGACCCCGACCGGGCCGGCGGGCACGTACGTCTACTCCGACCTGAACATGCTCCTGCTCCAGCAGCTCCTGGAGCGCCTGACCGGCCGCGGCCTCGACGTCCTGGTGCACGAGGGGATCACCCGGCCGCTGGGCATGACCTCGACCCGCTTCGGCCCCTGCCCCGGCGCGGCGGCCACCGAGGACCAGCGGCGGCCGTGGGCCAAGGCGGACCGGGGGATGCTGCGGGGCGAGGTCCACGACGAGAACGCGTGGGCGCTGGGCGGGGTGGCCGGTCACGCGGGCCTGTTCTCCACCGGCCGCGACCTCGCCGTCTTCTGCCGCACCCTGCTCGCGGGCGGCTCCTACGGCACCGCGCGCATCCTCGGCCCCGACTTCGTTGAGCTGCTGCTGACCCCGCCGGGGCTGGGCTTCGCCGTGGACCAGCCCTGGTTCATGGGCGAACTCGCCGGCGAGGGCGCGGCGGGCCACACCGGCTTCACCGGCACGTCCCTGGTCCTGGACCCGGCGACCGACACGTTCGTCGTCCTGCTGGCGAACACGGTGCATCCGGTGAGACGGGTGCCGGACAGCGGGCCGCGGGCACTGGTGGGGACGCGTCTCGCCATGGGCGTCCGGTGAGTGAATTCAGCCCGTCCGGGGGTCCCCCCGCTCGAGCGCAGCCGAGAGTGGGGGAGATTGAGGACGGGCCCGTTCAGGGCCGACAGCGGGGGTCTGCGGGCGCGGCCCCCAGCGAGGGCGGCACCGACGCCGGGTGCCTCATAATCGCCAGGTGAACGTCTCCGTATCCACCGCCGAGACCCTCCGTACCACTCTCGGGGAACTCCTCGACGGCCTGCCGCCGAGGCAGGCCGCTGCGGCCGTCGAGCGGCTCATCGCCAACTACCGGGGTGCCACCCCCACCGACGCGCCCATCCTGCGGGACCGCGCGGACGTGGCCGCCTATGCCGCGTACCGGATGCCGGCGACCTTCGAGGCGGTGTGCTCGGCGCTGGAGGCGTTCGCGGGCGCGGTGCCGGAGTGGGCGCCGGGCAGCCACACGGACGTGGGCGGCGGTACGGGTGCGGCGACCTGGGCGGTCAGCGCCGTCTGGGACGGGACGCGCCCGGTGACCGTGCTGGACTGGGCGGAGCCCGCGCTGGCGCTCGGCAAGGAGGTCGCCGCCGCGAACCCGGCGCTCGCACAGTCCCGCTGGCAGCGCGCCCGTATCGGAGCGGCCCTCACGCTGGACCCGACCGACCTCGTCACCGTGTCGTACGTGCTGAACGAGCTGGCCGCCCCCGACCGTGCCGCCCTGGTGGACGCCGCCGCGGCCGCCGCGCAGGCCGTGGTGATCGTGGAGCCGGGCACGCCCGACGGGTACGCCCGGATGATCGAGGCCCGCGACCGGCTGATCGCCGCTGGTTTCCGGATCGCCGCACCCTGCCCGCACAGCGCCGCCTGCCCGATCGTGCCCGGCACGGACTGGTGCCACTTCTCGGCGCGGGTGAGCCGTTCCTCCCTGCACCGGCAGGTCAAGGGCGGCTCCCTGCCGTACGAGGACGAGAAGTTCTCGTACGTGGCCGCCGCCCGCTTCCCCGTCTCCCCCGCCCCCTCCCGCGTCGTACGCCGTCCGCAGATCCGCAAGGGCCAGGTACTCCTCGACCTGTGCGAGCCCGAGGAACGCCTGACCCGAACGACGGTGACGAAGAAGCACGGCGACCTGTACAAGTCAGCCCGAGACGCGGCCTGGGGCGACAACTGGCCACCCCGCACCTGAAAGCAGCGTGGCGTAGGAGCGCCCCAAAGGGGCGCGGGGAACTGCGCGACCAGCCACGACGGCGCCGCAGACAAACATCGCTCAGGCAGGCGTGAGCCCCTGATCGCCGACCTCGGTCACAAAAGACGCGGCCGTGCTGATGGGCGCCCCCTGCGTGGTGACGTACGGAACGGTCTTGAAGTCGACACGGGCCGAATCACGACCGAGGGCGACGGTGACGTAGCCGCGACGGCCGTTGTAGAACTTCAGGTGCGGGTTGGCGCCCATGTACGTGGCCCAGTTGGCCGGCCTCTCCGCACCGTTGCGACCGCTCGCGACAGACGTGGCGACGATCTCCGTGCCGAGGGTCGTGGACGCCGGGTCGTCGAAATCGTCCTTGATGTCGAAGGCGTACCCGACGTGCACGTCCCCGGTGAGGACCATCAGGTTGTCGACGCCGGCGGCCTTCGCGCCGTCCAGGACGCGGCGGCGGGAGGCGCGGTAGCCGTCCCACGCGTCCATGGACAGCTTGGCGACCGGGTTCAGGTCCAGCTTCCGCTGGGAGAAGGTGACCTGCTGCGGTACGACGTTCCACAGCGCCCGCGAGGCGCGCCAGCCGTCGATCAGCCACTGCTCCTGGGTGTCGCCGGTCATGGTGCGCGCCGGGTCGTCGATGTCGGGGCCGGGCAGCTGGGCGCCGTCGCCGTAGGCCTGGTTGGAGCGGTACTGGCGGGTGTCGAGGACGTCGAACTGCGCGAGGTTCCCCCAGTGCAGGCGGCGGTAGAGCCGCATGTCGGGGCCGTCGGGGAGCTGGGGGCGGCGCAGGGGCTGGTTCTCCCAGTAGGCGCGGTAGGCGGCGGCGCGGCGCAGCAGGAACTCCTCCGGCGGGACGTCGTTCTCGGGGATGTCGTCGGCGTAGTTGTTCTCGGTCTCGTGGTCGTCCCAGGTGACGACGAAGGGGTGCGCGGCGTGCGCGGCCATCAGGTCGGGGTCGGACTTGTAGAGGGCGTAGCGCAGCCGGTAGTCCTCGAGGGTGACGGTCTCCCGGTTGAAGTGGTCGGGGAGGGTGCGGTCGGTGTAGTTGCGGTTGTTGCCGACCGCGTTGATGGCGTACTCGTACAGGTAGTCGCCGAGGTGGAAGACCACGTCGACGTCGTCCTGGGCGAGATGGCCGTACGGCGTGTAGTAGCCGTCGGCGTACGCCTGGCAGGAGACCGCGGCGAGGGTGAGGGAGGAGACGCGGGCGCGGGTGGCTGGGGCGGTGCGGGTGCGGCCGGTGGGGCTCAGCCAGTCGCCGACGCGGAAGCGGTAGTGGAAGACGCGGTCGGGGGCGAGGTGGGGGACCTCGACGTGGACGGTGTGGTCGAACTCGGGGTGGGCGGTGGCCTTCCCGCGTCTGACCGTGCGGCGGAAGTTCTCGTCGTGGGCCAACTCCCAGTGGACGGTGACGCGTTCGGCGGGCAGTCCGCCGTCGGGCTGGTACGGGGCGGGGGCGAGGCGGGTCCACAGCAGCACGGAGTCCGGCCGGGGGTCGCCGGAGGCCACGCCGAGGGTGAAGGGGTCGTCGGTGAGCTGCGCGGGGTCGAGTTCCGCGGCGGCCGCCGTGCCGGCGGCGGGCAGGTTCACGGCGAAGGCGAGGGCGGCGGCCGCGCCGGTGACGGTGAGGAAGCGGCGGCGGCCGATCCGCCGGGCGGCCTCGCGGAGTTCGGGGGTGTGCTGGGACGCGCGTGCTGCGGGTGTCATCCGGTTCTCCCCTGACGGTGGGTGTCCCTGGCATTGGAGTGGCCGGGGGCGACTCCGGAGCATCACAGGATTGACGCGTACACAACAGTCGGGTGGCGGACGGGTGAGTTCCGCATGATGGACGCACCGCAGGCCAACGGCGAGATCACGCCAGTTCGCGAGGGTACCGGCGGCGGCGATGCCATACGTGGGGCGCGGGTGAGGGGCCCACGGGTCGTCAACTCCTCAACCCCTACAAGCGGAATTTGGCCATCCAGGCCATTGCGGCCGGTAGTGGACTTATGCTCAACTCATCTCCACGAGAACTTCACACTTTCCACACGGAAGCGCTCCGCGGGGGCGCTCCGCTGATTGAGCCATACCGAGGGGGAGGGGCAGCCGTTCCACGGCGCCGGGTGGGGGTGGGCCTCGCATGGGACCGCGAGGTTTGCGCCGGGGGCGTGGAACGGCTGCCACGCTTTTGTGCGGGGCCGGTCAGGGGGTGGGGGATTCTGTGTCTGCCGAGTGCGGCGCCGTCGTGGTTTCTCGCGCAGTTCCCCGCGCCCCTTCAGGTTGGCCATCGTCACGTCGGTTTCTGCGCCAGGTGTATGCGCCTGCCGCCAGGAGTGACAGTGCTCCTGCCAGTCCCAGTGCGCCCCAGCCCGCGCCCGGGTCATCGCCCGTTGGTGTGGCCTGCGATCCCGCGTGTGGGGCCTTGCCGGAAGGGGATGCGGTCGCGCCGCCCTCGCTCAACGGCTCGACCAAGGTGCCCACCGGCTTCGCCGAACTGCCTGCCCCGAAGCCCCAGTCCAGGAGGGCGGCTGTCTCCTCGTAGACCGTGTTGTTGCCGCTCTTGGGGTGGAGGACCGTGACCAGGAGGGTGCGGCCGTCTCGGGTGGCGGCGCCGGTGAAGGTGTTGCCGGCGTGGGTGGTGTAGCCGTTCTTGACGCCGATCATGCCCTTGTACGCGGTGACGCCGTACGTTCCCGACAGGAGGCGGTCGGTGTTCTCGATGCGGAACGTCTTGCGCCCGCCGGCCGGGAAGTCGGCGGCCCTGGTGGCGCAGTAGGCGCGGAAGTCGGCGTCGCGCAGGCCGTGGCGGGCGAAGAGGGTGAGGTCGTAGGCGGAGGAGAGCTGGCCGGTGTGGTCGTAGCCGTCGCAGGAGACGACGTGCGTGTCCAGGGCCTGGAGGTCCGCGGCCAGCGCCTGCATCTCGGCGACGGACTTCGCGACGCCGCCGTTCATCAGGGCCAGTACGTGCACGGCGTCGTTGCCGGAGCGCAGGAACACGCCCTGCCAGAGCTGCTCGACGGTGTAGGTGACGCCGGGCTTGAGGCCGACGAGGCTGGAGCCGGAGGGGATGTCGGCCAGGTCGGCGTCGGTGACGGTGTAGCGCCCGGTGCGCTCGAGCCTGCCCAGCAGGGCGTCCGCGAACAGCATCTTCAGCGTGGAGGCGGGCGCGAGGCGCCGGTGCGCGCGGTAGGCGGCGAGCACCTCGCCGGTGTCGTGGTCGGCGACCAGCCAGGCGCGGGCGGTGAGCTTCTGCGGCAGCCCTGCGGGAACGGCCGCCTGGACGCCGTCACGGGCGAGCCGGGCTCCGCCGATCACCGTGTCCGTCGCGGCGGCCGCGGGAGCGGCGACCGCCAGGGGCGTGAGCGCGGTGAAGGACAGCAACGAGCGTCGGGAGAATGCGTGCACGGCGGGACCGTACAAGGGGACCCTGTGGGTCGACAAACAGGGCGCCCCGGAGTCAGCCAACCCCCTCCACCTGGGAAAACCCCCTCCTCAACTTAGGAATGAGCTGTCTGATGGAATTCTGATCCAGGGCCCGGAAATCGGCCCCTCATTCTCAGTTCTTACACATCCTTTACTCAGTCCGGCTCAAAGGTTCCTCCCTAGTTTTTGGGTCGCGTCCACAGCGGGCGCCAAGAACCTTCGAGGAACGGGATGTTTGGCATCTATCTCAAGCGCGAGCTGGGCCGGCGCAAGAAGGCGGCCCTGGTCATCGCAATGGGTCTGGCGCTCGGTATCGCGCTGGTCATCACCGTCAACTCGGTGTCGGCCGGTATGACGCAGGCGCAGGACAAGGTCCTGCAGTCGCTGTACGGCCTCGGCACCGACATGACGGTGACCAAGGCCCGTACGGCGCCCTCCAGCAACAGCTCCGATCAGCCGAGATTCGAGTTCGACGCGAAGGCGAACGACGACGACACCGAGCAGAGCTCGGACCGGGTGATGACGCAGGGCGGTCAGGCCCTGAAGTCCTCGCTGGTGACGAAGGTCGCCAAGCAGAAGGGCGTGGCGGACGCGGTCGGCGCGATCACCCTGAACGTCACCAAGGTCGACGGCTCCTTCACCCAGGGCAAGGCGCAGTCCTCCACCAGCGGCAGCAGCGGCCAGGGCGGTCCCGGCGGCGGCCAGGGCGGTGGCTCCACCGCGGCCCCGGAGGTCCAGGGCGGCGGTGCCTCCTTCGACGTCAACTCCTACTCCGTGGCCGGTGTCGACGTCACCAACCAGGACCTCGGCCCGCTGGCCGGCTCGAAGATCACCTCGGGCAAGACCTTCACCTCCGCGCAGACCAACGCGAAGGTCGCGGTCGTCAGCAAGTCGTACGCCAAGGAGAACAAGTACACGGTCGGCGAGACCCTGAAGATCTCCGGCACCAAGTACAAGATCATCGGTATCGCGACGCCCGACAGCAGCGACTCCACGACCGACGTCTACCTGCCGCTGAAGCAGGCGCAGACCCTCGCCGACGCCAAGAACCAGGTCACCACGATCTACGTCAAGGCGACCGACTCCAAGCAGATCGACACCGTCAAGGCGACGATCCAGAAGAACATCTCCGGCACGACGGTCACCACCTCCGCCGACCTGGCCGAGACGGTCTCCGGCTCCCTGTCCACCGCCTCCAACCTGGCGACCAGCGTCGGCAAGTGGCTGTCGATCGCGGTGCTCGCCGCCGCCTTCCTGGTGGCCGCGCTGCTCACCTCCTCGGCCGTGTCCCGCCGGGTGCGTGAGTTCGGCACCCTGAAGGCGCTGGGCTGGCCGAGCCGCCGGGTGACCCGGCAGGTCGTCGGCGAGTCCATCGTGAACGGTCTGCTCGGCGGTGCCCTCGGTATCGCGCTCGGCCTGGCCGCCGCGTACGCGGTGACCGCGATCAGCCCGAAGCTGACCGCCGAGCTCGGCAACACCGGCGGCGGTGGCGGCATGGGCGGCGGCCCCGGCGGTGGCGGCCCCGGCCAGCAGTCCGCCTCCAACACGATGGAGATCGCCCTGTCCGCGCCCGTCTCCGCGACCACCATCGCCCTCGCGGTGGGCCTGGCGGTGGCCGGCGGTCTGATCGCCGGCGCGATGGGCGGCTGGCGGGCGTCCCGGATGCGCCCGGCGGACGCGCTGCGCAGCGTGTCGTAACCCCTCGCCTTCTCTTCTCTCTACGACTTCTCTCTACGCGGCTACGGATACGGAGCTGGAGCACCCATGTACAGACTGACCGGCGTCACCAAGCGCTACTCGCGCGGCAAGGAGACGGTGGAGGCCCTGCGCGGCGTCGACCTGACGATCGAGGACGGCGACCAACTGGTCATCCAGGGCCCGACGGGCGGCGGCAAGTCGACGTTGCTGCAGATGATCGGCGGCCTGGACCGTCCGACCGAGGGCAGCGTCGAGCTGGACGGCGTGGACCTCGCCCGTATCAGCGAGGCGAAGCTGACCCGGCTGCGCGCCGAGAAGATCGGCATCATCTTCCAGTCCTTCAACCTGATCCCGACGCTGACCGCGCAGGAGAACGTCGAGACGGCACTCGTGCCTCTGGGCGTGAAGCCGGCCGAGCGGCGCGAGCGCGCGGCGGAGGCCCTGCGCTCGGTGGGCCTCGGCGAGCGCCTGGGCCACGCCCCCTCCGAGCTCTCCGGCGGCCAGCAGCAGCGCGTCGCGATCGCCCGCGCGCTGGTGAAGAAGCCGAAGGTACTGCTCGCCGACGAGCCCACCGGCAACCTCGACGAGGGCACCCGCGACGACATCATGGCCCTGCTGGAGGGCCTGTGGCACGAGTACGGCCTGACCTTCATCATGGTCACCCACGACTCGTCCATCGCCCGCCGCGCCCCGCGCCTGGCCACCATCAAGGCGGGCCAGATCACGCTGACCGAGCAGCACGCGCAGAACGCGTACGTGCCGCAGCAGCAGGAGCAGGAGCCGTACGCGGGGTACGGCACGCAGCAGGGCTACCAGACGTACTGATCCTCGTGATCCTCGTGATCCTCGAGTGAAGGGGCTGCTCGCCGAAACGGCGGGCAGCCCCTTCACCGTTGTCACGCCTGCCCGGTCTCGAACCGAGCGATGTGCCCGTCGCCGGTGACGTCGAAGTGCCACCGGGTACGCATCTCGCCCCAGGTGTCGTTGCGGTAGTTCACGACGAGGTCCTGGCCGTGGTTGGACTCGTTGACGACGTCCATGTGGCCCCGGGAGGAGAAGATCTCCCGGTCGATCCACTGCGCGATGTCACGGTCGGAGCCGTCGTCCGACATGGTCGCGTCGGGCGCCAGGATGCTCAGGAAGGCCTGCTGGTCACCGTCGTTGACGGCGGTGACGAAGGCGCGGACGGCCGGGTCGGTGAGTTTTCCGGTCTTGATCGTCATAAGGGCAGCGTCACACCACCCCACGCCCCTCGCCACCCGACCACCCGAACGGCGCCCAGGAGGGGCCGGGTCGGCCGAAGGGATGCGACGGTGGAACGAGGGGGAAGCCGCTGCTGTCTGCTCAGGGAGTGAGTCCCCGTGACCTCTTTCAACCGGCGTGATGTGGGTCTGCTGCTGCTCCGACTGGGCACCGGCGGGGTGCTGGCCGCGCACGGCGCGCAGAAACTGTTCGGCTGGTTCGGCGGCCACGGCCTGGAGGGCACCGGCCAGTTCATGGAGTCCGTCGGCTACAAGCCCGGCCGGGCCAGTGCGACGGCGGCGGGCCTGGCGGAGGCGGGCGGCGGCACCCTGCTGGCGCTGGGCCTGGCCACCCCGGCGGCGGGCGCGGCGGCGGCCGGCGGCATGGCGGGCGCGGCGGCCGTCCACGCCCCGAACGGCTTCTTCAACGCGGAGGGCGGCTACGAGTACGCGGCCACCCTGGGCCTGGCCGCCACCGGCCTCGCCATCGCCGGCCCCGGCCGCCTCTCCCTCGACCACGCCCTCGGGCACGTCTTCGACCGCGGCTGGATGGTCCCCACGGCCCTCGCGGCGACGGGCCTGATGACAGCCGTGGTGGTGGGCACCCGCAACCGGCGCGTACGCCGCCGCGAGGAGGGCGAGCAGGCGGCGCTGTTCGACGAGGGTGAGCTGCTGCTGAGCTGAGCGGACGTGGTTTCTACGACCCGGCCGCGCATGCCAAGCTGCCCGCATGACCGACCTGAGCCCCACCCCCTCACCCGCCCCCTCCCCCACCGCCCCCGCTGACCTCTGGCCCACGATCGACGCCCTGTGGACCTGGCTGGACGCCAACCGCGCTCACGGCGGCCAGGAAGGCCTCCTCCTCCGCATGCTCAAGCTCTCCGAGGAGGTCGGCGAGGTCGCCCAGGCGGTCATCGGCGCGATGGGCCAGAACCCGCGCAAGGGCAACAGCCACACGTGGGAGGACGTGCAGGGGGAGCTGTGCGACGTCGTCATCACGGCGCTGGTGGCGCTGCGCACACTGACGCCGGAGCCGGAGCGGGTGTTCGCGGGGCATCTGGCGCGGGTGGCGGAGCGGTCGCTGGGAACGGGATGAAGACCACTGACAGCCCGTCGAGTTGCTCCCATGTGACACCCCGCTCAGTCAGCGGTACCGGCAGGAACGACCCATTCGTGAGCCTGGCCGGTGATCTTGGCAATCTGTTCGTAGTCCTCGTCATAGTGAAGGACAGGAACACCATGGCGCTCAGCGGTGGCCGCGATCAGCAGATCCGCCATCGACAAGGCTCGATGGTTTCCCGTGCGGGTGGCCTGGGCCTGGACCTCCCTGGCCCGGTCCCAGCACTCATCCGGGCAGGGCAGGTAGTCGAAGCCGGCAAGCCAGTAGCGGAGTTTCTCCGCCTCCGTCGGATTGCGTGCCGAGTACAGGATCTCGATCTCCACCGCTCCGGTCACCGCGAGGAGGCCTCTCTGGACGAGCGGATCCAAGACGCCTCTGACAGCCGGTTTCGCGTGGCGGGCCAGAGCGGACTTGTCGATCAGGTAGAGCACCGATCAGTCGGCCTTCCGCGCGTCGTACGTCAGGTCGACTTCCCCGCTGTCGATGGCATCCATGAACGCCATGCGACGGTGCAGTTTGACCGCTTCGTCTATGGCGCGCCTGACGGCCGCGGCTTTGCTCTTGACGTTGTAGAGCTCCATCAGCTCGGCGGTGGCTTCGTCATCGAGGTCGATCACGGTACGGGACAAGCCAGACACCTCCGCGGATCAGAAAGACACATCGAAACGATATCACCTATCGTTTGCGCACGACATCTCCACTCAGATAGAGCCGCCGAACTGGCGGGGATCTGTACAGAATTACGTCCACGTTTCAGGTAGGGAGAAGCCGTGCGAGTACCTGAGATCGCCACCGCCCGCAGGGAGGCAGTCGAAGCCGTCACCGGCTCCCTCGCCGCCGAGGACCTCCGGCCAACCGCCCGCTCCGACCAGGACGCCGAAGCCTACGTACGCGGCACTCTCTCGGCCGAGGAGATGGCCGCCCGCGCTCTGGCCCGCCATCGACCCGAGAAGCACCAGGCCGCTGGATGAACGACCCGTACGTCCTGCCGAACGGCGTCCTGATTCGGCCCCCTCCAGGCTGCCACCGCACTGAGCAGGGAAGCGGGCCGGCCGATCAGCTGGGCCCCGATGGATCCCGGCGAGAACCAGGACGCCTCGATCAAGAGCTTCCTGGGCGACAACCAGCCCCTGGAGCGCATGCTGGACCGGCTGGTCAGTCAAACGCCCGGCTGACCGCGCCGGTTCCGTCGGCGGTCGTGCGGCGCTCGAACACCCCGGGCGCCGTGAGCGCGCACGATCTGCGCCCGGTCGGGTCAGCTGATGCAGCGGCCGCGGCCGGCGCGGCGGGAGGTCGGCGAGGTCGCGGAGGCGGTCATCAGCGCGATGGGCCAGAACCCCCGCAAGGGCAACAGCCATACGTGGGAGGACGTGCAGGGTGAGCTATGCGGCGGAGCGATCGCTGGGCACGCGATAAAGCACCCCCCTTACAGGGTCCCGGCCGTGACCGTGACGACGCGGACGTACGTGCCGGAGACGTCCGGTCGGCCGTCCACGACCAGGCTGACCGTGTTGTCGGGGTTGTGGACGACCCGCCCCTCCCCGAGCGGCTCCCCGTGGTTGATGTCGCATACCATCTCGACGCGCCTGGGCGAGGTGCTCGGGATCCAGCCGTCCTGCCAGCAGTCGTACAACCAGGTCCAGTTCGAGTCCTCCTCGACGCGGGTGAGGACGATGTTCCTCCAGGTGCCGTCGTCGCGCAGGGGGAACTCGACCTGGTACGCGCCCTTGCGCCAGAATCCCCCGACGCTCGGCAGGGCCGACTGGGACGGCGGCGGGTCGGAGCGAGGGGGCTTCGAGGGCGACGGAGGGACGTGCGGCGCGGTCTGGGTGCGGGAGGCCGAGGGGCGGGGGCCGGGCCGGGAGGACGTCGGGCCGGGGGTGGGCTTCTGGCTGCGTGTAGGCGGCAAGGGGCCCAAGGGCGGGGTGGAGGGACCCGGGCTCTGAGGGCGGGTGCGCGTCGGGGCGGGCGAAGAGGCCACAGGGGGCCGGTACGTGGGCGTTTCGACCGCCTGGGTGTGCTCCGCGCCGGAGACCTGGTCCGAGGGTCCGACGCTCCGGTAGCCGAGGTATCCCATGATCGTCGCGATGGTTACGGCGACCGCCGTGCCCAGGACGACGGGGGACAGTAAGCAGCCCTTGGCCCCGGCTCCGGTCTTGACGCCGGCCTTGGCGCCGAGGGACTTCTTCGCCGCGAGGCCCCGGCCGATCAGGAAGCTGCCGCCCCCGATGACGCCGAGTCCGGTACCGAGCGCCAGCGCCAGCGCCCTCTTGCGGGTCTCGTCCGAACGCTCGAAGTACCGGGCGTCGTCGGCCGACCCGGCCTCCTGTGCGGCCGTCCTGCCCAGGGCGAGCACCCGCCGCCACGCTCCCCACCGCAGGGTCCGGCACAGGGCGGGCGCGACGGTACGGGCCAGTCGTACGGCGGCGGAGTGCGCGCCGTCCGCCGCGGCGGCGTCGAGGACACGCAGCGCGACGGCGGCCAGGGAGCCGACCTCGGCCGCCGACGCGCCCGCCGCCCGGTCGGCGAGTGCCGTCGCGGCCCGTTCCGCGTCGAACCCGCGCCGGGAGGTGTCCAGGGAGCCCACCACCAGCCGGGCGGCCGGGGCGAGCGCGCGCAGTCCCCGGGGGCCCTCGGCGACGAGCCGCGCCCGGCGCAGCCGGTCGACGACGTCGGTGAGAGGGGCGGTCCCGGACAGCGCCTCGACGATGGCCGGCGGCACGTCGAGCCCCTCCAGGCAGCACAGAGCACCGAGGACCGCGTGGTCGGCCGGTCCGAGCCCGTCGGCGAGGGCGCGGGCCAGCCGCTCCGGGTCGCCCGGGACGTCCCGCCCCGCGTCGCCCACCGCGGTGGCCGCCTGGAGCAGGGCCAGCGGATGGCCGTCCACCACCTGCCGGAACTCCTCGGCGGCGCCACGCTCGGTCTCCGTCAGCGGCCTGCCGAGCGCGCGCTCCATGAGCTCCCGCGCCGGACCGGACGGCAGCCCGGTGAGCCGCACGGTGCGGCCCCTGCTCCACGAAGACCTCCCGGTGGAGGACACCACCAGGGCGCCGGACGGCAGCATGCTCTCCAGCGCCCTCAGGTCCGCCGCGCTCCCCGTGAAGTCGTCCACGATCACCAGGACCTGCACGGACTCCATGAGCCGGCGCAGGCGTTCGGGAGCGGGGCGGTAGTCCCGGACGTCGTAGCAGGACTCGAAGACCTTCTGTGGCAGGTCCTCGGGCTCGATCCCCGCCCCGTCGAGGAACACGACCGGGCTGTCGGCCTCGGCGCAGCGCGTGGCCAGCCGTTCGAGCAGGACGGTCCTGCCGATGCCGGGCGGGCCGACGAGCTGGACGGTCGTCCGCGCGTCCACCAGCTCCCCGAGTTCCGCCAGTACGTCGTCGCGGCCCAGCACCTCACCCGCCGCGACGGGCGGCACCGGACGGCCGATCGGCCGGTCGCGGAGGTGCAGCGGGGGTTCGGCCGCGATGCCCTTCGTCACGGTGACGTGGTCGCCCTGGACGACGATGTTGTGGTCCCCCAGGGTGATCTGGCCCGAATTGCCGCCGCTCACGTCGGCGTTGAAGGACCGTGACCCCCCACCGTCCCCGCGTTCCGCATCGCTCACTGCGCCACTCTCCAGAGGAATCCGCCCGACAGCCCATTCAGCAGCCCATTCCGCCCGCCAAGGGCCAGCAGAGTAGCCATGGTTCGGCGACGGAACTCCGAAATTACCGTTTCCCACCCCTTGCCGGGGATCGCCTGATACGCAGGGGGCTGTTGACGGCGAGACCGAAGGGACAACGCCCATGACCGAACAGCAAGACGGCGGTTTCCATGTGCGCGTGGAAGGCGGCAACACCGGTCAGATCATCGCGGGAGAGCACAATGTCGCCCTCCAGCACCAGGCCGCCACGAACCCGGTCGACATCTCCCGGCTCACCGAGTTCACCCGGGCCGTCCACCAGGCCGCTTCCGTCCTGAACCTCTCTCCGGACCAGGAGCGCGAGCTCGCCCGCCTCACCACGGAGATCCTGCGCACGGCCGACGCCCCCGACCCCGACCACAGCAGACTCCGCACCCTCGGCCAAAGCCTGCGCACCGTCCTCGAGGGCGCGGCGGCAGGCGCACTGACCTCGGGCCTGCTCGGCATGTGGACGCCGTGAGACCTTCGCACCACATTCCCCGCACCATCCGTTGACAACGTCAACTGAACCGTAGGATCCTCGTCAACACGTGAAGGTATACGCTCCCTGCGGGGTGTACCACCTTGCATGCGACGGTGAAACGGGGAGAGGCAGTGGGCCTGGAGACGGTCGACGGACGGTTCCGGATCACGGGGGTCCTGGGGCGCGGGAACATGGGCGAGGTGCACCGGGCCGAAGACCTTCGGGCCGCCCCGGACTCACCGCACCAGGAGGTCGCGGTCAAGACCGTGTTGCGCGGCCGAACCGGAATCGCGGTCGACGCCTCGGGATCCAGCAAGGAGATCGACCGCTTCCGCCGCGAAGTGCGGATCATGCGCATGCTCTCCCAGGGCCACCCGAACCTCACCCTGCTGATCGACGGCGGCGTGGACCAGACGCCGGGCGGCAGCGGCCTGCCCTACCTGGCCATGGAACTGCTGGACGGCCATCCGCTCGCGGACCTCATCGACGAGGAGCCTCAGCTCCCCGTCTCCTGGGTCGCCGCCATCGGGGCGCAGATCGCCGCCGGTCTCACCGCCGCGCACACCGCCGGGGTCGTCCACCGCGATCTGAAGCCGGCCAACGCAATGCTGACCCGCGACGGCACGGTCAAGGTCCTGGACTTCGGTATGGGTTCGGTCGTCGACGACCCCGACCAGACGCGGCTGACCAGCACCGGCGTGAGTGTCGGCACGGCCCGCTACATGGCTCCCGAGCAGTTCCGCGCCGAACGGGTCTCGGCGTCGGCCGACCTCTACGCACTCGGCTGCATCCTGTACGAGCTGCTGATAGGACGGCCGCCGTTCTCCGCCAGAACCCCCTACGAGCTCTCCGAACAGCACCAGCACGAGCGGCCGCCGCGGCTGACCCTGGTACGTCCGGATCTGCCCGCCGAGCTGGTCCGGCTGGTGGACCGCCTCCTGGAGAAGGACGCCGAGCTGCGGCCCGACAACGCCGCCATGGTCCGTGAGGCACTGATCCCGCTGGCGTTCGCGCCGGACGACACCGCTGCCCTGCTGGCTCCGCACTGGCAGGTGATGGACCCGGTGGCGCGCCTGCGCGCCCTGCTCCCCGAGCCCACCCCGGCCGCACCCGCACCCGTGCCGCGCAGGGAGCCGCGGCTCCCGGACGCCATGGACGTCTTCGGGATCCACGCCGATCTGATCGGCGAGTACGAGGACTTCACCAAGAGCGCGACGGTGATCCGGGACGCCCGGATCGCGGGCTACGTCGAAGACGACCTGGCGGCGAAGTCGCAGTGGCCCGACCCGTGGCTGTCGCTGAATCCGTTCTTCGCCGACGGCGGCCAGGTGACCGACCTCGTGCGGGACGGGGTGCTGCACCCCAGGTGCGCGGAGATCTTCCAGGCCGGCAAGAAGGAGACCTCGCCGCGCCCCGATGGCCGGCCGCTGACCTTCCACCTACACCAGCGACAGGCGGTCGAGGCCGCGCAGGCGGGCGACTCCTATGTGCTCACCACCGGCACCGGTTCCGGCAAGTCGCTGTCGTACATCGTCCCGATCGTGGACCACGTGCTCAAGGAGCGTCAGGCGGCGGGATCCGACGCCGGGGGCCGGGTGCGGGCGATCATCGTCTACCCGATGAACGCGCTGGCCAACTCGCAGGTGGAGGAGCTGAAGAAGTACCTTCAGAACGGTTTCGGGAAGGGCCGCGAGCCGGTCACCTTCGCCCGCTACACCGGCCAGGAGTCCACCGAGGAGCGCCGTGAGCTGCGCAAGAACCCTCCGGACATCCTGCTCACCAACTACGTGATGCTGGAGCTGATGCTGACCCGGCCGGACGACCGGTCCAGCCTGATCCGCATGGCGGAGGGGCTCCAGTTCCTCGTCTTCGACGAGCTGCACACCTACCGGGGCCGGCAGGGCGCGGACGTGGCGTTCCTGATCCGCCGGGTCCGTGAGGCCTGCCGTGCCTCGGCGACCCTCCAGTGCATCGGGACCTCGGCGACCATGTCCACCGAGGGCTCCTGGGAGGACCAGCAGCGCGAGGTGGCCAGAGTCGCCGGCCGGCTGTTCGGTACGACGGTGCTGCCGAAGCGGGTCATCGGCGAGACCCTGATCAGGGCGACCGACGAGGCCCCCGAGACCGTGCCCGCCGAGCGGCTGCGGGTGCCGGCGGCACCCCGCGCGTACGAGGCGCTGACGAAGGACCCGCTGGCCCGCTGGGTGGAGTCCCGGTTCGGGCTGGAGCATGAGGAGGGCACCGACCGGCTGCGGCGCTGTTCCCCGGCCACCGTCGAGGAGGCGGCCGCCGAGCTGGCCGGACAGTCCGGGGTGGCCGAGGAGACCGTGCGCGAGGCGATCCGTACGACCCTGGAGGCGGGTGCGCAGGCCAAGCACCCGGTGACGGAGCGGCCTCTGTTCGCGTTCCGGCTGCACCAGTTCCTCTCCAAGGGGGACACCGTCTACACGACGCTGGAGGACCCGCTCACCCGGCCGCTCACCCGCACCTACCAGCTGGAGCAGCCGGACAGCGACGGCAAGCCGCTGTTCCCGCTGGCGTTCTGCCGTGAGTGCGGCCAGGAGTACCTGACCGTCTGGCGCGCCGAGGACGGCGGCGCTTTCCGGTACGAGCCGCGTCGGGACACCTCCGCCTCCGGGGGGCGTGAGGGTGAGGGCTACCTGTATCTGGGCATGCCCGGCGAGGACTACGAGTGGCCGGCCGATCCGCAGAAGGCCGTGGACGACAGACGGCTGCCGGAGTCGTGGCTGGAGCCGGACGCGCAGGGCGTGACGGTCGTCAAGAAGTCCTACCGGCCCCGGCTGCCCAAGCGCGTCGTCGTCGACGCCCACGGCAACGAGTCGGGGGAGGGGCTGGTCGCGGCGTTCGTCCCGGCTCCGTTCCTGTTCTGCGTGCACTGCCAGGTCTCCTACGAGCAGACCCGCGGCCGGGACTTCGCCAAACTGGCCACCCTGGACCAGGAGGGGCGCTCGTCGGCGACCTCGCTGATCTCCGCGTCGATCGTGAAGTCCCTGCGCGCGGTGCCGGAGGAGAGCCTGGGCAAGGAGGCGCGCAAGCTCCTCACCTTCGTCGACAACCGGCAGGACGCCTCGCTGCAGGCCGGGCACTTCAACGACTTCGCCCAGGTCACCCAGTTGCGCGGCGCTCTCTACCAGGCCGCGGTGCGCGCCGGTGCGGAGGGGCTGCGCCACGACGACCTCGCCGAGGCGGTCACCGAGGTGATGGGCCTCGCGCCCCGTGAGTACGCGCTGGGCACGGATCTGGCTCCCTCGATGGAACGCCGGGCGACGAAGGCGTTCCGGGACGTCGTCGGGTACCGCCTCTACCGCGACCTGGAGCGCGGCTGGCGCATCACGATGCCGAACCTGGAGCAGACGGGGCTGCTGCGCATCGACTACGAGGACCTGGGCTGGATCGCCGCCCACCCCGAGCGCTGGCAGTCCGCGCACGCCGCGCTGCGCGACGCCGACCCGGCGCTGCGCGAGGAGGTCGCCCGCACCCTGCTGGACTTCATGCGGCGGGCCCTCGCGATCGACGTGCAGTACTTCCGCGACGACTTCGACGCTCTCCAGCGGGCCAGCGAGGAGCGTCTCACCGGGCCGTGGGTGCTGGGCGAGAGCGACCGGCCGACCGTCGGCACCGCCTACCCGTACGGCTCGCGGCCGGGCATGGAGCGCTCCGCGCAGTTCCTGTCGGCGCGCGGCAAGTTCGGCAAGTACCTGCGGCGGAACATGCCCGATCTGCGCGACCTCCCCCTGGACGACGTCCAGACCGTCATAGAGGACCTGCTGAGGGTGCTGCGGGACGCGCACCTGGTGTGCGAGGTGGACGCGACCCCCGAGCAGTCCGGTCCGGCCTTCCGCCGCCGTGCCGCGCAGAAGCGCACGGGCTTCCGGGTGTCGGCCGCCGCGCTGATCTGGCGGGCCGGGAACGGCGAGCGGGGCGCGGTCGACCCGCTGGCGCGCACCTACAGCAGCGGCGAGGGGCCGCGCGTCAACCCGTTCTTCCGCGACCTGTACCGGACCGCGGCCGCCGAACTGGCCGGCCTGTTCGCGCGGGAGCACACCGCGCAGGTCACCCCGGAGGACCGGCTGGAGCGCGAGCGGCAGTTCCGTGACGCCGAACTGCCCCTGCTCTACTGCTCGCCGACGATGGAGCTGGGCGTGGACATCTCCTCGCTCAACGCCGTGATGATGCGCAACGTGCCGCCGACCCCGGCGAACTACGCGCAGCGCTCGGGCCGTGCGGGCCGTTCTGGTCAGCCCGCGCTGGTGACCACGTACTGCGCCACGGGCAACAGCCACGACCAGTACTACTTCCGCCGCTCCCAGGACATGGTGTCGGGGCAGGTGGCGCCGCCGCGGCTGGACCTGGCCAACGAGGACCTGGTCCGTTCCCATCTGCAGGGCATCTGGCTGGCGGAGACCGACATGAAGCTCGGCACCGCGATCCCGGACGTCGTCGACGTCGCCTACGACCCGGAAGGCGACGACCGCCCCGACCCGCACATGCCGCTGCCGCTGCGTCCCGAGTTCCTCAGCCGCTCCCTGGACGAGGACGCCCGCAGACGCGCGGCCGCCACCGCCCGTACCGTTCTCGCCCCGCTGATCGCGGACTTCGAGGCGACGACCTGGTGGTACGACGAGTGGATCGAGGACCGGATCGAGCGGGCCCCGCAGGAGTTCGACGCCTCCTTCGACCGGTGGCGCGACCTGTTCCGGGCGGCCGTGATCGACCAGTACGAGCAGAACAAGCGAGTCGTCGACCACACCCTCTCCCCCGGTGAGCAGAGCCGGGCGCGCTCCCGCCGCCGGGAGGCCGAGACGCAGACGAACCTGCTGCTGAACCGCTCGGTCGACAGCAAGTCGGTGATGAGCGACTTCAACCCGTACCGCTATCTGGCGTCCGAGGGCTTCCTGCCCGGCTACAGCTTCCCCCGCCTGCCGCTGGCCGCGTACATCCCGCGCTCCGGCAACCGCCGCAACGCCGACGGCGACTACCTCCAGCGTCCCCGGTTCCTCGCGATCCGCGAGTTCGGCCCCGGTGCGCTCATCTACCACGAGGGCGCCCGCTACCAGGTCACCCGGGTCCAGCTGCCGCCGGACGCCTCGGGCGAGCTGGCGACGGCGGAGGCCAGGCGCTGCGACGGCTGCGGCTACCACTACGAGGTCAAGGTCGGCTCCGACGTGTGCGCGATGTGCGGGGAGTCGCTGCGGGGCAAGCGCACCGGCCTGCTCCACCTGCACACCGTGTACACCACGCCGCGTGAGCGGATCTCCTCCGACGAGGAGGAGCGGCGCCGGGCCGGTTTCCGTCTGGAGACCTCGTACGCGTTCCAGGACCACGGCGCTCGCAAGGGACGCCTCACGTCCCATGTCACCGACGCCGACGGCGCGCCCGTCCTCGACCTGGACTACGGCGACTCGGCGACCGTCCGTATCACCAACCTGGGCCGCGTCCGCGACAAGGAGGGCGAGCCGGACGGCTACTACCTGGACCTGGGTGACGGCCGCTGGCTCAACGACCGCGCCGCAGCGGACGCCATCGAGGGAACCGGCATGCCGGTGGTCGACGAGGACGGCAACGAGAAGCGCCGCAAGAAGCGGGTCCTGCCCTTTGTGGAGGACCGCCGCAACATCCTCGTGGTCACCCTGGACGAGGCACTGCCCGAACCGGTCGCGTGGTCGGTCCTGTACGCGCTGGAGCGGGGCATCGAGGCGGCGTTCGAGCTGGAGGACTCCGAGCTGACCGCGGAGCTGCTGCCGCCGGACGCCGGTCCGCGCCGCCGCATGCTGTTCACGGAGGCCGCCGAGGGCGGCGCCGGTGTGCTGCGCCGGATCCAGCACGACAAGGACGCCCTCGCCAAGGCCGCCCGGACCGCCCTGGAGATCTGCCACTTCCACCCGCGGACCGGCGAGGACGAGGGCGGGCCGACGGACGACGAGAAGTGCGCACGCGGCTGCTACTCCTGCCTGCTGACCTACGCCAACCAGACGCACCACCGCCAGCTGAGCCGGCACACCGCCCGCCCGCTGCTGCTGCGGCTGGCCGAGGCCCGCACCGAGCGGGAGGACCGCGGCGAGTCCCGCAGCGAGCGGTTCCGCAGGCTGGCCCCGGCCGGCACCGGGTCCCAGGGCTCCTCGGCCGCCGCGAGCACCTCGTCGGAGAGCACCTCGCCGACCCCGGTGGAGGCGGATCTGGCGGCCCTCGTCGCGAGCGGCGATCTGCTCGGCTGGCTGAGGGCGAAGGGATACCGGCTGCCGGACGAGGTGGGCGTCTTCGTCGACGGGGCGGGCGCCCGCCCCGACCTGGTCTTCCACCTGGACGGCGCCCGTCTCGCGGTGTTCGTGGACATCGCCGGCCACCCCGCCGACTCCACTCGCGACATCGAGGCGGGCTATCGCCTGGAGGACGTCGGCTGGGACGTCGTGCGCTTCCCGACGGACGGGGACTGGGACGCCATCGCGGACCTCAACTCCGGTTTCTTCCACCTCCGTTGACCGCCTCGCCCGCTCTCGACCCTCTCTCGACCACTAGGAACTGAGACATCTCATGAGCCTCACGTACACAGCCGGCTCGCTGGTCGCCGCCCGTGGCCGCGAATGGGTGGTGCTGCCCGAGAGCGCCCCCGACATGCTGGTGCTGCGCCCGCTGGGCGGGAGCGAGGACGACATCGCGGCGGTCTTCCCCGCGTTCGAGGACGTGCGTCCGGCCGAGTTCGCGGCGCCGAGCCCGGCCGACCTGGGCGACCAGCGCGCGGCCGGTCTGCTGCGTACGGCGCTGCGCATCGGGTTCCGGTCAGGCGCGGGCCCGTTCCGCTCCCTGGCGTCGATCGCCGTGGAACCGCGCGCCTACCAGCTGGTCCCGCTGCTTATGGCGCTGCGCCAGCGCACCGTACGGCTGCTGATCTCGGACGACGTCGGCATCGGCAAGACGGTCGAGGCGGGCCTGATCGCCAAGGAACTCCTCGCACAGGGCGAGGCGACCAGACTTGCTGTGCTGTGCTCCCCGGCGCTGGCCGAGCAGTGGCAGGGCGAGTTGCGGGAGAAGTTCGGCATCGACGCCGAACTGGTCCTGGCCTCCACGGTGTCACGCCTGGAGCGAGGCCTGGAGCTGGGCCAGTCCCTGTTCGACAAGCACCCCTTCACGATCATCTCGACGGACTTCATCAAGTCGACCCGCCACCGCGAGGACTTCGTACGGCACTGTCCCGACCTGGTCATCGTCGACGAGGCCCACGCGTGCGTGGCCGCCGACGACTCCGCTCAGGGTGCCGCGTCGTCGGCCTCGAACCAGCTCCGCTACGAGCTGCTGCGGAGGGTCTCCGCAGACGCCGACCGCCACCTGCTCCTGCTGACCGCGACCCCGCACTCCGGCAAGGAGTCCGCGTTCCGCAACCTGCTCGGCCTGGTGCGGCCCGAACTGGCGACGCTGGACCTGGAGTCCCCGGCAGGGCGGGCGAAGCTCGCCGAGCACTTCGTGGCGCGCAAGCGTGCCGACGTCCGCGTCTACCTCACCAAGGAGGAGGACGGCCTCGCCGACGACTCCCTGGCCGAGCGGACCGCCTTCCCGTCGGACCGCTGGACGAAGGACGAGCCGTACAAGCTGACCCCCGCCTACCGGGCGCTCCTCGACGACGCCATCGCCTACGCGAGGGACCGCGTCGAGGCGGCCGGGGAGCAGGGCAAGCGGGAGGCCCGGATCGTCTGGTGGTCGGTGATCGCGCTGCTGCGCTCGATGGTGTCCTCCCCGGCGGCCGCCGCGCAGACCCTGAAGACCCGCTCCGAGTCCGCCGCCGCCCGCACCGCACACGAGGCAGACGTACTGGGCGCCCCAGTGGCCGCCGACTCCGCGGAGAACGACCGGCTGGAAGGCATGGACGTCGCACCGGGCGCCGCCGAGTCGGAGGAGGCGGGCGCCCGACTCCTCGAACTCTCCCGGCGAGCCGCTGAGTTGGTCGGCCCGGCCGAGGACGCCAAGCTGAAGGCACTCACCCGGCACCTGAAGGGCCTGATCGCCGAGGGCTACCACCCGATCGTCTTCTGCCGTTACATCCCCACCGCCGAGTACCTCGCCGAACAGCTTGAGGGCAAGCTCGGCAAGAAGACGAAGATCGCCGCCGTGACCGGCACACTCTCCCCGCAGCAGCGCCTGGAGCGCATCGAGCAGCTCGCCGCCGCCGAGTCCGCCGAGGAGGCCGCCGACCCGGCCTTCCGCCGCGTACTGATCGCCACCGACTGTCTCTCCGAGGGCGTCAACCTCCAGCACCACTTCGACGCCGTAGTCCACTACGACCTGGCGTGGAACCCGACCCGCCACGACCAGCGCGAGGGCCGCGTCGACCGCTACGGCCAGAAGCGCGACCAGGTCCGGGTCATCACCATGTTCGGCGAGGACAACGGCATCGACGGCAAGGTCCTGGAGGTGCTGTTCCAGAAGCACCGGCAGATCAAGAAGGACCTGGGCATCTCCGTCTCCGTCCCCGACGAGACCGCCTCCGGCGTCACCGACGCGGTCGTGGAGTGGCTCCTGTTGCACGGGCGACAGGGCAGCCAGGAGAGCCTGTTCGAGATGGACACCCACCAGGAGTCCTTCGACCGTATCGAGCGCGAGTGGAACTCGGCCGCCGAGCGGGAGAAGACCTCCCGCTCCAAGTACGCCCAGCGCGCCATCCACCCGGAGGAGGTGGCCCGCGAGGTCCTCTCCGTACGAGCCGCGCTCGGCGGTGCCGACGAGGTCCGCGACTTCGCCCTGGAGGCGCTGCGCGACCTGGACGCCCTGGTCCGCGACCCCCGTGACGGGTCCGGCGACTTCACCGCCCAGGTCGGCGGCACCCCGGCCGGCCTGCGCGACGCGCTCGCCGCCACTCTCGGCAACCGGCTCGTGGAGGAGGACCGCGAGATCCCGTTCCGTACGACCCCGGCGATCGCCCGCGGCGAGGCCGCCCTGGTCCGCACCGACCCGGCGGTGGGCGCCGTCGCCTCGTACGTCCTGGACTCGGCGCTGGACGTGAACGCGCTGGGCCCGCGCCCGGCCCGCCGCTGCGGTGTCGTGACGACGGACGCGGTCACGATCCGCACCACGCTCCTCCTGGTCCGCTACCGCTTCCACCTCACCCTCCCCTCCCGCACCGGCGAGCGGCAGCTGGTCGCCGAGGACGCCCGCCTGCTCGCCTACGAGGGCATGCCGGCGCGCGCCCGCTGGCTGGACGACGACGCGGCCACCGCGCTGCTCGGGGCACGCGCGAGCGCCAACACCCACGAACAGTCCGCCCGCAACGCCATCACCCGCGCCCTGGAGGGCCTGCCGGACCTCGCCGCGCACCTCACCGAGTACGGCACGAGCCTGGCCGCCGAACTCGACGCCTCGCACCGCCGGGTCCGCAGGGCCAACGAGGAGATCGTGCGTGGCCTGAAGGTCGTCCCGCAGGAGCCCGCCGACGTTCTCGGTGTGTACGTCTACGTCCCGCAGCAGCCCGTTCCTACTGTCTCCGGAGCCGAATCCTGATGTCCGCCGCCACCCGCACCGCCCTGGCCTTCACCGCCGTCACCACGGTCGGCGGACTGCTCCCCGCCGACATGCTGCTGCGCATCGCCGAGGCACGGAACCTGCCGGGCACCAAGTCCGCCGACTACGGCCTTCCCGCCTCGGTCCCCGTGCGCGACGAGGCCGAGCGCGCCTGGGAGTACCTCAAGCCGCTCTGGCGCGACCTGCGCACCGCCCTGCCCGCCGACCCGGTGACGGGGGCACCTGCCGCCGACCCGACGGGCCGGGCGGGCACCGACTGGCTCGCCCAGCTCTTCCGGAAGCTCGACTTCGGCGCGCTGACGGAGGTGGGCGCGGCGGGTATTCCGGCCGACTCGGATTCGGAGAAGCGGTTCCCGGTGTCCCACCGGCACGGTCCGGCCCTTGTTCACCTCATCCCCTGGAACCAGGAGCTGGACAAGCGCCCGGCGGCGGGCCAGGTCCCGGCCCAGTCCATGCTCCAGGACTGCCTGAACCGGACCGAGGCGCATCTGTGGGCGGTTCTCACGAACGGCCGTCGGCTGCGTCTGCTGCGTGATTCTTCGTCCTTCGCCACCGCCGCGTACGTCGAGTTCGACCTGGAAGCCATCTTCGACGGCGAGTTGTTCAGCGAGTTCGTGCTGCTGTACTGCGTGCTGCACGCGTCGCGGTTCGAGGTGGCGGAGGGGGCTGCGGCTTCGGGGTGTTGGCTGGAGAAGTGGCGGGCTGAGGCTGTTACTTCGGGGGCGCGGGCGCTGGATCAGCTGCGGTTGGGGGTGCAGAACGCGCTGACTGTGCTCGGGACGGGGTTCTTGCGGCATCCGGACAATGGGCGGTTGCGGGAGGACGTCGAGCCGAAGGCGCTACGGGATGCGCTGTTGCGGCTCGTCTACCGCTTGTTGTTCGTCTTCGTAGCCGAGGACCGTGGGGCGCTGCTCGCGGGGAAGCCCGGCGAGCCGGGGCGGGAGGCGTACGAGCGGTACTTCTCCTCCGCCCGGCTGCGCGAGCGCGCCCGCCGCCGCCAGGGCACGGCTCACGGCGATCAGTACGAGGCTCTGCGCATCGTCCTCGGTGCCCTCGGCGCCGAGGACGGGCGCCCGGAGCTTGGCCTGCCAGGTCTCGGCGGCTTGTTCTCCCCCTCCGACACCGACAAGCCGCTCGACGGCCTGAAGCTGTCCAACGAGTCGCTGCTCGCAGCTGTACGTCACCTGGCGCAGGTCCGCGACCCGGGCGCCCGCCGCTGGCGGCCCGTCGACTACCGCCACCTAGACGCCGAGGAACTGGGTTCGGTCTACGAGTCCCTGCTGGAGCTGGAGCCGAAGCACTCCGCGACGGACCGCTCCTTCGAGTTGGTGGAGGTGGCGGGCAACAGCCGTAAGACGACCGGCAGTTACTACACCCCTTCCTCCCTCATCGAATGCCTGCTGGACACGACCCTCGACCCGGTCATAGACGACGCCGTCAAGCGGGGCGAACAGCGCGCCACCGAGGCCGGCCGCCCCGACCCGGCCGACGACATCGTGGAGGAACTACTCTCCCTGACAGTCTGTGACCCTGCTTGCGGCTCCGGGCACTTCCTGGTCGCCTCGGCCCGCCGTATCGCCAAGCGGGTGGCGTCCGTGCGCGAGCACAACCCGGAACCGACGGTCGACGCCGTACGGCATGCCCTGCACGAGGTGGTCGCCCGCTGCATCTACGGCGTCGACCTCAACTTGATGGCCGTGGAACTGGCGAAGGTCTCGCTGTGGCTGGAGGCCCTGGAGCCAGGCAAGCCCCTCGGCTTCCTCGACGCCCACGTCAAGCACGGCAACGGGCTGATCGGCGCGACGCCTAAGCTGCTGGCGGAGGGCGTTCCGGACGACGCGTTCAAGCCCATCGAGGGCGACGACAAGAAGTACGCGGCCGGGCTGGTCAAGCGGAACAAGGCCCAGCGCGGCGGCCAGGACGAGCTGCTGTTCGACACGGACGTCCTGCCCGGCAACGACCAGTACGCCGCCGAGCTCGCCCGGATCACCGCGGCCCCGGCCGACTCCCTGGAACAGGTGCGGGCGCAGGAATCCGCCTACCGCGCCTACGTCGAGTCCACGACGTACGTCCAGGACCTGCACGCCGCCGACGCGTGGTGCGCGGCGTTCGTCTGGCCCAAGCAGGAAGGGGCGCCAGATGCGCCGACCGACCAGGTGTTCCGCGCGCTGCGCGGTCGCGACCAGTCGGCGGTGGCGGACGCCACGCGTGCCGAGATTCTGAACCTGCGGGACCAGTACCAGTTCTTCCACTGGCACCTGGAGTTCCCGGAAGTGTTCGCCGTCCCGGAGTCGGGGGCTCGCGTGCAGCCGGGGACTGGGTGGGCCGGCGGGTTCGACGCGGTGGTGGGGAATCCGCCGTGGGAGAAGGTCGAGATGGTGGAGCATGAGTTCTTCGCCCAGCGGGACCCACGCATCGCGGGGGCCAAGAACTCCGCCGCGCGGAAACGACTCATTGCCGAGTTGCGCGACGACCCTGACGGTGTGCGCCTGTACGCCGAGTTCAAGGCCGCGAAGCGCCGTGCGGAAGGGGAAAGCCACTTCCTCCGAAGCAGCGACCGCTTTCCGCTCACCGGTCGAGGCCGTATCAACACGTACGCCGTCTTCACGGAGACGGATCGTATTCTCACAGGCCCACGAGGCCGAACCGGCGTGATCGTCCCGACGGGACTTGCAACAGATGCGACAACGCAACACTTCTTCAAAGATCTCGTCACTAAGGGTCACCTCACGGCCATCTATGGCTTTGAAAATGAGGAACGAATCTTCCCGGCCGTTCACCATGACAGGCCGTTTCTTTTGTTCTGTATGCAGGGCTCCGGATCTCCCGATGCACCTGTCTCTTTGGCGTTCCGTGTTCGTCAGGTCACTCAGATCTCCGAGCGCTCCTACACGCTGACCGGTCGCGATATTCAACTCCTCAACCCCAACACAGGAACCTGTCCTGTATTCCGAGGACGTCGCGATGCTGAGATCACCCTCGCAATTCATCAACGCATCCCAGTTCTAGTTGACAGGATTAAAGGATCGTCCGGAAACCCCTGGGGTATCTCGTTCATGCAAGGCTTGTTCAACATGGCAAGCGACTCACCCTTGTTCCGTCCCGCTGCCCAGAACGACGAGACTTTCGACGATCTCCTCAAAACCGGCTGGACCCTCGATGGCAACGTGCTCGTCCGCGGCAAGGAGCGTCTGCTCCCGCTGTATGAGGCGAAGATGCTCCACCACTACGACCACCGCTTCTCCACATACGAGAACGCCACGGAGAAGCAGCTCGCTGTGGGAACCCTTCCGCGGTTCACCCTGGAACAGCACCAGGACGCCTCCGCCGTCCCACTGCCTCGCTACTGGGTGCCGGAGGAGAATGTTCCGACCGGCAAGGTCGACAAGAGCGGCAAGCCCATCATGGAGTCAGGCGTCCGCAGCCGCCTGACAGCCAAGGGATGGGACCGACGCTGGATCCTCGGTTTCCGCAAAATTACCAACACTATGAACGAGCGGACAGTCATTACTTTCGCCTTCCCCCTCGCAGGACTAGGCGACTCCGGAAATATCGTGATCCCTAGCAATACACAGCACGCAGAGCTGTTCTACAGCAACAGTGTCGCGATGCCGCTCGACTACGTCCTACGTCAAAAGCTCGGTGGGACCAACCTGAACTTCTTCCAGTTCGAGCAGTTGCCGTTCCTCAGCGAGGTGCAGCTAGCACTACATGCGCAGAGCCTAACCCCTCGCATCCTCGAACTCACTTACACCGCAAACGATATGCGCCCGTTCGCCCGCGATCTCGGCGACACCGGCGCCCCCTTCCTCTGGGACCCCGACCGCCGTGCCGCCATCCGCGCCGAGCTGGACGCCCTCTTCTTCCACCTCTACGGCATCACCCGCGACGACACGGCATACATCCTGGACACCTTCAACGTCGGCCGCGACAACGACATCAAGGCGCACGGCGAGTACCGCACCAAGAACCTGATCCTCGCCGAGTACGACCGCATGGCCGCCGCAGGCCTGACCCTGGAGACCCCGCTCACCGAGGGCGAGTCCGGCACCTACCGCTCCACCCTCACCCCGCCCCCCGGTCAGGGCCCCCGCCACGGCTGACCCGCTCCTGGGTGGCCGCACCTGCGGTCACCCAGGAGTGCCCCTCGCTCATCCAAGGAACCAACGCACGTGGTACGTCGAAGCCAGAGCAGCAACCCTCGTTCGGTCGTCGTCCTCACCTCGGGTACGGACTGGGGTACCCGTGCCGCCGGGCAGCGGCGGAGCAGTGGGGCGGAGTCCCCGATACCCCGGCGGCAGCCCGCGAAAATCAAGGCGTTGCAGCAGACCATCGGGGTGGCCCGCACGGCGATCAACAGCAAGCGTTGGCATCAGGCGCGCTACGCGCTCAGCCGGGCTGGCGCCCTCGCCAACGCACTCCCCGCCGACGTGGCCGCCCAGGAACGCGAGCAGCTCTCCGCACTCCGCAAGAAGTACGCGGCGCGCAACACGCCGGCCGCGAAGAGCGCCAGGCAGGCGAAGCCGGCACCGGCCGGGCGTGCGGGCGGCAAGAATCCCGCCCCGAAGAAGTCCACGGCGAAGAAAGCCGTGCAGAAGCCGAAGCCGCGCCGGTGCGCGACCTCGGTGACCGTCTCATCAACCGCGCGGCGCTCGGTTACACCGAGGCCAAGGGTTCCTAAACACGGCGACGTGCCGTCCACCGCTCGGCGGACGGCACGCTCTTTCGTCGCTCAGCGCTCCGACGCGAACCGCACGAACTGCCCCCAGCCTTCGCGGCCGACAGCGAAGGCCGGGCGGATCACGTCCTTGGAGTCCCGTACGTGGACGGCCTGTTCGGCGATCGCGACTTCCACGCAGCTGTCTCCCTGGGTGCCGCTGTAGCTGGACTTGAACCAGGCGAGTTCCGTCTTACCGCTGCTCATAGCTCTCCTCGCAGTCGCTCCAGCAGGTCCCGGGATTCCTTTGGGTTCAGGGCCTGTGAGCGCAGTGTGTCATAGCGTCGCCAGAGCAGACTCACCTCTTTCGGGTCGGAGATCAGCCGCCCGTTCTGCTGACCCTCGGAGTACCCGAGCCGTCGCCCCTCCGGAGTCTCCAATAGCTGGACGGGCCCATCCAGGCACCCGTGAAACTCCGACTCCAGCGGCATCACCTGAAGCGTCACGTTGCGCGGCGCGGTGAGCTCAAGCACATGATCCAGCATGCTCGCGTGCACCTGCGCGCCGCCAAGCCTGCGTCGGAAAACCGACTCCTCCACGATGAAGCTGAACGGCACGGTCGGCCGCTCCCGCATCATCGTCTGTCGCTCCATCCGCGCAATGAGCTGAGCCTCCGTCTGCTTATCCGTCAGCAGCGGGATGCTGTTGTCGAACACCGCTCGCGCATACCCCTCCGACTGCAACAGCCCCGGCACCAGTCGGCACTCGTACGTACACAGGCTCACCGCCTCCCGCTCCAGCCGAGCCCACTGCCGGAACCACGCCGCCAGACCCACCTCACCCCGCGTCAGATAGCGGGCGGCGTTCCGCAGGGCACCGGTGTTGCCGAGTGCTTCCTCGGCTCGCTCGACGAACGCCTTGTCCGGCATCCGGCGTCCCAACTCGACCGACTCCACCGTGTGTTTGGAGTACCGGACGCGGGAGCCGAGGTCGACCCGGCTGAGCCCCGCGTGCTCGCGAAGCGCCTGGACGACGGCGCCGAACGTGCGCAGGCTGTCGGACGGGTGAGGCTCTCGCTCCCACTCCCCCGCCGGAACCACCCGCGCGCCGACGGTCCCGGCCGCCTCCCCCTCGACTCCGACGTGCTCCATCCGCCGCCCCTTTCCCTCCGTACCGCACCGCGACGGCTCTTCGCACCGTCCGCACTCAGGCCCAGCGTGACGGAAAACGCGTCGTACCGTCCACTCTTCGTGTCCGTACGCTGACTCAGCGTACGGGGCGCGGCACTCGCACCCGCCCGCATCCAGCCCCCACTCTGGCGTCGTGGAGAGCGAGGAGAAGCCGCCTGCGAGAACGCGCGCGGTGTCCGCCGCCTCTCCTTCGAACTCCCGCCCACCACGGCGGCGGCGGCCGACCACGGCCGCGACCAGATCAACCGGAAGGTGCAGCGATGCAGAACGGAACCCACCTGTACGCCCTCGACATCAGCGGGGCCTCGTTCGTGAAGGCGTGCGGCGGCCCCTGCACCGAGGGGTGCGTGACCCTGGCCCGGATCGGCGAGGACGCCTGGGCCCTGGGCGACAGCAAGCGGCCGGACGCGCAGCCGCTCCGCTTCACCACGGAGGAACTGGACGCGGCCGGAATCGACCCGGCGCGCTTCGGCCTCGACGTCTGACCCTCCCCACCCCCTCCTCCCCCGTCGGCCGGGCCGGGTCCGTCCCGCGCCCGGCCGGCGCTCCTCGAAACGGGAACGGCTCGTGCACCACCACGCCTATCTGTGGACCGGTCCGAAGGAACGCTTCGACGACGAGGCCCTGCGGCGGCCCCCGCACCCCGATCCGCCCCCGGCCGAAAGCAGACCGGAACTCATCCAGCGCCACCGCCAAGTAGCCGTGGAGTTCCCCGCGTCGGACCTCCCGCCCCTGGAGACGGCGTACTGGCTCGTCAAGCCCCGCTCACTGGTCCGGGGCACCTGGGACGAGGCGAAGGAGGCGGCAGCCTGGCTCGGTGAGCAACTGGCCGCGTACGCAACCCGGTTCGCGACGGAGGGCGACCGGGACACCACGCGCCTGGCCCGGCTGGTGGACGCCGCCGCCGTACGGCTGCACTCGGGCGCCGACGTGTCGTACGGCTGCTACCTCGAACGCCCCGCGTACCTCTCCCTGGCCGTGGTGACGTGCTCCCCGAACCGCATGCTTCCCGAACTGGCCTGCCCGTGCGCGTAGACGAAGGCGACCGGAGCCTCCCGTACCGCACCGCGGCGCCCCGTGCCCCGTACGCTGACCCGGTGTACGGGGCGCGGCCCTCGTCCCCACCCGCAGGCGACCGCCACTCTGGCGTCATGAACCACGCAACACCTCAAGTCGGCGCCCCCGTCAGCACCTTCACGCAGCTGCTGTCGTCCACGCGGCGCGGCGCCCGTCTCGCCCGGCTTCTCGCGGTCACCGAACTGCACTCCCGGGGCGCTTCGCAGTACCTCACGGAGCGCGCCGAACTCGTCATCGCGGAGCTCGCCGCCAACGCCGTCCTCCACGGGCGCGTACCCGGCCGCTGCTTCCGGCTGACGCTCGTCCTCGACCCGACCGCCAGCCGCCTTCGCATCGAGGTCAGCGACGCCCGCGGGGACCTCCATCCGCAGCCCCTCCCGGCGGACACCGACGCCGACGCGCTCCACACCGGCGGCCGCGGCCTGGCACTCGTCACCGCCCTCGCCGACCACTGGGACACCGTCCCCCACCCGCCCGGCGGCAAGACCGTCCGGGCAGTGCTGACGACACCGGTCGAGGCGTGACGCACGGCTTCGCCCTCGCCCCGTCACGGACGCCGGTGCCGCGACCCGCTCACCGCCGGTAACGCCAGATCTGCCGCAACCGCAGAGCCTCCATGGCCCGATGGGTCTCGAACTCCGCCTCAGGGACGGACTCCCGGCCGAGACCGAGGCGCACCAGGCGGTAGAGCCGGTGCGGGGCGGCGACGGAATGGTCGACCAACGTGGACAGGAGCGGCTCGTCAGCCGATGTGCCCCGGTCCGCCGCGACGAGCAAGGCGACTTGGTCGTCGGGGTGCAGGTGCGGGAGTTGCCCACCCGCCCGAAGACGGAGATCGCCCCAGCTCAGGGGAGTGCCGTCGGCGCGGGCCAGTTCCTCGAGGATGCCGCGGACCGTGGACGCCAGTTTGTCGATCCTCTCGGCCGGCAGGCGGTCGCCCTGCGGTGGCTCGGCGGTGCGACTCGTTCCCGCCGACGTGTTCCGCGAGGCGGCTGCCGCCTGAGCAGAGAGCTCGGCGGATCTCCGGTCCGCCAGCCTGCTCCGCCACCGCTCGACGAGCTTGGTTTCCGTGGCGGGCAGCGGTCGGGCGAGCTGATCGCGATGTTCCCCGATCTCGTCGAGCAGCCGCAGCAGGTCCTGAGTGGGCCGGTGCCCATGGGTCCGGTCCAGTTCACCGAGCAGGCGTCGGATCTTCCTGAGGTTCGGATCCTTCTTCTCGACCGGCTTCGATTGGACGGTCTTGGCCGGTTTCGGATCGGGAGCGACAACCCGATGCTCCGCCCTGGCGGGGATGACGGTGATGGGACGGCCGATCAGGCCGACGAGGAGGTCCAGGACGCGGTCGCCCTCTCCCAGCCAGACACGGAGGTTCCGCTCCTGGGAGCGGACTTCTTCGAACCGTCGGAGATGTGCTTCTCCTTGTTCAATCGCCTGGGACAGGCGCTGAGCCCGCGTTCCCCTCGTCCGAGCTCGGGTCCTCGCCGCCTCCTCCAGCTTCTCTCGCATCTCCGCGCATCTTCGGTGTGCCTGGTTCAGGTCGCTCGCGGAAGGTGCCCTCTGCCCGGCGGCCGGCCGCTTCGCAGCAGGCGGCGGAGTGGCCGACGCGCGTGTCCCCCGGTGTCCGTACGCCTCGTGTGTCTTCTTGGTCTCGGCCGCCGCCCACTGCTGCAAGGCGAACTCCGAGGCTGGCTCGGCGGCCCCCAGGCGACTCAGTACCTGGCCCAGATACGGAAGAGCTCTGCCCAGATGGGTGACGACCAGGACGCTCAGCAGCGGACGGTCGGGTACCCGCGGCTTGTCCACCTCGACCAGCAGTTCCTGGCGCTTGGGGTTCGGCAGGTCATGGACCCACCTACCGAGCCTCTCGGTCAGCTCGCTCCACGTGACCGTGGCGCCCTTCGCCGCGACCTCCTCCAGTGCTTTCCTGAGCATGTCGGCCGCCTTACCCGGTGCGGTCTCCGGCGCCCTGGGCCTGCTCGACACTGGTTCGGTGAGCGGGGTCCGCTCACAAGTGCTGGAGGCGCGGGGCGCCGGGACGAGCTTCTCGTCGAGCGCGACGCTGGGGCGCCACAGACCGGTGCGCTCCGCCTCCAGGCCTTTGAGCGGTACCAGGGTGTCGGCCCGCACCGCCCACGAGGAACCGCTTCCCTCGACGACGTCGGTGACCAGCAGCCGGACCGAGCCCACGAGGCGGTAGACGTACTCGTCCGTGGGAGCCGGCACCGTGTCGGGCAGGGACAGACAGGCCCGGACGATGCGGCTCCCCGCCGGCTTGACGAAGCCGGGGACCAGACGCCTGCCAGGCACGTCCAACGGCGACGAGGACAAGGGCGCCGCTTCCGTGTCCACCGCGAACACGACCTGTCCGCCGGGAAGGGCCACGCTGCCGGGAAACGGCTCACAGCCTATGCCGTCGTCGCGGACCACTCCCTCGGCACGCAGTTCCTCGAGCGCGGGGGTGACGAGGCCGCTTTCGGTCATCCGGCAGTGCTCCAGGGGAGCCCAGGACGTCTTCTCCCCGTCGGTCGCCGTGCCGATGAACACTCGACGGTCATTGCCGTCGGTCTCGCACCGTACGAGGAGCGCGTACCCGCGACGCGCCACCATGTCGCGTGCGAGCGCGTCGTCCCGGCCGAAGACCCACTCGATGCGGCCTTCCTTCGCGCCCAGGCTGTCCGCGGCCTTGCGCCAGCTCCGGTAGTCCTCCGGGTGGAGCTCGAACCGGAGGTGCGTGTTCGTGCGGTGCAGCCGGAAGTCCACGGCGTCGCCGTGGCAGTGCCCGAAGCTGCGTAGTGCGCCCTGGGCCGCATACCCCTGCCCGGCGAGCCAGCGCGTCACATGGGCCTTGACGAACAGATGGTCGGCGCCGTCCGCGCTGTGGCTGGTCCGGTGGCACTCCCCACGGTCGGGGTCGGGTTCGTGGGCGAAGTGGCAGACCCTCGTCACATACCGTTTGGGACGCAGCGGTTCTCCGCAGCCGCCGAGCAGCGTGCCGCACCAGAAGTCGTCCCTCCCGAACTGCCGGATGAACTCGTCCAGGTTGTGAGGCTGTTCAGGCAGAATCACCGGCTGGTCCGAGTCGCGGCCTCCGATGACCGCGGTCTGGATGAGACGGGTGTCGATCTGCCCCAACGTCGGATCCTCCATGAACACGTGAGACAACTGCTGCGAACGACAGGGAAACGAAGCCCCCATCCGGCATCAGAAGAGATCGGATGATGCCTCACCGAAGTCGCTGATCGGCCTCCCGCTGACCTCTCGGAACTCCTCCGAGCTGTACTGAAGCTGGAAGGTGTGGGTGCGGTTCTCGTCGACCCAGTACAGGGTGATGGCGGAGAGCAGGTTCCGCGTCATCCAGCGAGTACGGGACCGTGTTCCCTCCTCCTGGTCCAGAATCCATGCCTCGACCTGCTCCGGCAGGCTGAAGGTCAGCCTGTAGGCAGGCCGTACGCGCGGTTCGATCAGCCACACGGGATGCCCCGCCGACCGGTGATTCCTGTATACGCGGACGCCGTGAGTGGGCTGCTCGCGGGCGTAGCTGACAAAGGCGTTGAGATCGTCGGAGACGAGCCCGAGGACGAAAGGAGCGGCGGGAAAGGCCAGCACGAGTCCCAGCGACGACCGGCGGCGCAGGCCCGCCGCCAAGATGTCGAGCGGATCGGTCACCGAGGGAGCTTCGGCTGCGGGTCCGTCCCATAGGTCCAGCAGATGCCGACGCAAGTAGTTGCGGATCTCGTACACGGTGGGCCGCTGACTCAGCGGCATCGGCTTCATGGCGTCGTAGACCGACTCGGCCGCCGTCCTCACCAGGTCGCACAGCGGCTGGAAGTCGGGCAGAGACAGGTCGATGAGAGAAATCTGATGGGCAAGCGCGAACTCCTGGGCATCCTGGGTGAACCCTGATGTCGAGAAGATCGCGTAGCTGTAGTGATAGCGCGCCCTCGGGCGGTGCGGGCCGGAGCCTTTGCCCAAGGTGGTGACGACGTTTTCGTTCAGGTCATGCACGACACCATGGCCGTTGCGTACGGTGGGGAGACCCACCTTGGTGCGTATGAACTTCGCCTCAGCGAACAGGCGGATTGGAAGGGAGAACGGGGGCACGTACGGGAACTCTCCCAGAGTGTCCGCCTGATGCCACGCCCCGCGCCCCCGCACCACCAGTCCGTGTGCGCGTTGCTCCAACACCTTCCACGGCGGCCTGGCCGGGTCGTCCTTCTCCGTCAGCAGACGGTACCCACTGGACCGGAGCAGCCAGGCGAGGACCTCTTCGAGAAGGTACCCCCGCAGTGTTTGCAGCCTCACCATGGCGTGACCCTGTGCACGCGACTCCTAATTGGCCTCAGCATGAGTGATTCCTCGCGCCTGCGCCTACGCGGCCAGCGCGGGGAACACGACCACCGAGCCGTCCTTGTCGCGGGCGATCTCGATCGCCACGTCTCTCGGGCGGCCGTCGACCGTGACGCCGTGGCCCAGCTGGTGAATCCGGTGTGCCGCGCTCATCAGGCGTTCGACCTCACTGGTCGTGAAGACCGGCCGCAGACCGTTCGGGCGTGCCAGCTCCAGTGTCGACAGGCGTACCAGGACGGTGGCGATGCCCGACTCCAACTCGTCGAGGCGCTGCTGATCGCGCTTGAGGGCGCGGGTGAAGTTCTCGAACGGGTTGCCGGGGTCGCTCTGGGCGTGCTCGACGGCCTGGAGGACGACGACCCGCCGCTTCAGCGCGATGGCCAGGGCGGCGAGTTCGAGGTGGGCGCGGAACATGCCGCCCTGGTCGTCGACGCCGGGGAACGACTTGGTCAGCGTGCCGAGTTCGACAGCCTCACCCTCGGGCACTTTGTCGAGCGCGCTCCGCCATCGGCCCAGGCGGATCTCGACTTTGCTCAGCGCCGTGTCGATGGTGTGCACCGCCGAGTCGAGTCCCAGCGAGACACCGAGCCTGCCCTGATCGAGCAGGATGGCCGTGGCCTTGTCGATGGCGGCACGGCAGCCGTCGAGCGCGCTCCGCTCGTCGTCAAGCCTGTCCTCCTGAAGTTGCTCCAGCAGTTCCGTGATGTGTTCGATGGCCTGCTGGCGCTTCTGGTCGGCGTGTGCGCTCACCCCCACCGCGACGGCCATGAGCACGAGCGGAGCGGCCACGGTGAGGGCCGTACCGGTGGCGGCAGCGGCGCCGGCGGTGGCACCGGCCCCGCCGACCGTGCCCGCCGCAGTCACTCCTCCGACCGGCACGAATTTCGCTTTGGCGGCGATCCTGCCCGACGAGCTCACGAGGTCACCGTAGAAGGCACCGGCCGCCCCCTTCGGCACCATCGGGCGCACGACGCCCTGCCCGAGCTGGGCGGCGACCTTCGCCGGGACCACCATGCGGTACAGACACTCGCCGGAAGCGGTCGCTCTGGCCGCCGTAAGGGAAGTGCGCGTCGACTGCGTGATGAACTGCGACAGGTGCTGCGCCAAGGGACTCGCGGCGTCGAGCGGGATGCCACCGCCGCGGTCGATCTTGTCGGGCAGCGGATGCACCTCAAGTGTGACGATCGGCTCGTCGGCCAGGGCGGCCAGCACTCCGCGCAGTTCAGCCAGGCGCTCAGCCGTCATCGACTCGCCAGCGGCCAACCCTGGCACCCGGACGTCAGCGGTCGCCAGCGTCCACACGGGCACGGTTGTGTTGCGGTCGTCAGTCATCGTCTCCCCCTAGGTTTTCGCGCAACCGCCTACGGCTGGCGTCCGAAAGGAACGGCGGCTTTCCTCGCATGCTCGTAGCCTCGGTCGCCCAGTCCCCGCGTTCGCACCCGCCCAGCCCCTACAGGCGCACAGCGCCCCCATTTCAGCGAACAAACGCCGGTTCCGCCCGAAAGAGCCGACCCAACACGGCGACACTTTACGATCAGCACGTTTACAACGTCAACATGTGCAGTAGAAAAAACTTAAAGCTTCTAAGGTCAATTGACAGTGTCAACAGGCAAGGTGTTCGGTGTCCGCCCGGCGTCGCTGAACGTTTCCGCCGGCCCCGGATCCGCCCTCACCCATGACCGATACCCGTACGCCCGGTTGAAGGCTTCAGCGAGGCCCCAGAAGATGGTCGTCGGCGGATGGGATAACACATCGGCTGCCCTTCGAGGCGCTGGCTGAACGGGGGTTGAGTTGGTGCTGATGCGTGGCGCTCGTGGTCGGTCAGGTCGTCGTCCACCGGCTGGAGAATCCCGCGCCGCCCCAGGGTCGAGTGGCCGCGCGAGAGGGTGCCGTATCCGGGGCTCGACGCCTTCGGCGAGGACGAGGCGCCCGTCCACTTCGGCCGGGAGGCGCAGGCCGCCGAACTGACCCGCAGGCTGCACGCCACCGCGACCCGCCCCGCGGAACGCTTCCCGGCGCTGGTCGGGGCGTCCGGGAGCGGCAAGTCCTCGCTGGTCAGGGCTGGGGTGATGCCCCGGCTGAGGGACAGTCGCTGGACCGTCGTGCCGGCCTTCGCTCCCGGTGCCGACCCGCTCGGCGCGCTCGCCGGTGCGCCGGCCGCCGTCGGCCACGGGCAGGAAACCACGTCAGACGGCGACCACATGCACATCCTTCGGCCCGAGGACCGTCAGGTAAGCGTGGATGTCCCCCGGGTCGCTGGTGAAGATCACCGCGCTGCCGTGCCGGGCCGCTGCCAGTGTCACCCAGGCGTCCACCGCGTCCGGCCGCTTCTTCGTCGGCAGGGCAGCCTGCCCCAGAGCCGCGCCGATGCGCCGCCAGTCCGCGAGGTCCGGGCCCGTCGCGCAGGCCAGGCACTCCGGGCGGCCCGCCTTCGTCTCACGCATGGGCGGCTCGGACGTACGGGCCTGAGGGACCGTGCAGTCCTTCAGGACTCCGGACAGCGCGTGCACCAGCGCGGGCTGGGGGCGCCACACCTGGGCGAGGACCGGTCCGAGCACCAGCGCCCGGTGCGGGGCCGTGCGCAGTCCCTCGTGGAGAGCCACCGCCTTCGCCTTACGGTCGGCGAGCGCGATGAGCATGCCGGTGTCGTAGACCGGCACCCGTGCGCTCACGCGGCGTGTCCCGGACGGCGGCCTTGCCGGTCCCGGCCGTGGACGAGCCCCAGGGCCTCCTCGACCTCGCGGCGTTCCTGCTCGGTCAGTTCCGTGGTCGGTTCCGGGGCGGATTCGGCGGGCAGCCCGACCGCTGCCCGCTCCGCGCGGGCGATGAGCGCGTCCACCTCGGCGAACTGTTCTTCTATGGCATCACTCTCGGCCATCTGGCGCGTTGCGGCATGCACCAGGTAGGCCGAGACATCCATGCCCGCCCGTTCCGCATGCTGCCTGATCCGTTCGGCCTGGTCCTGCTCCAGGCTGATGGTGATGCGCGCCTTTGCCACGACAGCATCGTAATACGCGTATGACGAGAGTGCGAGTGTGGTCGGGTGGTCAAGCCGGCCCACGTCGTCCGGCCCGGCACCGCACCGGGTCCCGAGGGGCTTCAGGCCATCGTTGCCCGCCCGCGCAGACCCTCCAGGTGCCGCGGTAGTCGGCTGCCCTGCCAGCCCAGCACCAGTCCGTTCACGGGCACGGGTGATCATGACGTAGTAGGCCATGCGGAGTTCTGCCGCCGCTCCTTCTCCGCCGCCCTCCCCCTGGACAGCCGATACGCGAAAACCAGCCACCTCACCCATATGTGCGTTGACGTCGCCAACACACATATCTACGGTGACTGTTGCGGCGCAAGGTGCTCAGGGGGGAGACGCAGACCGTGCGGGTGGACGACACCGGTGAACCAGGCCGAACCGTCACGGTCGACCACCTTCTGGACGCCGCCGAACAGGCCTTCCTGACCGCCGAGTTCCCTGTCGTGGGACCGCTTCTGCGGCGGATCCAGGGGGAGTTCGGGACTCCCTCGGCCACGGACGACACCGCCGACGCCGCCCGGTACGCCGTACTGCGGGCCACGCTGGCCGCTCGGGTCGGAAACTGGGCGGAGGCGGTCCAATGCTGTCCCTTCACCGATGACTTGGGCATGGCAGCCACGGGAGTCGTGCACGCCCTCGCCGTGGCCGCGCTGCGCAGGCTCGGCGACAAGGAGGGTCGCACCGACTCCGGCACCGCCGCGCTCGCGATCGTCCTGTGGGCGTATCTCCTGGACGAGGACGACCCGGGCGGCTTCCGCGCACTGATCGACGGGCGGCGCGACACCCCCGTTCTCGACGACCAGTGGGAGAACGCCCGCCAGCAGCTGCTCGGGCGGGTCGGCGCACTGTTGCACGCCCTGGACGTGCGGGCCGGGCGGGACGTCCTGGCCTCCTGGGAGACGGCCTGGATGGCCGAGTGCGTCGCCCCGGTCGTCGTCCTCGCGGACGCCGGGGCCGAGGGTCTGATCCCGCCCAGGTCCGCCGCCCTGCATCTCGTAGCCGACGGCCGCCACCTCGATCTCCTCGACGCGTACGCCGCGCGCCACCCCGACTCCGGCACCTGGACCACGGACTCGCCCGACCAGCCGGCGTACGCCGACGCGCTGGGCCGGGCCCTCGCGGAACGGGGCCGGGGCCGGGCCAAGGCCCAGGAGTGGAGCGAGGCCCTCGCGGACTTCGGCACGGCGGCGCGACTCGGGCACCCCCTCGGCAGCGAGGACCGGAAGGCCGTACTCCGCGCGGGGAACAGCGTCGGGCGGACCCGCAACGGGCTCGGCAACTCCACCATCACCCGTATCCAGGGGCTGGAACAGGCCCACGAGCTGCTGCCGGAGGACCGCACACTGGCCGACGAGCTCACCGCCGTGCTGGTGTGGCAGGGCCAGCAGGTCCTCGACAGCGACCCGCAGCAGAGCAGGAACCGCTTCGCACGGGCCCTGGAGGTGTCGCCCCGTGACCGGGAGGCCCGGTCCGGTCTCGACCATCACCTCAAGGCGGATTTGCGCCGGGCGCTCGACGGGGCGGAACCCCAGGAGAAGCTGCGCGTCGGTGTGGTGGAGAGTCTGCTGCGGCGCGATCCGGACTGTGCGCCGGCCCGGAGGTGGCTGGAGGACCGACAGGCCGGACGGGCCGTGGCCGCCGCGTGCGGCGGACGTACGGCCGAAGCGCGGTCCGCTGTGCGCAGGATGCTCCGGTACGACGGCGGCGAGCGCGCCCACAGCAGGGAGTACCTCGACGACGTACTCGTAGACCTCCTGGTCCACGCGGCCCGGTCCCAGGGAGTCGAGAGCACTCGGAGCGAGCGTCTGGCACGCCGCGTCGACCTGCTGAGCGTCGCCGCCGACATCGCCGGCCCGACCTACGCTTCCGTCGGCAAGGAGCGCGACGCGGCGGTGCTCGACCTTGCCGAGCATCTGGAGGGGACCGCACCCCCGTCGGACGTCATCGCACTGTTTCTACGAGACCGTACGCGGACCGGTGCCAGCGCGCGTTTCGACCGGATCGTGGAGAACGCCTACCTTCGCCGCGCCAAGGAACGCGAGCGGAGTGGCGACCTCGGCGGGGCGCGGCGCGACCGTGCCTGCGCGGAACGGATCGGTGCCGGACTGCCGGACCAGGGCCTGCTGTTCGGCCCCGCGCCCGGCCATCGCCCGGACGACTCCGGACAGGGGGCCCTCTTTTGACCGTCGACGAACCCTCTTCAGGCAGCGCCGGGGACTCCGACCCCCCTCCGCTCCCCTGGTTCGGCCCCACGCTCCACGAACTCGTCCCCGGCACCCCGCCCGGCAGCCGGCCACCGGCCCTGCGGGTCAAGGCTGCGCGGGCCCTCGCCGCGGCCCGGAACGATCCGGTCAGGCGGGAGGGCATCCGCCGGGCCGACCAGGCCTCCCGCAGTGCCGTCGACGCCCTCGTCGCCGAGATGCTCACCCCGCCCCTGCCCCGCCACGACCCCGAGGAACGCAAGTGAACGGTCCCGCCCCGGTCACCGCCGCCGGCCCGCCGTCCGAGCTCGACAGGCTACGACGCCGGGTCGAGGCGCTGTCCCGCAAGCGCGACGAGGCCGAGGCCCGGCTGCAGGCCCTGCTGAACTCCCTGTTGCCGCTGGACGACCTGCTCGCCGACACGCGCCGCCGGACGGGCGCCCTGCACGAGGCGCGGTCCGCCCTCGAGACGACCTCGGCCGCCGTGGCGCTGGGCGAGCAGATCGAGGCGGCCCACCTGATGCTGCGCGGCGAGTTCGCCCGGCACGACGTCCGGCCGATAGAGGCGGTGGGCAGGGCGATCGATCCTGCGGAGATGCAGGTCGTCGGGAGGGAGCCACATCCTTCGGCCCCGGAGGGCACTGTGCTGCGGGAACCCATCGCCGGCTTCCGGCTGGGCGCGTCCCTCCTGCGGCCGGCACAGGTGGTCATCGCGGTGCCGGGCCCAGCGCCGGAGCCCGAGCCGGCTCCGGCGGCCGAGGACGGTCCGGATCCGGCAATCGATGCCGATGCAGGTCCCGCAGCCGATGACGACACGGATCCGGCGACGCCCGGCGTGCCCCCGGCGGACGGCAGGCGCGCGCAGCCACGGCGGACCACCCGCTCCCAGCGGCACCGGCTGCGCAAACCCTCGGCCCGGCGGGGACGTCGCTCCGGTCGTACCTGACCGGGCGGTACTGCGCGGGTGCGCATACCGCTACCCCACCACCACGGTCCGCTTTCCACGCCCACGCTCGACGACGATCAGGAAGCAACCTTCCATGCACCGGACTCTCGGTATCGACCTCGGCACCACCAACTCGGTCACAGCGTGGCTGCAGGACGGCGTCCCCGTCATCCTGCCCAACCGGCACGGCAAACAGGCCACTCCCTCGGCTCTGGGCATCGACTCCGACGGTGCCCTGCTGGTCGGGAGCGAGGCTCTCAACTGGGGTTCCGACGAACCCGGTTCCGTGATCACGGAGGTCAAGCGGCTGATCGGGCGGCGATGGGACGACGAGCTCGTGCAGCAGGCGCTGAAGGCGCGGCCCGATGACGCGCCGCCCGTCCGGGAGGGCGCCGGCGGCTCGGTGGAGATCCGGCTGGGCGAGCACTACCTGTCTCCGGTGCAGGTCTCCGCCATCCTGCTGCGGCAGCTCAGGCAGGACGCCGAGAGCGCCGCCGGGGTGCCGTTCCGGCGTGCGGTGATCACAGTGCCGGCGTACTTCGCCGAGCCCCAGATCGACGCGGTGCGGCAGGCCGGGCGGCTGGCCGGTCTGCATGTGGCGCGCATCGTGGAGGAACCGACGGCCGCAGCCCACGCCTACGGGATCGGGCCGGGCGGAAGCGAAACCAAGGACTACGCCACGGTTCTGGTCTTCGACCTGGGCGGCGGCACCTTCGACGTGTCGCTGCTGACGATGGGGCCAAGCTATTTCTCGGTGGGCGTACTGGGCGGGGACAACCTCCTCGGGGGCAGCGACTTCGACGCACTGCTCGACGGCCATCTGCGCGAGCAGTTCGCCGGGCGCGACCACAGCGGCGAAGGGGACGCGTTCCGGATCCGTGCCGCCGCCGAGCGGGCGAAGGTCGAACTGTCCTCGCGGGACGTCTCCGAGGTGACCCTCGCTCCGCTCGGGAACCAGGGCGGATCCTGGTCCGGAGCGGTGCGGCGCGCGGAGTTCGAAGGGCTCCTCTCCGAGTACCTGCGACGGATGCGGGAGACGGTCGAGTCTGTGCTGCGGGAGAGCGCGGCACTGCCCGAGGACGTCCAGCGCGTCCTCCTGGTCGGCGGCTCGACCCGTATCCCGGCCGTCCGGCGCAGCCTTGAGGACCTCTTCGGCGAGGGCAAGGTGGCGCATGCCGTGGATCCCATGACGGCCGTGGCTCACGGAGCCGCCGTGGAGGCCGGCCTCCTCGGCACGCTCGGCTGTCCCGCCGAGACCTGCACCGTCGAGGGCATTCCCGTCACCGCGGACGCCTGCCCGGCCTGCGCCGCGCCACTGCTCGGCGCGGCCACCGTGGACTGCCCCGAATGCCATGTCCCTGTCCCCGAGCTCACCGCCGCCTGCCCCGTGTGCGCCACGGACCTGTCCGGACTGCGGGCGGCGGCTCCCGCGGCGACGCGCACCGAGTGCGCCAACTGCGGCCGGGCCGACAACCCCGCCTCCGCGACCGTCTGCCTCGACTGCGACGCGCCCCTGGACACGGGCGGCCTGAAGTGCACCGGCTGTGGCATGGTCAACGCCGCGGGTCTGAGCAGCTGTTCGTTGTGCGGTGGGGACTTCGGCACCGCTGTCGCGGAACAGGTCACCGCCCAGCACATCGGAGTGGAGCTCGCCGACGGCACCGTCGAGGTCCTCTTCCCCGGAGGCACGCACTACCCGACGGAATGGCACCGGGTGGACACCCTCGCGGTGCGCGACGCCGACGGTGGGCCGGTGCGGTTCCGCATCTGGGAGGGCCCGCACCTGCGTTCGGCCGAGCGCAACGAGTTCTGCGGCGGCTTCGCCCACGAGCGCACCGACGGCCTCCGTGGAGACGTACCTCTCACCCTTCAGGTACGCCTCGACCGCGACCGGACCCTTGAGCTGCGGTACCGCCTCGGCTCCGGCGACTGGCACGGGGCCGAGCTGCGGCGCAGCATGGTCTTCGCCACCATCGGCCGGAAAGCGAACGAACTGCACGCCCACTACACCGGCTTCCTGGACACCTGGGGGCAGGAGGTCACCCCCGCCGAGCGCGGCGCCCTCGCCGAGGTCATGGCGGACCTTGCGGCCCTCGGCAAGGGGGAGACCGTGGGCCGTTCCCTGGACGGCCTGCTGGACTCGGCCCGCGCCACTCTGGAGCTGTGCAAGCGAGCCCGGGACGCCCACGCCTGCGCGACAGTCGCGGCCAAGGGCGGACGCGGGCTGCTGCCCGCGCCGTTGCTGGAAGAACTGCGTCAGGCCGCGGAGGCGGTCATGGACGCGCGCAAGGCCATGAACACGGACGCGATGCGGACCGCCACGGACCGGGCCGATGACCTCTGGAGCGGACTGGATCCGGCGGTCCGTACCTCGATCTTCACGATCCGCCTCGCCGAGCAGGACTCCTACCCGGCAACCCTCCGCAAGGAGGTGCTGGCCGCCCGCGACGCCCTGCGCAGCGCCGTGGAGCGCGGTGACCAGGCCGCCCAGGACACCCAGTTCGTACGCCTCGGGCGCCTCGCCGAACAGGGGCGCGGCCGGTTCGCGGAGGTGAGCACCCCCGGCGCCGCGGGGGGCGTACTGCCGTCCAAGAGGTGACGGGCCACAAGACCGTAGTCGATTGACACTGTCAACAGGTAGGCTCTGTGGTGTTCACGCAGACCTCACCCACCCGGAAGGTCACCCATGCCGCACCCCGACCGCCTCCCCGGCACACCCGAGTTCCGCATCAGGCTCCCCAAGGACGATGGCGAGGCGCGCGGGCATCTGCTCACCGAGTTCGGCGGCAACGGCACCCACAAGTTCCTCTTGCTGGAGGGGTCGTTGGTGGCCTCCGAGGCATGGCCGGGGCTCGGCGACCACGCACGCCGGTTCCGTGCGGACCTGCACGCGAGCGGCGGGCTCGTCGACGTGCCCGCCGATCCCGACCGGCCGCAGGCGCCGGCACGTTGGACGGCAACGCGGGACATCGAGTGCAACTCCTCCTCGGCCGCCGCCGCACTGGTGTACGGCTACGACGCTTCCGGCCCGGAGTCCTGGCGCACCACCGAGGGCCACCCGCTCGCCGACTACCTGTCCACCGGCTGGCGCGCGCCGCGAAAGGCGTGGCTGGTGCGCGGCTCCAATGTCTCGGGCCACAACCTGGTGCGGCAGCTGTGGCTGCAGGAGGCGTTCGTCTCGCTCTCGGGCGCACACCTGCCGCCCCTGGAGGAGACCGACCCCACCAAGAGCACCCTGCGCCGCTTCGTCGAGGACGGTTACGAGGGGGCGGCCTCGTACAACCAGAAGCGGGGCCTCGTCGACGAACTGCACGCCTTCCTGACACAGATGCGCGTCGGCGACACGGTGGCCACCATCGGCGACGGCCGGCTGCACGTCGGGCGGATCACCGGGGAAGCCGTGCAGACCGCTTCACCCGGCGGGCTGTCCAATCTGCGGCGAGCCGTCGCCTGGCAGTCGGACAGCCATGCGTACGAGGAGTTGCCGGAGGAGATCCAGCAGAAGCTCTCCGTTCAGCATGACGTCGTCGATCTGACGGGCGTCCTCGACGCGCTGGACGGGCTCACCGGGCACACGGACCCGACAGTCGGGAGCAACGTCGGCGGGCAACCCGTTGTCGAACGGCCGGCGCAAAGGGAGCTGTCGCTGCCGGACATCACCGACGCTCTCGTCGCCGAACTGCTGGTCCACGACCGCGCCTGGCTGGTGGAGATGCGTGAACTCCTCCTCGACGAACGCCAGTTGGTGCTCTACGGCCCGCCGGGCACCGGCAAGACGTACCTGGCGATGAAGCTCGCCGAGTACTTCGGCTCAGGCCCGGAGCAGGTCAAGATCGTGCAGTTCCACCCCTCGTACGCCTATGAGGACTTCTTCGAGGGGTTCCGGCCTGTCGAGGATCCCGAGACGAGGGAGGTGGCGTTCCGGCTGACGGCGGGCCCGCTGCGGGAGCTCGCCGATCTCGCCTCCCGCGAGGGAAACCGGCACATCCCCCACTTCCTGATCATCGACGAGATCAACCGCGCCAATCTGGCGAAGGTCTTCGGCGAGCTCTACTTCCTCCTGGAGTACAGGACCAGGTCGGTCCGCCTCACCTACTCCGGGGACGACTTCGCGCTGCCGCCGAATCTGTTCGTGATCGGCACGATGAACACCGCCGACCGGTCGATCGCCCTGGTCGACGCGGCGATGCGGCGCCGCTTCGCGTTCGTGGAGCTGTCCCCGCGCACCGAGCCGACGTCCGGACTGCTCGCACGTTGGCTGAAGCGCGAGGAGAGGGACCTGGAGCCCGCCCGGCTCCTTGATGCCCTCAACGCCCGCATCGACGACGCCGATTTCGCCATCGGACCCTCATATCTGATGAAGCCCGGTGTGTACCGTGACGGCGGCCTCGAACGGACCTGGCGCACGAAGATTCTGCCTCTGCTCGAGGAGCACCATTACGGCGAGGGCCTCGACGTCGCCGCCCGCTACGGCCTCGACTCCCTGCGCGAGCAGCACCCGTGACCGTGCACGAGGTGGCGTTGCGCGAGTGGGGGCCCGCCGTCTCCGTGCCGCTGAGCCCCGAGGCCGGGCGGGCCCTGGCCGTCTCCGGCATCCTCCAGAGCGCAACGCCGGATCCCGGCCGGGAGGGGCACTGGCTCCTGCGGGCGGGCAGCCGGGTCGGTGCCGTCCGCGTCTGCGGCGGTCCGGTCGTACGGATCATGCCCAAGACCCCGGTGAGCCGGCTGTTCTTCCTCCTCGGGTTCAGCCTCGACCCGGCTCGCGCCTGGCGCGACAGCCGGGAGGGCACCGTCGACACCGGCGCGTACGACGATGTCGTCCCCGCGCTCGCGTACGCCGTGGAGCGGCAGATCGAAGCGGCGCTGCGGCAGGGGGTCCTCCAGGGATACCGCGAAGTGGAGGAGTCCGCGCTGGTCGTGCGCGGACGGCTGCGCGAGGCCGAGCAGATCCGGCGGCACTTCGGCCGTACCCCGCCGGTGGAGATCGCCTACGACGCGTACACCGCCGACACCGCCGAGAACCGTCTCCTGCGCGCGGCTGTCGAGCGGTTGCTGCGACTGCCGGGCGTTCCCGGCCCTGTCCGGCGGCGTCTCGCCCATCAGCGCGTACGTCTCGCCGACGCGCTGCCGCTCGTACGGGGCCAGGAACTGCCGCGCTGGCAGCCGTCGCGCCTGAACGCCCGCTACCAGCCCGCGCTGCGGCTCGCCGAGGCCGTCCTGCGAGGCACCTCACCGGAACACCGGCCGGCGGATGCCGCCGACCCGCTCGCCGTGGACGGCTTCCTGCTCGACATGAACAAGCTGTTCGAGGACTTCGTGACGGTCGCCCTGCGCGAGGCACTTGAAGAGCACGGTCTCACCGCCCGTCTCCAGGACCCCCACCACCTCGACACCGCGGGACTCGTACGGATGCGCCCCGATCTCGTGGTCCGCACCGGCGACGGGCGCACGCCCCTCGCCGTCGTCGACGCCAAGTACAAGGTCGAGAAAGCCGATGGACTCCTCAACCCCGACCTCTACCAGGCACTCGCCTACGCCACGGTGCTCGGCCTGCGTGAGGCACACCTGGTCTACGCGGCCGGCCGGTGGCCCGAGCGCTTCCATGAGGTGCGCGGGACGGCGGCGGAGCCGGAAGGACGGGGAATGCGGCTGTACCAGCACAGCCTCGATCTCTCCGGCGAACCCGGACAGCTCCTGTCGGCCGTCCGGGAGCTCGCCACACGGCTGGCAAGCGCCGTCCCGCGTCCGTGATCATGAAGGAACGTCAAGCGGAAAGGAAGAGACCTCATGCCCCGGCTCGCCTTCGCCCAGAGCTTCTGGGACGGCTACGACACCCTGGAGAAGCCGGTCCGAGCCGGTGTGCGCAAGGCCATGGCGAAGTTCCAGGCCCTGAGCGTCGCCGAACTCAACGCGGACAAGGGACTGCACCTGGAGTCCGTCGAGAACGCCCGTGACTCACGGATGCGCACCATCCGCATCACGGACTTCTGGCGAGGAGTCGTTCTCGCCCCTGACGACGGCAGCGACATGTTCCTCCTGGTCAACGTCCTGCCGCACGACGACGCCTACACCTGGGCGGCGAAGCGTCTGTACAGCGCGAACTCCGCGACCCGGGCTCTGGAGGTACGCAACGCCGTCGCTCTGGACGAGCTGACACCGCTGTACGAAACCGCTGCGCGCACCGCTCCGCGGCTGCTGTTCGCGGACATCTCCGACGGCGCGCTGCGCGAACTGGGAATCGACGCCCAAGTACTGCGGGCCGCGCGTTCTCTGGTGGACAAGGCCCAACTGGAGGCGTTCTCCACGCTGTTGCCGGAGGACCAGCTGGAGGTGCTGCAGTACCTCGCCGAAGGATTCCGCCCGGAAGACGTCTACCGGGACGTCGTGGCCGTCCGCCGGCCCGCCGACTCCCCCGCCGAACCGGTCGAGGACCTCGCCACGGTGATCGCCAACACTCCCGCACGCATCCGGCTGGTCACCGGGCCGCAGGAGCTGGAGGAAATCCTCGAGAAGCCGTTCGAGGCCTGGCGGGTCTTCCTCCACCCCTCCCAGCGGCGCGTCGCCTACCGCACCTCGTACGGTGGCCCCGTCCAGGTCACGGGCGGACCCGGGACGGGCAAGACGGTGGCCGCCCTGCACCGGGTCAAGCACCTGCTCGGTCGTTCCGGCGACGGCCGCATCCTGCTCACCACGTACACGAACGCGCTCGCCGCCGGACTGCGCGAAATGCTCAGCCTGCTCCTCGCCGAGGACGAGAAGCTGCTTGCGCGGGTCGACGTGACGACGGTCGACGCCTACGCGAACGGCATCGTGCGCGCGAAGTCGGCGGCCATGCCCAAGCCGATCGGGGACCGGGAACAGCGGCAGTTGTGGGGGAAGGTCGTCAAGCAACTCGGTCTGCCGTTCACCGCCCAGTTCCTGACCCAGGAGTACCGGCACGTCGTACTCGGCCAGAACCTCCGGGATCTCGACGCCTATCTCGGTGCGAGCCGCCGCGGCCGTGGTACCGGCCTCGGTCCCACGCGCCGTCGAGAGGTGTGGAGCGCCGTGGAGCGGTTCGAACAGTTCCTGCGGGACCGGGGCGAGACCACGCACTTGCGGGTCTGCACCCGCGCGGCGGAACTCCTCGCCGACCAGCCGTCCCCGTACGTCCATGTCGTCGTCGACGAGGCACAGGACCTGCACCCCGCCCAGTGGCGTGTGCTGCGCGCTGCCGTCTCCCCCGGCCCCGACGACCTGTTCCTCACCGGCGACCCGCACCAGCGGATCTACGACTCCCGGGTGTCGCTCGCCTCCCTGGGCATCACCACGACCGGCCGCAGCTTTCGGCTGCGCGTCAACTACCGCTCCACCGAGGAAATCCTCGCCTGGTCGGCGCGGCTCCTCACGCCCGTCACCGTGGATTCGCTCGAGGGCGAGGGAACGGACTCGCTGGCCGGGTACCGCTCCCTGCTGCACGGACGTCGCCCCCAGGTACAGGCGTACGCGACGCGGCAGGAGGAGACCGAGGCCCTGGTGGACAGGGTCCGGGCGTTGATTGCCGAAGGTCTGGCGCCGCACGAGATCGGGGTGTGCGCACGCTTCAACCTGTCTCTGGACACGGCCGAGGAGAAACTGAAGGCAGCGGGCTTCCCAGTACTACGGATCAAAGGGCAGGTCGCGCCGAGGACCGAGGGGATACGGCTGGCCACGATGCACGCGATGAAGGGCCTGGAGTTCCGGGCGGTGTCCGTCATCGGTGTCAGCGAGGGCACTGTCCCGTTCGCCCGTGAGATCACCCCCCGCGAGGCCGACCCCCTGCAGCACGACGCGGACCTGCTGCGGGAGCGCTGCCTCCTCTTCGTCGCCTGCACTCGCGCTCGCGAAGCCCTGAGCGTGTCGTGGAGCGGAACTCAGAGCACGTTTCTGCCACGCGCCGCCTGATCGGGCACCCGGCGCGGACCGGTGCGGGGTGTGCACCCGGCATGCCCCGCACCATCGTCTGTCACTCCTCCGGTGCCAGTGCACCCGTCGCAAGGCCGTCACGGGCGACTTCGGCGAGTTGTCGGCTCAGTTCGTCGACCTTGCGCATGCTTTCCTCGAACGCGGACAAAGCCCGGAAGGCGGAACCGTACCGACGCTGCTCGTCAATGCCCATACGGGGGATGCGAGAACCCCGGCCATCAAGACGGTAGGTCCCGCTGGCACTTGTGGACCTGCGGGCGTTGCCGGAGCTGCGCAGAAATCCCTGCAGATAGTCCGTATCGAGCTGTTCGCTGGCCGAGACCGGTTCCGGACCGTCGTACGTGACGAGTCCGGCGCGGGCGAGATCCGCGACGCTGGTGGTGGCACTGTCCAGCGAGCCCGGTCCGCCACCGGCCGCGAGCTCGGGCAGAAGCGTGTCGAGTCGGCGGATCCGGTCTTCCAACTCCTTGCGCAGGGCGGCGTACTCACCGGGATAGTCGCGGTGCCGGGAACGCAGATGGCTGCCGGGGGTCAGGTCGACGGTGTCGTCGAGGAGTTCGATCAGCGGCACGTCAGCGATCTGGTCGGGGCGTGGTTCCAGGATGCCGTCGGGGCCGTTGCCGGTCAGGTCGACCATGCGCACGGTGTGGGCGGTGTCCGTACCTCCCGCGTTCTCGGGACGTTGCAGACACCACAGATGGACAGGCAGGGCGTGAGAGGTCGCCGTTCCCGGCGGCAGGGCAACCACTTGGCGCACGATGCCCCGGCGTACGAGTTCTGACCGGATGCGGCGGCCCGCCTTGCGGTAGGCCACTGAGGCAGGCATGACCATGAGGACCTTGCCGCCGGGCTCGGTGTGCGCATAGGCGTGCTGGAGCCAAGCGAGCTCCCCCTCAGCCTTGGAGGGTGTTCCGAGTTCCCAGCGGGAGTCGAGCAGCAATTCCTCCCGTCCCCACTCGGTCACACCAGCCGGCGGGTCGCAGACGACCAGATCCGCCTTGAGATCCGGCCATTCGTCCGCGCGCAGGGAGTCACCTGCCACGATGCGCACACGCGATCGGCCCAGAAGGTCGGCGCGGAGCTGCGCGAAACGGGCACTGTCATTGTCCATCTCCTGGCCGTGGCAGCGCGTCCCCTTTTGGGCAGCGACGGACAGGAGCAGCACCCCGATTCCGCAGGCGGGATCGAAGACCGTGGCGTCAGCCGGAAGCTCGGGGGCGAAGTGGCACACCGCACGCACCACGCGCTCGGGAGTCACTTGGTCCGATCCCGCACGCCGCGCGGAGTCCATGAACCGTTCGGTCAGTCCGTTGACCAGATCGACAGGCGTGTCGCTTCGGGCAAGCTCCCGTACACGGGTGGCTACGTCATCCGGCAGTCCCAGTCCATGTTCACCGGCCAACACCGCGGCCACCTCTGCCAGCCCCGCGACCATCTGCTCTCCGTACGCTGCCCGCATGGCCTGCCACAACTCGACTTCCGGTGACACTTCCTGGCCTTTGCGCTGTCTGTCCAGCCACTCCTGGACCTCGGCGAGCGCGTAGAGCGGACTGTTCGCGGCACCTCCCGCCGGCGCGGGGAAGTCGTCGTAGCGCCGACGCCAGTTGGAGACAGCAGCCCGAGTGACCCCGGCCAGCCGAGCGATCTCGGAACCGGTGACAAGCGGGCCGACCGATGAAGCGGCGTTGTCCGTCATAAGCCCAGCGTACACGGGCCGCCACTTCCATTCTAGAGGGAAGTCTGTTGACGACGTACACATATCGATGTCAATATCTAGCGTGTACCCGATTCCCTCGCGAACCGGGTGCCGTACAGCGCGTCCTCGTCGCAGCTGTCCTCACCCCGTCCAGCCCACGACCTCGAAGGCATCGACGTGTCCCGCTCGCCCTTCAGACCTCGCGCCCACTGCCCCACGGAGGCACCCCTTGGCATCGAACACCGCAGTACGCACCGTTTACCGACTGTCCGGCGTGGCCCCCACCCCGGACGCCATGCTGGACGCCCTTGACCACGAGCTTCTGGACAGACTCGGCGCCGAACCGCATTTCCCCGAAACGCTCGGAGTCCCAGCCGTGTACATCACCTGCGGAATGGAGCACACCGAAGCCCCGTGGTGCGAACCCATGTCGCGCACCACCGGCATCATGGTCACCGAGAGCGTCCGACGCACCGCCGCCGTGCTCCTGCTCGCCGTCGACGGAACGGTGTACGCCATCGGCTGCGACCAGGGGTACCGACTGATCCCCGACCACCTCAAGGACAAGCGCTTCGGCCTCTCCTTCGCCATCCGGCAGATGGATCCGAACATGATCCGCGGGGCGGTCTCGAAGTCTCTCGGCCAGTCACGCACCGATATCTCCCTGGTTCCGGGCGGCGCCCCGGTCCCGCTTCTCGGCATCCGTGACCACTCGCGCATCGTCCGCAGCCTTGGCGGATACCTCGACGACCTTCCACTCACCCGGTCGCGGTACATGCGCGGAAAGGCCGTCAGTGCCCAGGGCGGATGCGGGCTGAGGATCGCTCTTGGAATCGAACCTGCGGCTCTGCTCTCCGACGTGCGGACCATCGCCAGGATCTGCCGCGAGGACATCCCGCACCAGGAACTCGAATTCGTCGACCACATCGTGCCGGTCAGTGATCCTTTGACCCTCGACGCCCTCGGTCAGGCCCTGGACGAGCGTCTTGGCCGCCCCCCCGACGGACGGATCTCCGTCTCCGTCCCCTCGGAACACCACACTGCATATGCGGAGGCCACCACTTACATCACGCAGATCAACAGCACGGGAGCCCTGCGCTCCGACGATTTCGACCTCGGCTACGTACTCACCCGGGCCAGGCTCGCATCGCCCGGCCGACGCCTCAAGGTGCTGCGCGAAGGGACCGTGACCCTTGCCAGGGACCGCCGGGCAGGGGCCGTCGATGCGCTCGCCGTCACCAGCGCGTTGACCTGGCTGGAGGCCCCCGTGTCTCTCGGCTCCCGAAGGTTCTTCCTGATGGACGGCGAGTGGTACGAGGTCGGCGCCGCCTATGTGGAAGAGTGCCGGGCCGGAGTGGCGGCGCTGTTCTCACGCTCGCCCTCCCTCTCCCTTCCCGCCTGGGGCGACGGTGAGTCCGAGAACACTTACAACAACAGGGTGGCTGATGACCGGCCGGGCTGGGTCTGCCTCGACACCAAGAACGTCGTCAATCCTCTGCGACCCAGGGACCAGGTCGAGATCTGCGACCTCCTCGTGCCCGACGGCACCTTGGTCCTTGTCAAGCGCGCCGCCGGTTCCGGTCCGCTGAGTCACTTGTTCAGCCAGGCCAGGGTGGCGGTGGAGCTGCTCCAGGAGTCCGCTCAGGTCCGTGCGGAGTTCACGGCGAAGGTGGCCCGGCTCAGTGGCGGCAAGATCTTGCTGCCGGACGACTTCACTCCCAAGCGCATCGTCCTTGCCGTACTTCTCAAGAACCGCGAGAACCTGACCCCGGAGTCCGTCTTCGGCTTCTCCCAGATCACCATCGCCCAGACTGCCAAGGCCCTGGCAGTACGAGGGGTGACCGTCGAGGTCATCGGTATCCCGGAGGACAACGCAGACACACCGCGCCTGTCCTCGTGTCACGTGGGCGCCGGGGCGGCAGTCCTGGGCTGACAACCTCGAACGCCGGTTCCCTGTTCTCCGGCGACGGCGGAGAGCCGGGGCAGACCGCCACACGTGGCTCTCTGAGATGAAACCGGCGGCTGACGCTCTGTTTCCGGTCCCCCTAGACCTCTGTCACCCCGGGTCTTCCAAAGCAGATCAGGCCGGCCTCCTCATACACCGCACTCCCCAAAACCTCCATCGCCGGGGCCAGTTCCGCATCCCACGTCGCCTCGACCAGCGTCCCCATGAGCGGAAGCGGCGGCGTGCCGTCCAGCTCGGCCCGCATCCCGAGGTACTCGTAGTCCGCCGCACCCATGTGCCACGGCTCTGCCCCGTACCGCCCCATGCAGGCCGGAGGGCTGCGCAGGAGGCCACGGCAGCCTTGACGTCCGCTTCCACGCCGTCGGCCGGCTTCCAGTAGAGGACGACCCCCAGGCCGTGCGACGTGCGGACCGTGGACAGGGTGGCGTTGTTCGGACCCACGCGTCTGTGACGGCCGTGTGCGATGCCGAGCTTCCAGGAGCCGTCAGTACCGAGGGCGGTGTGCGGTGCGGCTGCGGACCGAGCACCCGGATCCGGCGCCGCTGCCGTCTTCGCCGGAACCGGCAGGGTGTCGCGCGTGCCGGATCCAGGACCGTGCCGTCGGCCCGGACCCAGGCGTCGAGCAGGCCACTCGCCTCCAGCGCGGCCCGGGCCTCGGGCCCGAGGTCGTCGGCGAAGTCCACCAGGCCGTACAGCGGCGCCCGGTGCCGGGAGTACGGGCAGCCGCACGGTGGGCGAGGGCGGGGGTTCGGGGTCGGTGCGGCGTGCCCAGTCCTCGCGCTCGCGTCGGAGCAGGCAAGTGCCGCTCAACGCTCCGGATCGTTCACGAGGCCGTCGTCGGACCGCGAGTACTTCCTTCGTCGTCCACCACGGTTGGCGGCCCGCCCACGGGGGTACGTCCCCGGCCATAAACCGCCTTCGAGAAGGTACTGCCACCGGCCTGGTCGGCGCCGTGTGCTGCGTGCGGTACTCCGCGCACACCGTAGTGGAGTCGAGGCAGTCGTCCCTCCCCGGGCGGTATGGAGAGGACTGGATCGCGGATGGCCGGGACAGTACGACGCGCACGCGCCCTCGTCGTCGGCGTGGAGCAGTACCAGGGCGGCTCGGCCTGGACCCTCGACGGACCCGCCCATGACGCGCTCGGATACGTCCGCTGGCTGCTGGAGGTCGGCCTTCCGCCCGACCGCATCACCCTTCTGCTGTCACCCCTGGACCGAAACGCCGATGCGGTCCGGTCCATCGGGCTGCGGCACCGGCCGAGCGACCGGGCAACGGTTCACGACGTGCTGTTCCGTGAACTGCCCACCGACCAAGGTGACTTCCTGCTGGTCGTATGGTCGGGGCACGGTCTCCTCGACACTGACGGGCGGCGCCGGCTGCTGTACGAGGACGCCGCACCGGACGACATCCGCTGTCTCGACCTCGACGCGGCGCTCGCCGCCTATCGCTCGGACCTTGTAGCGTCCTTTCCCTCCCAGCTGTGGCTGATCGACGCCTGCCAGACCTATGCCGATCCCGCGCGGGTGCGTGGTGCCCTGCGCTCGGATCCGGTGCCGGCGGGCAGGCCGCGTCCCCGTCCCGGCCAGTACGCGCTGTTCGCGTGCGGGCCGGGTGAGGCCGCGCGCAACGAGGCGACCGCCCGGATCGGCACCTTCAGCACGGCGGCTCTGAAGGAGTTGCGAGGAGCGCCCCGCGAAGGAGTCCCGCCCGACTGGCCGCCCGACCCGGCGTCCCTGACCGCAGCGCTCAGCGGCATCTTCCAGGAACTGCGTCGCGCCGGCAGGGCGCACCAGACGCCCAGCTACTTCTGGCACTCCGGTCCGGAGGGCACGTCGGAGCGATGGACGGAAGGCACTCCCGTGGCCACTACGCCCGCCCGCACTCTCCGAATCGCACTGCAGCTGAAGAAGCAACTGGTGAGTGCGCTGGAGAATGTACCGTCGATGGCCGACCCGGACAGCCGCGCCGTGGTGTTCACGCAGTTACCGGCAGAAATACTCAGCAGCCTGCCCCGGTCCGCCGTACCTCGTCTGCAACTGCTGAACCTGATCGACATCTGCGCGGCTTTTCCGGACGGGCTGGTGCGGCTACGGGAAGCCATCGGGCTGGCGGACTCGGGGACCGGCGCCCTCCAGGATCTGGACCGCGTCCTGGGCGCCATCCCCGGGTACCCCGACGAACTCGACGGGCCCGTTGCCGGCCCTTCCTGATCGGCCGACAGGTCGAAGGGCATCGGGGAACTGATGTCCGGATGCGGGGTTCCCTGGCTCATTGCGCGGGGACATGATGGAAAAGCGGGTCATCAGCGACCCGGCTGGTGGGAGGGTAGTTGCAGGATGGGCCAGTCCGGTACCGCCATCGTGTCCGAGCTTCTTGATCTCGGGGGAGTCACGCTTGAGCAGCTACGCACGTTCGACACACGGGAACGGGAACGGGAAAAGGCACGGCTTCTCCAGAAGCTTGACGACCGCGACATCAGGCTTGCCGGCAGCCAGGGCAGTTGATCGGAAACCCTCGCCCCCCGAAAGCCTGGGAAGGCAGGCTCATGCCACCTGAGGTGCGACCGTCGTATGGAACGTCCGGCCGCCAACGGCATGCGCTGTCCGAAAACCAGTTTGATGATCTCGCGCGCTGCGCAGGGGACGACGCGTCACGGGAAGTGTTATGGCAAGCGGAACGCAGTCGGCGACTTCTTCTGCTGGATCTTTTCCTGGATGTGACCATGGGGGCGCCTGCTGTCGTGGGGCCGCTCGACGACACCGCCCGGGCTTGGGAACTGCTCACCGAGGCATACCGGCGGGACAAGGAAGCGATCGAGGAACTTCTCCTGCTTCCCGAAACCGGTATGGCCATGTCGCACGCCCTGCGCCGATTACGTGGCGGGCCTGCGGAGGCCTCACCCATCTGGGTCGATGTCGGCAGTCTGCACTGCATCGCAGCGGCCGGCGCTTTGAGCGTGGGCTTGGATTTCTCGATACGGCTGCCTGTGCGCCACGGAACAGTCTGGCTGCCCAATCTGGGCCGCGCACTACTCGGCGGCAGGGATGCCTGGGAATCCGCCGACGCGAGCTTCACCGATGGCCACCTGACGATTCGTGACAACCATGAGGAAAAGGTCGCCATAGGGCCTTTTCCGTTGCCTCCTCAGGCGTGCTCAGGCACCTGGCAAACCCCGATACACCTCGCGTACGGTCCTCCCGAGGAACACCGGTCGGTTCTCCTCGACGATCTCAGCCATCATCGGGTCATAGGAGCGTCACCGTCCCCCCGCGTCATCCGCGTTCCCGATCGGATGCAGGAACTGTGGTCGACCTCGCTGGACGAGGCGTGGGCGATTCTGAGAACGGCCGATCCGCAGTCCGCCTCAGACGTCACCGCATTCCTGAGGTCGATCGAGCCTCTGTCCGCCCTCGGCTCCCGGGAAGCGGTCAGCGGCACGTCGGGCGACGGTGTCGGAAGGCTGGCGGTCACCGAACCGCAGAATGCGCTGGAACTGGCCTCTCTCCTGGTGCATGAGATACAGCACAGCAAATTGAGTGTCCTGATGCACCTCTACTCCTTCGTGAACGACCAGGACACCGCGGCTCATTTCTACGCGCCGTGGCGCAACGATCCGCGGCCGATGCGCGGCATCCTGCACGGGGTGTACGCCTTCACCGGGGTCGCGCGACTCTGGCTGGGCGTGATCCGCTGCGCGACCGCCTCCGGCGACGAACGGAACCTGGTCCAGGCACGATTCGAGTTCGCCTTGCGCTGCCACCAACTGCGCCAGACGCTCGCAGGACTGCCCACCGAGCCGGAGCTCACACCGCTGGGACGACGCCTGGTGGCTCGGCTGGGCGAGACAGTCGAAGCCTGGCACGCCGAATCTCTCCCCGCCGACCTCCTCGACATCGTGCGTCAGGCGGCGGACGATCACGCCACACAATGGCGGCTGCACCATCTCGTCCCCGACGCGGCGCTGGTAGCACAACTCGCGGAGGCCTGGTTGAAGAGTCCTTCCGAGCCGCCGGAACTCGGCCAGATGCCGGCTTCCTCGCTCCGGGCGTCTCCCGTGGTACCGAGTTTGGATCTCCGGCTCACACTGCTGCGCCTGCGGCTGGCCAACTCCGACATGTGGGACCGGATATCGAAGTCGCCCCAGGAAGTGGCAGCCTTCGTGGAAGGCGCTCAAGCCGCCGACGCGCTTCTGGTCAAGGGTGAGTACGAGGCGGCGCTGGCTCTCTACGCTGAGGAGATCAGTGGTTCGGCGGTTCCCCGATCGGGTGCGCCCGCCGCGGGGGCCTGGGCCGGCCTTGGCTGGGCGCTGCGTGTGAGTCGGCCGACAGGCATGGGCGGGCAGCCGACCGCCTCACCGGAACTGATACCAGCGGTTCACCGCGCCGTCCGGGACCGGACCGGTATGTGCCCGGACCCCGTCGACTTCTGGAACTGGCTGACGGGCTACGGCAAGGACGGCGCACGATCGCGATAGGAGTGCGGCAGCGGTTCCGGTCTCCGCCCGACGCCTGAAGGGCCGTCGGGCCGAGGGCCGGGCAGAAACCAGAACCGCGGGGCTCAGATGGGCATGGGGTCGATGTCGCAATTGGCCCTGCGCCACTGTGTTGCGTCCTGCCAGGCCGGGTGCTGCCTGCTGAGGCAGGACTCCAGTTCCTCGGCCGCCTCCTGATGCATGGCCTCGGCTTCCTCAGTACGTCCGGAAGCCCTCAGATCCTGGGCAAGGTTGCTCTTGATCACCAGTACGGTGGGGTGGCTCGCCCCCAGGATGCTGACGGCCAGTTCGAGCGTCTTCTCGTCCATCCCCAGGGCCGCCGAGACATCACCCTGCGCGAACAGATCACTGGCCAGATTCGTACGCGCGACCAGAACATCCGGGTGACGGTCACCCAGCCGTTCCAAACAGTGTTCGAGCGCGGATTCGTTCAGCCCCTTCGCCAGGTCCACCCGATTCAGCAGGCGGTAGGTGATGGCGAGATCCATCTCAGCGGAATTGGTGTGCGGGTGCTGAGGCCCGAGAACCTGACGGTACAGGTCGCGGGTGATCTCCCCAAGGCGACGTGACTCGTTCAGGTCACCGAGCTGCCGCATGTCGATCGACAGGTTGAGAGACGCGGCAAGGTAGTCGGGATGACGTTCACCGTAGCGGGCCAGCAGTGTCTTGCGAGCCGGGCCGGTGAGTTCGGCCGCCCGGACGTGGTGACCGGCCTTGCGCAGTGACACCGCGAGCAGGGTGACGGCCCGAAGTGTGTGCGGGCTGGTGTCGCCGAACAGCCGCCGGTACTTGTCGACGATGGCCTCGCAGTGCTGTGCGGTCTCCGAGTACTCCCCCATCTCACGCCGGTTGAGAGCGATACTCGCCTCGGTGAGCAGGGTGATGAGGGCATCGGCTCCGTAGATCTGGGCCTTGCGCTGCCAGGTCTGGTTGTCGAGCTCGAGGGCGTTGCGGAAGTGCCCGTTGACGCGCAGCGAGACACCGAGATTGTGCGCGTGGAGAAGGGTCTCCGGATCGTCCTCCCCGAAGGAGCGGACGGCCCTTTCGTAGACTTCCTCGTCGTTCACGAGCGCGCCTCGGAAGTCACCCACGGCCCGTCGGTCGATACCGACCTGTCCCATCGCCCTGAGGAGTTCTTCCTCGGCGTCTGCGTCCGGCTGACGCAGTACCGCGAGCATGCGCTCGTTCAGCGCCGCCGACTCCTGATAGCGGCCCAGCGTCCACAGGGCGAAGCGCAGGTGTCGGCCCAGCATCAGGGTCTGCCGGTCCCCTTCGCCATACAGCCCCTTCCACAGGTCGTACGCCTGTTGTCCGAATTCGCGCGCGCCGCCGTGGTCGCCCCAGAAGAAGAGGAACTCGGTGATACCGCAGACCATCTGACGCACCTGGCGGTTGGCCGACGCCGTGGCTTCGGAAACCAGCACGTGTGGATACAGGTCCGCGAAGCGCGTCCAGTGCTGGGGGTCCTGGGCATCTCCGGGCGTGTTGGCGGCGAGCAGGAGGTGCGCCCCGTGCCGCATGCGATCGCGTTGCTCCTCGGACATGCGGGCTACGAGCACCGCCTGCACCAACCGGTGCATCTGAATGGAATTCGTTCGGTGGTCGATCTTCGCGAGGGAGTACCGGTTGATCTCGCGGATAGCCCGGCCGAGACGCAGCGGATCGGAGAGCGCGAGGTCCAGGTCCGGGGCGATCGGATCGACCGACGCTCCGGAGAAGAACGAGCGTGAGATGGGCTCCGGGGCGAAGAACGCACAGACCTGAAGGAGTTGGAGTGCTGCCGCGTTCTTTCTCTCCAGGTGGTCCAGGGAGACGTTCCATGCCGTCGCGACCGTCTCCTCGTACTGTGTGGGCTGCGAGACGGTCATCAACTCGGCGCGCTTCTCGTCGAACAGGCGCAGGTATTCGTCCGCCGGCATTCCGGTCTCCGCCCGCCAGGCCGAGGCCTGTTCCACGGCGAGCGGGAGATCGCCCAGTACCTCGGCGAGTTTGTTGGCGTCCTCCGTGGACAGATCCTTATTGCGGCGCTGGAGCAGGTGGATGCTTTCCGAACGCTCGAAGACGTCGACTTCGAGCGGGTGAGCCAAGGTGTTCCACTGCGGGTTCCTGGAGGTCACCAGAATGGAGCCGCCCTGATTGGGGCCGGGCATGGTCGGAAAGTACTCCTGGACCGCCTGTGGGCTTTCCGCGTTATCGAACACCAGTAGCCATTTGGCATAGGGGTTCCCGGTCCGCAGCGCCTCCAGGACAGCCGGCACGGCGGTGTTCGCTTCTCCGGAAACAGGGAGATCCAGGCGCCGGGCGAGCTCCACGAATGCCTGGGCGATCTGCGTGGGCCGCTCCGCCGGAATCCACCAGACGATTTCATACTCCGAGGCGTGCCGGTAGACAAATTCCAGCGCCAATTGCGATTTTCCCACACCACCCATTCCGTGGAGCGCGTGGGGAAGGACGGCTGTCGGCCCCTCTCGGAGGCCGCGTTCCAATTCACGCAAAAGCTCTTCGCGACCAGTGAACACACGGTTGCGAGGAGGAGTGTTGCCGGCGATCACAGGGCGAGCCGACGATCGCCTCCCCTGCCCGTCGAGGAGCGTACGTGCCTCTTCGGGGCCCTGCACTCGCGTCATACCGGTCACAGTGACTTCTCCTTGGCTGACAGTAGATCCGCCGACACTTTCTTGGGCCGCGCGCGCCGGTTCATTTTTGTGCGCGCTCCAACCGTCAGGCCTCTCTGGAGAATTCACTTTGCCAGAACCTTCACTTCCAAGGTCGGAATGGGCAGTTTCGCGCGCGGCGCGCGCCGATGTTCTTATGCTAACGTCAGATATACTGTGGGCATCAATGGATTCCTCGATGCACTTGGCGCGTTTCAGATGCTGGCCCGAAAGGGCTCGAAGCACGGAGGACTCCACCATGCGGAAGCGGAAATTCTCCGGCGTTACGAGCGGTTCGGAAGAAATCGACTCTCCCGCGAAGTGCGCTAAGAGCTCCCGCGCAGCACTGTTTTTCTCCGCTAATATCTCGGCGGATTTCCTTGCGGCAATTTCGGTCGTTTTTCTGCTGCTCAGCGCCAGCAGTTCTTCTCGCACGCCCTCGTGAAATAGGAAGGACTCCTCGTCGCCAGGCAGAGGCTCGACGAGGTCGCCCATGAAGAACTGCGCCAGATGCCCCGGCCTCGACCCGGGCAGGGTGTGCCGCTGCACTTCGAGAATGACGGGCAGATCCAGCTGTACAGCGGCCAGCCGCGTGGCCAGGGCGAAGGCTTCGGGGGAGGCCCAGGAGCGGAAGCGGGTGACCCGCTCGGCCGCACTGGGCGCGCGCTGCTTCGGGGAGGGGGCGGGCACATCGGGGCCGGTCCGGTGCCATGGCCGGGTCAGGACTGCCGCGATCTCCACCCACCGCGGCCCCTCGCCGGCGATGAAACGGGCCCAGGGGCCGATCCAGTCCTCCGAGATCTCAAGAACGGGAACCGGCAACACCCGTCGCAGGTTCCGGCGTTCGCGTACGTCATGCCGTGGCCGGTCGGCGAGCTCCCACGTGACCTGGCCGTTGGCGACGTGCGGGCCGGAGGAGTACAGCCGCACGCGTTGCGGGTGCAGACCGGTGCGATGCCACAGTTGCTGGTCCAGGGTGTGCAGGATGACCAGCGGCTGGTGCTGGGCCCAGGACCTCAGCGAGCTCTGCGCCGCTCCGCAACGCCAGCCGCTGGAGAGGCCGTTGGTGACCACAAAGACGATCTGCCGACCGCTCGGATCCACCAGGCTCTTGGGTGGATCCTCGATGTGCGCCGAGCCGAAACCGCGCAGCACGATACCTTCGGGAGCGGACGAGTCGGTGACCAGGCGGCGTTGCACCACGCGCCGGAACCCCCCGTAGCGACGCAGCGCAGCCGCCAACCGGGCGACGACCTCCTGCCACACGAACATGGACATCCCCGAGTCGACGGCGAGCAGGGCGTCCCAGCGCGCCTCCGGCCCCATGCCCATGACGGGTGGTAACTCCGGGTTCGCCGAAAGCCGCTCAGCAGTCGCCTCCTCGTCCAGTCGCGGATTGCGCATCGTGGAGACCGTGCGGCGCAGCGGCCGCAGGGCGCGACCGAGCGCGGCCCGGCCCGGCACCCCAGAGACCGTTACGGCTACCGCAGGTCGGGCCAATGCCTGGCGGATGCCGCGCCTGCCTGTGTCGCCCGGGGCAGCTGCAGACGTGATCAGAGCGTCGTCGGCGGCACTCTGAACCCTTGCGGGGCTGGTGAGTTCGACAGGGCTGTGCGGCGAGGCAGCGGTCGGATCGTCCTCGGGCGATCCGTTCGACTGCTCCTGCCCCTCGGGTTTCCGGTCCGGTGCCACGATTGCGCCGGGCGGCGGCGTCCAGTGCGCGGCCGGCGAAGTCGGAGCCCCGGTACGGGGATCGTCGTCGGCCATCGGCTCCGGGCCCGCCAGGTCGGGATGGTTGACGGCCAGCCAGATGGCGTCGGCGACTTCCCGCGGATGCAGGCCGGCTACCCCCGGCCGCCGTTGCCTGCCGGCCCGGGGTGGCACGCTCGTCTGACGCCGTCCGGCAGACGAGCCGTCCGGCGTCGGGACATGTTCAGTCACCCTCGCCCGCCGCCTCACCTGCGCGCAAAGGGTGCCAGATCGCTTCCAGTACCGCCTGCCACTCCTCGTCGTCCCCCTCCGCGTGCGTATAGGCACCGGAAGTCGCGAGATGAGCGGCGTTCAGCAGCTGATCTGCGGATAAGTGGTGATGCGCCTCGTTCCTACGCCGGACGAACTTGGCGATGAGGTCTGTCTGCATGCCCCCGAGTCGTTCTTCGAAGTGAGCTGACACCAGCTCGCCCAGCCCTCGCGGGTCTGGGTCTGGTATATCGAATTTCAGAGCGCGTCGCATGAAGGCTTCGGGAAAGCTGCGCTCCCCGTTCGACGTCATGATGACGATCGGGAACGTATGAGTTCGTACCAAACCGTTCCGAATGGATGCGGTCGCGCCCGGATCAGCGGTGTGGACGACGGCCTCCGGCGTGCGACTCTTCACTCGAAGGAGCGGCGAGACGGTGAACCAGCCATCTTCGAACAACGTCAGCAGGTCATTTGGCAGGTCCGCGTCACTCTTGTCGATCTCGTCGATGAGCAGTACGCGCGGCAGCCGACGGGGGAGCATCGCGGTGCCCAGCGGTCCGAGTTGGATGAACTCGCCGATGTCCAGCCGATCCTGGGGCACGGCGTCGTCGGCCGCAGGCTGCACGCCGGCCCGCGTCGCCGCCGCCTGCGCCGCATACCAGGCCTGCCCGGCCTGTGCGCGGCCGATCACGTCGAAGTCGTACAAGCCAGACTGCAATGTGCTGCGTGACGTGATTGGCCACTGCAGAACGCGGCCCAGACGCAGTTCACGCGCAACCCGGTAGGCGAGCCCCGACTTGCCCACCCCGGGCCGGCCCGTGACCAGGAGGGGGCGCCTCAGCAGGATGGCCGCGTTCACGGCCCTGACCTCGGCGGCCGACGGCTGCCGAGGCGCGCCGGGGGGACCCAGCCGCCGGTCGGACTCGTCGTCGTCCGGAGGCGGCGGCAGACAGGGTCCGCCACCGAAGGTCCGCCACCTCGGCCCCGGCGGCCACTCCCGCTCCTCGTACGGGACGTCCGGCAGCATGGTCCCGGTGCCGGTGTAGAGCATGCTGTCTCGCCGGCCGTGTTCCGCCGCGCTGCTCTCGTGCCGTGAGGTGCTCAATCGATACCCCCTACGAAAGTGGCGGGAGCGCTCGGACCGCCATCGAGTAACAGCTCCGGATCATCCCAGACAATGCCTATATGCCTTATTATGTCGGCTTCACGCTGATTGACCCCTCCAGCTGCGGAATCACCCTTCCACTCTCCCAAACGGGTAGGAAGCTTGGCCAGACCTTCATTGGTCGAAATGGCGTCTTTGATGAGCGGCCGGAAATGCTCCTGCGAAACTCTGTCGACCCGGCCGTGGACCAGTATGGGCACACCGAGGTCGAGCGCCACGTACACCTCACGGGCCCCCAGTCCACCTTTGGCGCGAGGAGATGTACTGAGCACCATCGCCACTACCTCGTCCTGTTTGCCGATCCTCGCGTCGAGCAGCGAGAGATGTTCGTCCACGGACCGTTCGCCCCTGTCGCACCAATGGATTTCCCAGCGCTTCGGCTGCCCCCTCCACCGTGCCCACCTCATGCGCCACGCATGATGCAGCTCGGGATTCTGCATGCGTTCCAGACTGTGAATCGATATCTCCTTGTATTTACTCAGCAGCGGGTTCGAATAACCAAGCTTCGGGTTACGTTTCCACCATTCGACGGGCTCGCTGCACAACTCAACCGGTAAGAAGAAGTGAAGCGCCACGCCTTCCGCCCGGGAGCGCCACCGCTCGCTCAGCCGGGTGAGCATTTCGGCCACGGCAACCGGCAGTCGCGCTCTCGACATCACGTGCGTCGGCTCGCACCCCGGTTCCTCGTGGAGACCTGAGGACTCCGCATAGCGAACCCGGGCCGAAAGCTGGTACCTGGTCTCCCTGCGAGGAGGACGAGCGGACTGTGAGAGGGAGGGGGCCAGATCGGGCGCGATTTTGATGAACAGCCGGATCACCGGTGGCTCCGTTGTGACCGGATCCTCCGAGTACGCCGCGTCCTCCCTCCGATCGCCCGGGCCAGATGCGTCACTGATCTCCAAGAGATCGAGGGAAAGGCCCCATGCTTTCGCGAAGTGAAGGTTCCACGCGTGGATCTCCCCCACCGCCGCAGCGCCCTCTCCGCGCGCCGCTATCCGCTCCAACAGCACCATGCTGGGGGGAATTCCACCGCTGTCGGAGTTGAGGCAGGCCAGCCAGACGAACGCGTGCCAGACAGTCACGGAGTGGGCGGGGAGACGGAGCCTGCCCTTCGTGATCTCCGCAACGATCTGCCTCAGTTCCGGCATGGTGAAGTCCAGTGCGTCGCGCAGCGCTGACCAGTCCCGGTCCTCGTACAGATCCGTGGCGTTCCATTCGTCGACGAGCGGCAACAGCAGATGGGACAGCGCGGGGGCCAACAGATTGGTCACCTCCACGAGAGTCTCCAGGCCGCCCGAACCCGTGCTGCACGCCTTGACCGCCTGGACGAAGTCCTGGCGAGCCGTGGGATAGGACTCCAATTCCAACCCGTCAAGGGAATCGACGAGTTCTCGTTGCCACTGGTGGCGGCCACGGGCATCAGTCAGGGCCGCGGATTGCCCCAGCACCTCCACCATGGCTTCCAGCACCCGCCGTCTGGATGGGCTGCGCGGTAACCGCAGCTGCATGTGCGCTCCCCTTCGCACCGCTCCACAGCACCTGTGCTCCTCCCCCGGTGGCACCTGGTACCGCGCCGCACGGGAAGGCCCCAGGCTAGGTGGCGGCTTCCTCTGCCGGACAGGGTTTACCCGAAGTCGTCCTCCGGATTCGTGCACGAAGTGGTTCTCTCCGCAGCCCTCATCAGGGCAACCACCGTTCCAGAACCGAGAAGAACTCAGGGTTGGCCCAATAGGAGGTGTGCGCCGCGGACACCGGCTGGCCGTTGTCGACCCGCACGTCCAGAACCTTTCCCGCGAACACCCCGGAACACATGAACGAGAGCAGATCGCGTGGATCGTAGACGTTCACCCAGGTGGGGAAGTCTGCCGGCAGCCCCGCACCGAAGGGGCGCGAGGGGAGCGCGTCCAGTTCGTACAGCAGTGACGGCTGGGAACCCACGGTGACCAGGAGGTCGACCTGCGGGGGCGCGGCGCCGGGGCGGTGGGGTTCTGCCTCCGGCGTCCTGCCGGGCGTGAGGACTCCCGACGCAAGCAGATCGAAGGCGACCACGCCCCCGAGGCTGTGGCCGAGCAGCACCAGCGGGCGCGGCAGTTCACGCATGTGCTCCGCGACATATGCGCGCACCGCCGCTCCGCGGACCAGGTAGCTCAGGATGTCCCCCGCGAACCCCAATGTGCGGCCGGTCAGCGCACCACGCCGGCTGACCACCCAACGCGATCCGAAGGCCCGTTCGAAGGTGCGCGCCGAGCGGGCCAGAACCGCGGTCATCGCGTCCTTCGGTCCTCGTGTGTCCCCGCCCAACTCGTCCACGAGGGCGTCGACCAGCGTGTCCCGGGTCGTGACGGCCACGGCGCCGGGTCCTTCGGGAGCGGATCCGATCGCCCAGGCGACCATGGCACGAGCCAGCAGCCGGGCCGGACCGCCCGATCCGTCACCGTCCGCGTCCGCCACGGCGCGACGGACGTGAGGGGACATCGTCAACTCGGCCAGGGCCGCCTCCAGATCTTCCGAAAGACCAGCCTCCGCCCATGCCGTCCTGGCCCGCTCCGAACGGTTCAACCCGGTCAGCCGCGCCCACAGCAGGTCACCGACCGGCTGCGTGCCGGGGCGAAAGGGCGTCCCGGTCCTCTCGCCGAGCGACGTCAGGGCCAGTTCGACGAACGGGTCGGCATAGAGAAGCGCCCACCGTGCGCGATCCTCGTCCGCGCTGTTCGGCGGCGTGGCCGTCATGTCCGCCGGTCTGTCGGGTACGGACACCCCGCCGGCGCGCAGATACGAGCCCAACACGCTGCCCCAGCCGCATCCATGGACCTCCACATCCGGTCGCGATGCCGCCAAACCTGCCCGAAGCGCCTCCAGTGATGCCGCAAAGCCGGAATCACGAACTCCTGTCCCGTGCACGAAGAGAACCGTCGTCACCCCACGCCCCCCACTCCGAGCGACCAGGCTCACGCCCCGAGGCTCATGCCTGCCCGAGCGGTCACGTCATCACACGATTGCACCGCATTTGATGGATGCGCGGTAGAACACCGCGCCCACCTTTTCCGGACTGCCGAACTCCTCATGGGGCGGTTCGTTTCAACGGTGACGGGTGTGCGGCGCGTGGCTGACCAGCCATCCGTCAGCCATCTGGGTGACGGACCGCTCTCACCGAAGGTCCTCCAGCAGCAGATCCACGGCTGCCTCCTCGTGCAGCGCGACCCCCGACGCCCTCATCGTCGGGCCCAGTTCCGTGTCCCATGTCGCCTCGACCGTCACGCCGGTGAGCGGGAGTGGCGGTGTGCCCTGGAGTTCGGCACGCGTCGCCAGGTACTCGTAGTCCGCCGCGGCCATGCGCCAAGGTCGCGCACCGTACCGCCCCATGACGCGGTTCGCGAGCGTGAGGCCCGGCCAGTCGAAGTCGCCGTGGTAGGCGAAGGCGCAGCCGGTGGCGGCCAGAGCGTCGAGCAGGGTGAGGACGACCGTGGTCGCGCTGCCAGAGGTGCAGATCAGCGGAGCCGTGCAGCCGGCGTCCGCCGCGGCCTCGACCACGCGTGGGTTCTCACAGATGTGGACGCGGGTGCGCGAAGGCAGTTCGAGGCGCAGGGTGCGGAGTTCGCGCAGGGTCAGGTGGGTTTCCAGGTAGTGGTCCGCGCGTTCGCGCAGGGCTGTTTCCTGCCAGGTGGCGCCCTGGGGGCGCAGGCCGTACGTCAGGACCGTGCTGGAGACCTCGTCCGGGGTGACGGAGGCCTGGCGCCACAGTGCGCGGCGGGCCGGTGCGTCGGTCGGGAGGTCGGCCCCATGGGCGAGGGCGATGCCGCGCAGGACCAGGCGGGCCAGCAGGGTGCCGTCGTCCAGGCCGTGGGCCGAGCCGGTGACGCGGGTGGCGAGTTCGCCTCGGCCCCAGGTCACGGAGGTCTCAGCAAGGGGGAAGAGAATCGTGAGGGTCTGGATGGCCTGGGTGAGGGTGGTGGGTGGCTGGCGGGTGAGGGTGCCGGTGCGGCGGATCTCCGTCAGCCACGCGTGGGCCCAGGGCTGGTCGGCCAGTGGTGTCGCGGTCAGGGCCGCTTCCGCCGTGGACCACAGGTGGTCGCGTTCGGCTGCCGCGGCGTCGCGGGCCGCTCGCCGGTCGGTCAGGGGTGGGCCCAGTGCGGTCAGTGTCGCGGTCAGGCCCCGGCCGGCCGCGCTGGCGCGCAGGCGGGCGTCCAGGTCGGGCAGGCGGATGGACGCGGTGGGGCCGGTGACCGGCTTGGCAAGGAGGAGGGACAGGGCTTCGCGTTCCCGGGGGTCGAGGTGCTGGAGTCTGATCGTGCCGGTCGGTTGGAGGCCTCCTCGTTCGAGGCGGGTGCGGGCCGCCGCCCACAGGCGGCTCAGGCCCGGCCTGGACAGGAACGCCAGTGCCTGTGCGTCGAGGGGCGGGTCGCCCGCCGCCCCGGCCTCCCTCATACCGACATCAGCCTCCGCTGTCGCCCGTTCCATGCGTAGTGCAGCGTCGCCACGCCCCGCACATGCGGGTCGCGCAGGCACTCGTAGATGTGCAGGGACGGTACGTCGGGCCAGTTGCCTACCAGGCGTTCGCTGGTGAGGACGAAGTCGAGGTCCAGGTCGACCAGGATGCGGCCGAGGCGGGCGTGGGTGGGCTCGTCGACCTTGGCGAAGGCGTCGTCCAGCAGGATCAGGCGCGGGGCGTGCGGGGCCGACTCGGCGAGGCTCGTGAAGTGGGCGGCCGACGCTGCGAAGAGGACGAGGTAGGAGAGGACGCGCTGCTCGCCCTGGCTCATGCCCGTGCGGCCGGTGAGTCTGCGGCGGCTCCCCGGTGCCGCGTCGTTCACCACCCAGGGCGTGAAGGTGAACCAGTCGCGGTAGTCGAGAGCGGTGCGCAGGTGGGAGGCGTACCCCCCGGCCGGGTCGGCGCGTCGGGCGTCCTCGATGCGGCGCTGGAGGACGTCGCGGAGTTGGTCGGACTGCTCGCGGGTGCGCAGGCCCGAGGGGCTGCGCAGAAGGTCGACGGCGGCCTTGACGTCCGCCTCCACACCGTCCGCCAGCTTCCAGTCGAGGGTGACACCCAGGCCGTGCGACGTGCGGACCGTGGAGAGAGTGGCGTTGAGGGCGGCCACCAGGGCGCCCGCCGCCAGCACCTGGGAGGAGAGGTGGTCGCCCAACTCGCCGGTCAGGAAGCGCTGGAAGACCTCCCGTTCGCGTTCCGTCAGCCGGTCCCGTGCCTCCGCCGCCTGGGCCGCGATGCGCACGCCGACGAGGGCGATGTCGTGCGGGCCGTGGTCGTCGATGAGCCGGCAGAGCTTGATTCCGTCCTGTTCCTGGATCGTCGCGTCGTAGCCGCCGGAGAGCTGGTCGCGCAGTTCGGTGTGGCGCTTGAGGAGCGTGGTGTCGGAGATGTCGTGGCGTTCGGGGTCCAGACGACGGCGTACGGCGTCGACCAGCTCACGCAGTGCCTGGATGCGCTCCCGGGCGTCGCCGTGGACCGGGTCCGGGTCCGGGGACTTCAGGGCCCGTCCCTCGCGATCGTCCCCGTCGGCGTCGAGGCCCGCCGCCTGCGCCACTCCGGGCAGCGACAAGGCCGTACGCAGTCCCCTGCCGCAGACCAGTGCCTCGCTCTCCTGGGCGGCCAGCGCCGCACGCCGCCCCTTCTCGTCCTCCTCCGCACGGACCCGCTGGTCGTGCGCGCCGGTCATGTCCTGCCGCAGACGCGGAAGCTGGCGTCCCACGGCGTCCAGGCGGCGCTTCGCCTCGGCCTCACGGGCGAGGATCTCCTGCTCGGTGGCACCGAGCGCCTCCTCAAGGGTTCGGACGGTACGGCGGGCGTCCTCCAGACGGCCGAGGGCCCCGCCGTAGTCGGACTCGGCGTCCCGCCGTGCCGCCACGGCGCGCTCGTAGTCCGTACGGTGGCCGCCGTGGCTGTCGGCCGTCGCGACGACGGCGCGGATGCGCCTCCGCAGCTGCTCCGTGCCCTGGCTCAGCCCCTTCAGGGCGAGGCGGACCGCGTCGAGTGCGGCCCCCTCCGCCGGGAGGCCATGGGCACTCGCCGTCGCCTCGGTCTCCCGCCTGGCGGCGACGGCACGGGTACGGGCCTCCTCCGCCTCGCGGGCAGCCGAGGCAGCCTGGCCCGCGAGTGACTCGGCGGCGCGCTCGGCCTCGGCCGTACGGGCCCATGCGTCGGTCAGCCCACGTGCCGGCGGCGGGCGGCGCAGGGCGTCGGCCGACTGCTCCCGGTGCTGGGTCAGCACACGCAGGCTGTGCTCTCTGCGTGCCGCCTCGTCCTGCACGGCGGCCAGCCGACGGTCCAGGTCGGCGAGCATCCGGCGGCGGGTCTCCGCCCGCACCTCCGCGCCGACGTACTCGGCGGCCTGCTTGCTGTGACGGCCGTGGGCGATGCCGAGCTTCCAGGAGCCGTCGGTACCGAGGGCGGTGTGCGGTGCGGGTGCGGCTGGGGCTGCGGCTGCGGCTGCGGTCTGAGCGCCCGGGTCCGGCGCCGCTGCCGTGTTCGCCATTTCGGCAACACCGGCACCACCGGCACCACCAGCCCCACCGGCAAAGAGACCGCTGTCCGTGACGACGGCCACCGCCTCCAGCACCCGCTGGACCTGCTCGGCGCGCACCCCGGTGTCCGGCGCCGCGACCGGACGCAGCAACCGCGCGAGCGTCGCCCCGGCCACGGGGACTCCCGGAAGCAGCAGGGTGTCACGCGTGGCCGGGTCCAGGACCGTGCCGTCGGCGCGGACCCAGGCGTCGAGCAGGCCACTCGCCTCCAGCGCGGCTTCCAGCCCGGCCCGGGCCCCGGGCCCGAGGTCGTCGGCGAAGTCCACCAGGCGGTACAGCGGCGCCCCGGTGCCGGGAGTACGGGCAGCCGCGCGGTGGGGCGAGGGCGGGGGTTCGGGGTCGGTGCGGCGTTCCCAGTCCTCGCGCTCGCGTCGGAGTCGGTCTCGTTCGGCGTGCGATGCGCGGACGCCGACGGCCAGGGCGTCGCGTTGCTCGTTCAGCTCCGCGAGCCATGGGTCGACGGCGGACCGGGCCGCTTCGGCCACGTCGTCGGGGGTGCGGGCGGGGAGCGCGCCGTCCGCGGGATCACGCGTGACCAGGGCGTCCACGGCGTCCAGCGGCAGCCCGGTGAGTTCGCGCAGCCGGTTGGTCCAGACGCGGACCGAGTCGGCGTACGACTGTGACTCGTGCGCCGCTTCCTGTCGGCGCCGCCCGGCCCGGGAGCGCGCCTGGTCCGCCTGTTCCTCCAGGCGTTCACGGGTGGCGTCGGCCTCCTGTGCCTCACGTGTGGCCCGGTCGGACTTCCCGATGAGTGCGCTCAGTTCGGCCACCGACCGGGAGCGGTTTCTGATCACGGGTTGCGCGGTGTCGAGCCGGGCGTCCCACGCCTGCAGCGCGCTCGCGCACGCCTCGGTGTCCACCGCCAGCACCCGCTCATGCCGTACGAGGTGGAAGTCGCCCTCCGGAGCGGTCAGTTCGGCCGTCGCGGCGGGCGCCACCGGTGCGGCGACGCTCGCCACGGGCTCCCCCAGATGCATGGCGTCGAGCCCGGACCGCTCGGCCTCCTGTGTCAGTTCGCCGTGTGCGGTGCTCAGTTCCACCAGTTCGCCGCCGAGGCGACCGGCCTCGGCGGTGAGTCGCTGCCCTGCCTCCTCCTGGTTGATGTGTGCCTGGCGCGCGGACTTGAACGCGGTGGCGGCCGCGCTGTGCAGGGCGGAGACCGTGGCGCGCTTCTCCCCGAGTTCCGTGAGGCCGCGGTATGCGCTGCTGGCGTGCAGCGCGGCGAGGTCCGTCTCGGCCGCGGTCTGCTCGTCCTCGAGGACTTCGATACGGGCGCCGAGTTCCGCCTCGCGCTCCCGGAGTGTCTCCGTGGTCCTCGCGGCGTCCCCGGCGGACCTGCGGTACTGCGCGAGCCGTTCCAGTTCACCGCCCGACCGGTCCGCGCGGCGGCGGAGCGCACCGTGCAGATAGCCGCGGTAGGTGGTGAGGAAGGTGCGCAGTGCCTGGTCCGTCCGCTCCAGGCGTCCGAGGTCGGCCCGTACGGCGTCGAGGTCGTCGAGGTTGCGGGCGACTTTCTCCACGATCTCGTCGTCGAGGGCGGGCAGGGTCTCGGCGAGGACGGAGACCAGGCCACCGGAGTCGATGCGGTCGCCGATCGTGGGGCGGCGCAGCCGGTGCAGGAGGTGCATGAGGTTGCGGTAGCGGGCCGGGTCGGTCAGGCCGAACAGTTCACGGGCCACCCGGGCCCGGTGCTCCACGGCGCGGTCGGATACGTTCTCCGGGCCGACCAGGGCCTTGAGCTGGTCGACGGGAAGCGGCTGGCCGGCGGGGGCGAGCTGCAGATCCTCGCCGGCCCGGAGCGGGGTGACGAAGAAGAAGGGCTTGGCCGTCCTGGTCGACTGGGACGCGCGGATCGCCACGCCAAGGGTGAGGTACTGGTGGGCGCCCTCCTCGTCGGTGCGTGCGAACTCCACCCACAGATAGCCCAGCCGGTTGGTCTGCTCGAAACCGTCGAGCATCAGCCAGACCAGGGTGGTGCGCCCGGTTCCCGTGGCGTCCAGGGCACGGGCGTCGCCGTCGAGGAGATACGGCAGCAGCATCTCCAGGGCCTTGGACTTGCCGGCGCCGTTCTTGCCGCGCAGCAGCAGCCGGCCGTCGCCGAAGGCGAACTCCTGCTCGTCGTACTGCCAGACGTTGCGGATGCCGGCGCGGTGCAGTCGGTAGCGGTGCGGGGACGGCGGGCGGTTCACCGGGTCGGCTCCTGGGTGACGTCTGGGGACTGGTCGGTACGGGGCTGGCCGGTACGGGGCTGGCCGGTACGGGGTTGGTCGGTACGGGACTGGTCCGTACGGGACTTGACGGCCACGGTGGTGGCGTAGCGGGCGGCCGCGGCGAGCAGGATCCAGGCGCTGTCCGTACGGGCCTGCCCGCGCGCCTGCCCGCCGACCTGACCGCGGACCTGCCCCCGGACCTGCCCGCGCGCGCCCGCGACATCCGTGACGGAACGGCCGTCGGCCGCCGCCTCCTCGTACCCCTCGGGCAGACCGTGACCGTCCGCGCGCACGGGTCCGGCGGGTGCCATCAGACGCATCCGGCAGAGGAAGTCCAGGACGGCGGCAAGGAATCCGGCCCGGTCGTCCAGGTGGCCGCGCTGCCAGTTGCTGCGCCCGCCGTACTCCTCGATCAGCTCGTCCAGCAGGTCGGACAGCAGTTCCTGCGGGGCCGGTACGCCGATGACGAGTCGGCCGCCGACCGCGGGATGCCCGGGATGCTCGGGGCGCAGTCGGGCGACCAGCCGGTCCACCAGGAGCAGCGCGGCCTGAGCCACCGTCCCGGTGCCGGGCAGCTGCAGGTCGGTGAGTTCGCCGTCCGGGTCGACGAGGGCGATGCCCTCGGCCCTGATCTCCGCCTCCAGGCCGAGCAGTTCGGAGAACGCCTGTGCCTCGCGGCGCTGTCGGGTGCGCAGCCATTCGCGCTCGGCGGCCGTGAGGTCGTCGAGGTGGACGACGGGGGTCTCGACCAGGCGCCTGCGGACATACGTGCGCGGCCCTCCGAAACCGGGGTCGGCGGCCCGGCGTACGAGGTCTGCGCCGTCGCGGCTCTGGGCGAGCGGCCCGGCGACGACCGCCCGCGCGATCTCGCGGTCCACGGTCAGCAGCGCCTGGCCACCGCCTTCCTCGGCGACGGCCGAGACCTGGCCCTCGGTCTCGACCAGAACACCCCAGTCGACGAGTTGGCGCAGCGCCGCCGCGAGTGTGCGGCGTTCCGCCTGCCGGCCTGTGTCGTCGATCTCGATTCCGGCGTCGACCGCCGCGGCCCGCAGGTCGGCCACGAGCTGGGAGAGCAGGAGCTGCTCCGGGGCGGTGACGAGGACCGACAGAGCGAGAGCCAGATACGCGTAGGTGCGCGGTGTGAACGGCGTGCCGGTGGACGGCCGTTCCAGCCGGTGGCCGGAGCCCGGGCCGAGGCCCGCCTTGAACAGGCGGGCGTACGTCGCCTCCACCAGCAGGCGGTAGCCGAACACCTGCTGGAAGCGCTGCGCGAGCCAGTCGGCGTGGCGGCGGATCAACGGAAAGGTGTCGCTGTGCGGTCCGGCGCTGGTCACCAGGGGGTGGGCGAGCAGCAGTCGTGCGGCGGCGCGGCGTTCGGCCGCGAGCGCGACGTCATGGGCGGAGGGCAGGGCCATCAGGCGCTCGCCTCCCCGACGTTCGTCAGGGACGTGCTCTCGGTGTTCGTCAGGGAGGTGCTCTCGACGGACAGGGTGAGGGAGTCCGCCGTCAGGTCGCCGTCCACGGACCGCAGGAGCGTGTGCCGGCCCGGGGTCCGCCACGCGAGCAGCCGGATACCGAGGTCCGCGTCGCTCGCCTGCGCGCCGTCGAGCAGGAAGTCACCGGCCTCCGTGCGCAGCTGGGCGTTGCCGAGGGCTGTGGTCAGCAGCTCCAGCAGCAGGCTCATGGCCGGCGCGCCGAGTCGTACCTGTTCGAACCTCCCGGACGCGCTGCGCAGTTCGTCGGCGGCAGCCTGCCGGGCCTCGGCCTGTTGTCGCGCCTGCTCCATGAGGCGGCGCTTCTGCTCGGCATGGTCCTCGACCGCGGCGGCCCGTCCGCGCGGCGCCCGGCTGCCGCGCTCGCGCAGTGCCACGGGAACCTCCACCACCGGCCCGGTCCACCAGCTCACGTACGCCGGCACGGACTGGTCGGGATCCGGTGCCACTCCCAGGTGCCGGGCCCCGTAGAGCCCGAAGGCGGCTACGGCGAGGTCATGGGCCTCCTCCGGCTCGGCCGAGTCGAACCAGGCGGCCAGCCGTAACAGGTCCTTGCGGTGGGACATCTCCCCGGAGGCCGAACGCAGCATGCGCTTGGCGTTGGCCAGCAGCGACTGCAGGGCGCGCAGGGTGGCGTCGCGCAGCTGGTCGACCTGACTGCCGTGTTCGTGTCCGCCGGTGTCGGTGAACCAGTCGCGCAGTCCCTCCCAGTCGGCGAGACTACGGCCGCGGCTGCGCTGTACCCGGGTCTCGGGCAGCCCGTCGGCGAGCGCCCCGATGCCTGCCGTGTGCGCGTCCACGCGGGCCAGCAGCGCGGGCAGGTGAGGCCATACGGCGTCCAGGTGCGCCGCGATACGGGGTGCGCGGAAGGAGATGTCCTCGGTGATGGCCTCCACGTAGTCGAGCAGCAGCTCCTTGAACCCCTGGTACTCCGCTCCGTCGAGGTCGTAGCGGGCCAGGACCTGCCCCAGGTACGCGTAGAAGTCCCGTACCGACTCCGCGAACTCGGCGAACTGCACGAAGAGCGTGCTGACCCGCTCCAGCGCCTGCCGCGGGTCCGCGCCGCCCGGCGCCGCCGCCAGGGCCGCGATGTCGCGCAGGCCGCGCTCGACCAGGGCGAGCAGTTCGCTGCTCACCTCCCGGGCGGCGTCCGCCCCGGCCAGTACCTCGTCGGCGTCCCGCTGGACCCGCTCCCCCAGCTTGGACAACTGGTAGCGGGACCGGGAGCGTTGGTACTCGGCGATGCTCGTCGCCCGGACCGTGTGCGTGCTGCGCAGCAGATCGCCCCAGTGCACCAGTCGCTCGAGCCGCGCGGTGAGCGTCTCGGCGTCCAGGTCCGCCCCGGGACCATCGGTGCGGGCCAGCTTGGCGAGCACGTCGGACACCGCCAGATCAGCGAGCAGCGTGCCGCAGAACACCCGCATCACGGCGACGTACTCCAGACGCTCGGGGGCACTGAGGTAGGCGTAGGCGCTCAGCCGCTGCCATGCCTCGGTGCCCGGGTCCTCGCCCGGGTCCTCCCGGCGTGATGAGTTTCCCGCGTTCCCCTCCATACCGCCGAGCGTACGGACCGGCACTGACATTCCGGGGCACAGTCCGGGAAAAGCCTCTCCGCCCCGAGCTGAACCTTCACGAGAACCGACCCTGTCATGCCGCGTGTCCTGATCTACGGTGACATCGGTGACCTAGGACGAGGGAGGGTCCGTGGAGCAGGCAAGGACGGCACTCGCCGAGCGAATCGCCGAGCGGAGAAGGGGAGTCGGTGACCCTCGGGCGCTGGTCGGCGAGATGCGGCGCTCGGTTCTTCTGGTGCCGACGGCCGGTGGCGGCCTGTGGTCGGCGCGGTCGGGCGGGGTGCGGTGGATCTGCGGGTTCACCGACGAGGCCGCGCTGGTCCGGTTCGCCCTGCGTCACGGACCGGGTGATCAGCCCATGGACTACGCGGCGCTGTTGGGCGCGCGCATCGTCGACGAGGTGGTGCCGTCCCTGGATGAGCCCGCGGGCCTCGCCGTCGACATCGCGACCGAGGACGGGTCGATGTTCTTCCCGCCGGTCGTCGGCATCGTTCCCGACGGAGTCGCCGTCGACGCCGGAGAGGCAGACGCCGGAGAGGCACAGGAGGAGCGCGGACATGGGCGGTGACGGGGCCGACCTGCAGCTCGGCAAGGCGGCTGTCGCGAAGTTCACGCAGGGCGTGGGCGCGACCATCGACGAGCTCGGTGAACTCGGCGGCGCCACCGGTTCGGTGATGGGCAAGGGCTTTTCGGAGCTGTCGATGACGGGGATGGAGGCCGGGCACCACGGCCTCTCGGTCGACTTCGAGGACTTCTGCGAGCGCTGGGAGTGGGGTGTGCGAGCCCTGGTGAGCGACGCGAGCGCGATCGCGAACCGCCTCGGCCTGGCGGCGGGCACCCAGTGGGAGCACGACCAGTACGTCGCGGGCGCGCTGAAGGTGGGCGTCAACTCCGTGATGGGCGGCAACCCGCACGCCACCGAGGAGGACATCACCCAGCAGGACTGGGGCGACGTGTTCACGCCGGACGCCCTGAACCCGGACTGGAGCGCGGAGTCGTTCGACAGGGCGGGTGAGGACATCGAGCAGACCTGGAAGGACACCGGCCGCACGGTACTCACCGAAGGCGAGGGCGGCCTGCGGTCGCAGCTGCTCAACGACGCGCTCGGTGTCTCCGACGAGCAGTGGAACCAAACGCTGGACGAGACCTTCGGCCCGTCGCCGGAGGAACGCGCCCAGCAGGCACAGCAGGCACAGCAGGCACAGCAGCAGGGTGAGTCCGGGGGGAACTGACCGTGGGTATCGGCGACTTCATCAGTGACATCACGCCCGACTCGGTCGAGAACGCGGTCGAGGACGGAGTCGAGTGGGCCGGCAACCGGGTCGAGGACGCCGGAAACTGGACCGCCGACCGGCTGAACGACGTCGGCTGGGAGTCCGGTGCCGACTGGGTGCGCGAGCAGTCCCGTTCGGTCGCCAACAGGATGGGCGCCGAGGTCGACGAGCTGGACCTCGGGCAGACCGAGGACAAGACCAAGCTGATCTACGGCAGCCCGGGCAAGCTTGACGCCACCGCCACGAAACTCCGGGCCTTCCAGACGGCCTTCGACACCACCGGCGACGGTCTCAAGGGCCTGGACTCCTCCCAGCTCAAGGGCGAGACGGCCGAGGCGCTGCGCACCGCCGTGGGCACCCAGCCGCCCAAGTGGTTCACCGGTGCCGACGCGTGCGAGAAGGCGGCCGCCGCGCTGGAGGCGTTCGCCGGCACGATCACCTGGGCGCAGGGGCAGGCACAGACGGCGATCGACAAGTGGAAGGAGGGCACCAAAGCCTCCGAGGACGCCGCCGACGCCCACCGCAAGAAGGTCGACGACTACAACAGCGCGGTCGACCGCTACAACGCCCAGCCCGCGGACAAGCGCGACCCGGCCTCGCTCCCTCCCAGGCCGGCGGCGACGTTCGACGACCCGGGCAAGACGTTGATGCAGGATGCCCAGGACCTGCTGGCCGATGCCCGCAAGCAGCGGAACTCGGCAGCGGAGACCGCGCGCACTGCACTCCGCGCCGCCCGCGACCTGGCCCCTCCCAAACCGTCCTACGCCGAGCAGGTGGGCGACGGCCTCCAGGAATTCCAGATCATGGGCGACCACGTCGGCGGCGGCCTCGTCAAGGGCACGGCCGGCATCCTCAACTTCGTCCGCTCGGTCAACCCCATGGACCCGTACAACCTCACCCACCCGGCCGAGTACGCCATGTCCCTCAACAGCCTGGCCGCGGGGCTGGTGGTGGCCGCCAACGACCCGGTGGGCACGGGCAGGCAGCTGGTCGGCGACTTCATGAAGGACCCGGCGGAGGGGTTCGGCCGGTTGCTTCCCGACATCGCGCTGACCGTGGCCACCGGCGGAGGCGGCGCCGCGGTGAAGGGCGTACGCATCGCCGAGGAGGCGTCCGACCTCGCGAAGGCGCGCCGACTGCTCGACGACGCGCCGGACGGCACCCACAACCGGCCGGACGGCGAGCGCCCCGCCGACGGCACGGACCCGGTGGACCTGGCCACGGGCCGGATGTACCTGCCCCAGACCGACGTGGAGATCCCCGGCATCCTGCCGCTGGTCTTCGCCCGCCGCACCGAGTCCGGTTGCGCGGTCGGCCGCTTCCTGGGGCCCGCCTGGACCTCCACCGTCGACGAGCGTCTGCAGATCGACGCCGTCGGCGTCGTCCACGTCACCGCCGACGGGCTCCTGATCCCGTACCCGCACCCGGTCCCCGGCGCGCCCACCACGCCGGACACGGGCAGGGCCCGCACCCTGCTGGCCCGCGACGCCGACGGCGACTACACGGTCACCGATCCCGACAGCGGCCTGACCTGCCACTTCACCGCCCCGTCCGGCAGCGAACCGGGAGGCGACGGCGAGGCCTGGCTGTCCGCCATCACCGACCGCAACGGCCACACCATCACCGTGGACCGCACCGAGGACGGCCTGCCGCTGGCCCTCGTCCACTCGGCGGGCCACCGGGTGAAGCTGTCCGTCGCCGACGGCCTGGTCACCGCCCTGTCCCTGGCCGGTGCGGGCGAAAGCGGCACGGACCTGCCCCTGATGAGCTACGGCTACCAGGACGGCAACCTCACCACGGTCACCAAGCCGTCGGGCGCCACCACCACCTTCGTCTACGACGACCGCCGCCGCGTCACCGCCTGGATCGACTCCAACGCGAGCCGCTACGACTACGTCTACGACGACCGCGACCGTGTCGTGGCGGAGGGCGGCGAGGCCGGCCACGTCCAGCTCACCCTGACGTACACCGAACCCGACCCGGAGACGGGCCACCGGACGACGGTCCTGGCAACCGCCGACGGCCGGGCCACCCGGTACCTGATCGGCCCCGGCTGCCACGTACTGGCCACCACCGACCCGCTCGGCCACACCACCCGGTTCACCTACGACCCGCACGGCAACCTCCTGACCCGCACCGACCCGCTGGGCCTCACCACCGCGTTCTCCTACGACGAGGCGGGCCGGCTTGTCACGGTCACCCGTCCCGACGGAAGCGAACTGCGCACCGTGCGCGGCCCGTTCGGCCTGCCGGTGGAGATCGTGGGCCCGGACGGCTCCCGCAGGACCCAGGAGTTCGACGAACGCGGCAACCGCGTCTCGGTCACCGACGAGGGCGGCGCCACCACCCGCCACACCTACGACCGGGCCGGGCGGCTCACCTCGGTCACCGACGCACTCGGCGGCACCACCCGCGTGGTGTGCGACGCGGCGGGGCTGCCCGTGGAGGTGACCGACCCGGCGGGCTCCACCGTGCGCACGGAGCGCGACGCCCTGGGCCGACCGGTCCGCGTCACCGATCCCGCGGGCGGCGCCACCCGCCTTCAGTGGCACGCCGACGGTCAGCTCTCCCGGCGCACCGGCCCCGACGGCGCCACGGAGTCATGGACCTACGACGGCGAGGCCAACCGCCTCACCCACACCGACGCGTCCGGTGGCACCTCCCGCTTCGAGTACACCCACTTCGACCTGCCGTCCGCCCACACCCGCCCCGACGGCGCCCGCTACGAGTTCCAGCACGACGCCGCCCTGCGCCTCACCCGCGTCACCAACCCGCAAGGGCTGACCTGGACCTACGAGTACGACGCCGCCGGCAACGTCGTCTCCGAGACCGACTTCGACGGCCGCACCCTCACCTACCGCTACGACGCCGCCGGGCAGCTCGCCGCCCGCGTCGACGCGCTCGGCGGAACCGTCTCGTTCGAGCGGGACCGGCTCGGCCAGGTGATCCGCAAGGACATCGACGGCCGGGTGACGACCTACGCCTACGACCTGACCGGACGCCTGCTGGAAGCGGTCGGCCCGGACAGCGAACTCCGGTACCAGTACGACCGCCGGGGGAACGTCAAGACCGAACTGGTGGACGGCCGTCCCCTCGTCCACGCCTACGACGCCCTGGGCCGCCGCACGCGCCGCACCACCCCCACCGGTCACGTCACCTCCTACGCCTACGGCGCCGACGGACAACCCCGGCGCCTGACCACCGGCCGACACCACGTCGACTTCACCCACGACGCCCTCGGCCGCGAACTCACCCGCGTCTTCGGCGACGCGATCACCATGACCTCCGCCTGGGACGAGGCCGGACGGCTCACCGGCCAGCACATCACCGCCGGAGCACGCGCCGTCAACACGCGCGCCTACACGTACCGCGCCGACGGTCATCCGACCTCGGTTTCCGACCAGTTGTCGGGCACCCGCACCTTCGATCTCGACCAGGCGGGCCGTGTCACCGCCGTCCACGCCCAGGGCTGGACGGAGCGGTACGCCTACGACGACGCCGGCAACCAGACCTCCGCGGCCTGGCCGTCCCACCACCCCGGCAGCGAGGCCACCGGACCACGCGCCTACACCGGCACCACCATCACCCGCGCCGGAGGCGTCCGCTTCGAACACGACGCCCTGGGCCGTGTCACCCTGCGACAGAAGACCCGTCTGTCCCGCAAGCCCGACACCTGGCGCTACGAGTGGGACACGGAGGACCGGCTCACCTCCGTGACCACCCCCGACGGGACGCGGTGGAGGTACCGCTACGACCCGCTGGGCCGCCGCACCGCCAAACAGCGCCTGTCCCACGACGGCGAGAGCGTGGTCGAGGAGGTCCGTTTCACCTGGGACGGCCCGATCCTGTGCGAGCAGACCAGCCACCAGCCGGATCTCGGTAGCACGGTCGTCCTCACCTGGGACCACCGTGCCGACGTCCCCTTGGCCCAGACCGAACGCATCCTCATGGCCGACGACCGCCAGGAAGAGATCGACCGCCGGTTCTTCGCCATCACCACCGACCTCATCGGCACCCCCACCGAGCTGATCGACGAGACCGGCGACATCGCATGGCGCTCACGGGCCACCCTGTGGGGCGCCACCGCATGGGCCCGCGACAGCACCGCCTACACCCCGCTCCGCTTCCCCGGCCAGTACTACGACCCCGAGACCGGCCTCCACTACAACCACTTCCGCCACTACGACCCGGACACGGGCCGCTACGCCTCCCCGGACCCTCTCGGGCTCGGCCCTGCGCCCAACCCCGCCGCCTACGTCGACAACCCCTACTCCTGGACGGACCCCCTGGGGCTCGCCCCGTGCGCTCGGGGCGGGTGGGCGGACAAGGCCGACTTCTCCAGCCAGAAGGTGATGAGCAAGAAGTTCCACGCTCACGCGGGGGATTTCCTCGACAATCCCGGCAACCTGAACAAGGCCAACCTCCAGCGGTTCGAAGAGGCCATGCATGAGCACATGACAGCGGACGGAACGAAGATCTACCGTTTCGACTACAGAAATCAGGGACCGGCGGTCGGGTTCATCGATCCGACGTCCCAGAAAATGGTCATGCTGCACGCCGATGGTAGATTCTGGTCGGCCTGGAAACTGGGCGACCAACAGTTCCAGGGAATCATCGACAAAGGGTTTCTGTGGTGACCGGTCCAGAACACGAGAAGTCATCGGACCTGAGGGCCGTACTCGGTACGGACGGCGCCTTCACCGCGACCTGGCTGCGAGACAAATCGGTGGCCCCGGTGCCTGCGGGCCCACAGATCGATGCGGCGCTGGCCCGTCGGATCGGGGCCGGCTGCCGTGCTGTCGGGGCATCGCACGTCCTCGGCACGAGCCTCGCCGAAACCCCCGGTGCGACGACCGGTACGACATCCCCGCTTTCCGTCCCCGGAGACTGGACGGGTATCCACCCACCCTTCCTTCTTCGCACCCCCGACTTGCACGGGGCCGTCCTCTTTCCGGAACCGGGCTACGCACTGATCGCGGGAACCGCTGCTTTCATGGCCGCGGCGGTCGGCGAGGGGACCGACACGGCGCGCGCACGCTTCGGCCGTTATGCCCGCGCCCTCATGGAACGTCATCCCTCGCTGTCGGCCGTGGCAGCCGCATACCCACCCGAGCACAGGGCCTGGTCCCACCCCGACGACGTCGACCCGACCAGTGCGGCGGCGCGGCAAGTGGCGCTGCTGCGCGCGTTCACCGACGGGACGTGCGGCGCACCGGACTTCGCGCACGGCTGGTGGGAGGCCCGACGCGCTTCCCAGGCGAACGGGGAACGGGTGGAGGGCGCACTCGGCACCCTCTTCGACCGGGTGTTCATGATCCTCGAGGACTACTCGGTCGACCCTGACCTGGCGGAACCCGGCGACCTCGACGACACCGAACTCCTGACCGCCGTACGCGCGGCCTGGGAAGAACGGCATGCGCCCTGAGACCATAGCGTTCCGGTTCCGCGCGGCGTCCGGGGACGGCGAGGGCCGCGAGCTCGTCCATGCCGAGCTCCAGCCCGGCCGGCAGCGGCTGCTCGTCGATCCTGGGGGCGGAGGTGGCGCGCACGTCGTACTCGAGCAGCCAGGCGGTGGGCCCGCCGGGAGCGCCGGGCAGGACGTCACCTCACCGGAATCCGTACTAGAATCTGTACAGAATCAAGGGCTGTATTTGGGTAAGGAGACGGCATGGAGATCCCTGAGGTCGTGACCGTCAGCGACGCGCGCGCGAGACTTTCACGGATCCTGACCGACCTGTCGGAGTCCGGCGCGGATGCCGACCCGGTCCTGATCGGCGCCCATCGCAAGCCCCAGGGCGTCCTCCTGTCCGTCGAGGCCTTCGAGGCACTGAGCGGCCGAGCGGCACGGCGTGCGGCCGTCGCCTCGGCCACCGGCTCCATCGAGGCCGAGGGGCTCCGCGCCTCCGAGGCCTCCGATCGCGACACCGAGGCGTACGTGAAGGGCGACCTCGACGCGGACACCCTTGTCGCCCGCGCGATCGCCCGCCACCGACAGACTTCGGAGCGGCGGGCAGGGTGAACGATCCGTACGCCATGCCCAACGGCGTGCTGCGCAACAAGCTCGGCATCACCGATCATCAGTTGCTCGCGGCAGCGGAGTCGGACATCACTCGGGCTCGTCTCGTGATGCTCGCCGAACGTCCCCTGCCCGGCGCATACGACCTCGGTCATCTCCAGGCGTTCCACGCAGCGATCTTCGGCGACATCTATCCCTGGGCAGGCGAGTTACGCACCGTGAACATCGCCAAGCGCACACCGTTCTGCCCGGCGAGAAACCTGGCGTCCTACGCCGGAGAGGTCTTCGGCCGCCTCGCCTCGTCCGGCCGTCTGCGGGATCTCCCCCGGCAGGAATTCGTCATCCAACTGGCCGCGTTGTACGGCGACATGAACGTCCTCCACCCGTTCCGCGAGGGCAACGGCCGTGCCCAGCGGTCGTTCCTGGCCCAGCTCAGCGCCGACGCGGGATACGACCTGAGCTGGTCAGGTATGGACCCCCAGCGCAATGAGGACGCCTCGGTGAAGAGTTTTCTCGGCGACAACAGCCTGTTGGAGCAGCTACTCGACGAGCTCATCGCCACCACGGGGTGACGCCCCCGTCTCCCGACCGGCAGACACGGCATCTGACGCCTGGCGCGTGTTGGGCCGAAATGGGTCCGCGGGCCATGCTCGGCCCACCCCGTGACCTGACGGCAGAGCCATCTTCCGCGTCGCGACCGACAGCTCGTTCAGCTGCCCCAGGATCGTCAGCAACCGCTTCCACGCTGTCATGTCACGTGGACGTACGAGCTTGGGGAGGCTCCGGTGTCTCGGGGAGAGCGCATCGCAGATCGCTACGAGTTGTGCACTCCGATCGGCCACGGAGCGATGGGCGAAGTGTGGGAGTGCACCGATCTGCGCCTGAAGCGGCAGGTCGCCCTCAAGTTCATCCGTCCGGAACTCCTAGGCTCCGACGATGAACGACAGCGCGTCATCCGGCGCTTCCGGCGTGAGGCCGCCGCTCTCGCCGGGGTCGACCATCCCCACGTCGCGACCGTGCACGACGCCGGTGAGTGGAAGGCGACGCAGTATCTCGTCATGCAACTCGTGCCGGGCGTGGCGACTGTGGCGGATCTCGTGGCGGAGCATGGTCCGCTCACTGTGAAGGCAGCCGCCGCCGCGGGCGCGCAGATCGCCGCCGGGCTGTCTGCCGTACATGCGGCAGGCCTCGTACACAGAGATCTGAGGCCGCAGAACATCATGGTTGCGCCTGGCGGCATCTTGAAGGTCGGTCACCATGCCGTTGCCGCCTCCTCCGGTGCGGTGGCCGCGGTCGGAGAGAGCCATGACGGGATCGAGTACCTCACTCATGTAGTGGCGGATCCAGTCGGAGGGCTGGGACGATGTCGAGCGCGCCCTCACCGCCTGGCAGGACGCCGGTTCCCCGGGTATCGACACTGTTCGACTCCGCCTGACGACCGCGTCCCACCTGTACTGGATTGACCGGAGCCCTTCGCTGCGCTGGGAACATCGGCTCGCCTGAGCCGCTACCCTCCGAGGAATGGACGATGAGTCGCTGTCCGAATGGGCCGAGCGCCGTGACACGAGGATCGGACAGCTTCGCGCCGTACCCCTCGTCGGCGGCGACGGTCATCGGGGGTCGCATCTGAACCCTGACGCACCTCGGGCGATCCAGCGGTGGAACGGGCACATGTGGGAGCCCTACGGTCTTGCAGGGAACCTCGCGGAGGCGAGGCGCGTTCTGTTCCCCAACACCGAGGTCGCCCCTTCCTCGGAGCCGCCACCGAAGCTTGGCCCGGGGACAGGCAAGCACCGGAAGCCTCAGGCACCGCGACAGTCCGGGCACTGAGCCGAGCCGTAGAGCCCTTGACCAGCTCTTTCGCTGGTCAGGGGCCGTTAGCGGCAGACGAGTCGGGCTGTACGTAGGAGACACCGGCTCGGCGAGCGGCCTCACGGTCGACTTCCATGTCGCCCACGTAGGTTGCGGACGCCGGATCGGCCGCGAGGTCAACGAGGGCGAGCAGCAGCGGGTCCGGGGCTGGCTTGCCCCTCCCCGGACCGCCGGGTGCACGGACCGTGGCGAAGGGACAGCCGAGTTGGGCGAGGAGCGGAGCGGCTCTGTCCAAAGGCTTGGACGTCACGACGCCGAGGCGCCAGTCGGCGGCAGCGAAGGCATGGAGCACCTCTTCTACGCCTTCGAACGGTCGGGCCAGAGGGGAGGCAGCCTGCGAGGCCGCCGTGTACGTCTGGTGGATCCGATCGGCGTCGGCCAGCTCGAGCCGCTCCATGATGTCGTTGAACGGACGGCCCAGGTGCTGCTCGTACCTCTCGAACGGCAGGTCGATACCGTGACTCTGCTGGACCGCACGCCACGCCTCCTGCATGACGGGGCGCGTATCGACCAGGACACCGTCCAGGTCGAGGAGCAGCACGTGCTGCGTCACGACGTCTTCCGTCTTCTTCCTCGGGGATAAGGGCGCGGCGACGGGCGCGTGTTGAGCGGGCATGGCGAACGCCTCCATGGCGAGCGAGTGGGGCTGAAAGGGGTGTGCGGTGGGGGTCGGGCTGCAGGGGGCGGACTCTCGGCGTTTCACGACCGCGAGAACCCGCTTGCCGCTGCCGTCCTCGTTGAGACAAGCCGTCCACGCGTCGGCCTCGGCCGTGACGAGCAGCAGACCGCGTCCGTCCAGCGAGTCCGGCCCACTGGCGCGAGGGACCGGCGGCAAGGGGGAGTTGTCCTCCACCTCGATGCCCACGATTCCGCTCTGGGCGGCGAGGGTCAGCGTGATGTGCTTGGCCACCACCTGGCCGTTCGCGTCCGAGGGGCGCTCGGTGCCGCCTGGCGTACCGCCGTGGCGCTCGGCGTTCGTGGTGAGTTCGCTGACGATCAGGACCGTGCGGTCCATCAGGTCTTCAAGCCCCCAGGCCGACAGCGTCTCCCGCGTGAAGGTCCGTGCCGCCCCGGGTGCCCTGTCGTCCGAGACCATGGTGAGGTTCACCCGGTACTCGGGGGACTCGATGACGGACTCCAGGCTCCAGATGGGCATCATCTCGGCCTCCTCACAGTGTCCGCCGGAGTCCGTCAGGGACTCGGCGGCAGGTCTCGGTGGAGGCGTCGAAGCTGCGGAGGTGCGCGTCGACCGCCGTTCTCGGACCTCCTTCTCTGGCCTGGGCAGGCTCGGAGACATGGCCCTGCCCGCCCGGCGGCATCCGGTCTCCAGAGCCGTACGTCTGGATTGCGTTCACCGAATTCCTCCCGGGGGAAAGCCCGTTGGTGGTTTGGTTGACCTTGAGCGAACCGTGAATCACGGTGGGTTGGTATCCCCCACCGGTCGGCGATGCCGTCAAACCCGTCAAAGATCATCTTGTGGACAGGGGCGCACGATGAGGCGCGAGCGGAACGAGAAACTGGCCGCTGCGATCGCGGAAACCGGCTGGTCGCAGCCGAAGGTCGCCGCTGCCCTCGTACGGGTTGCGGCCGAGGTCGGCGCCGACGAGCTGCTCGGCACCAGCCGCTCGCACATCGCGATGTGGATCGCGGGTACGGAGCCTTCTGGGCGGGCGCCCCTTATCTTGAGCGAGACGTTGTCCCGTCGGCTCCAACGCCCTATCACTCCCGCCGAGATCGGCCTCACCCCGCGGAACTCGGGTGGGGTCACGGCATCCGAATGGCACGTCGATACCGTGAGCGCGTTGGTGGATCTGGGGAGAAGCAACGTGGACCTGGAACGACGCCGAGTGCTGGCCGGCACGGCCTACTCGGTGACCGGACTCGCCCTGCCTGGACAGACGTGGTGGGACGAGGCCCCCGAGCGTGCCCGATCGCGCCCCGCTTCGACGAGCCGGAGAATCGGGACTGCAGAGATCAACGCGGTGAAGGAGATGACCGAGTTCTTCTCGAAGCGCGACCAGCGCCAAGGCGGAGTGGACGGCCGGACAGCCCTCTACCAGTACATCTACGACGACGTCGCGACGTACGTCGGCGGTGTCTTCGCCAGTGACGAGACGCGCTGCCGCCTCTTCGCCGCCGCTGCCGAGCTGGTGTACGTCGCCGGCTGGATGAGCTTCGACGCGTCGCACCACGAGGCCGCCCGGCGGTACTTCACCCTGGCGGTAAAGCTGGCGGCCGAGGCCGAGGACGCACCGCTGGCCGGCCACGTCCTGCGAGCCATGGCCCACCAGGCAACAGACCTCGGGCACCCCAAGGAAGCCGTCGACATCGCGACGGCCTCCGTCGAGCACAAGCGGTACACCCTGGCGACTCCCCGCGAACGAGCCTTGCTAGGCGTCGTGCAGGCGCGGAGCCTGGCCACGGCTGGACGGCGGCAAGAAGCGCGTACAGCCCTCCTCCGGGCTGAGGACGACCTCGCGGCGGCAAAGCCCGGGGATGACGAGCCCGCCCGCGTCTGGTTCTTCTCCGAGGCCAGCCTGGCGCACGAAACGGCTCGGACGCTCTGGGCTCTCGGCGACCTCCAAGGGGCCCAGGACGAGTTCTGGCGCAGCGTCCACACGAGGAAGACCGACGCCTTCGGTCGCACTCATGTCGTGACCTTGGGGTATCTGGGCGCTGCGCAGGCGAGTCAGGGCAATGTCGAGGCCGCGTGCAGCACTTGGGCACAAGCCCTGGACGCCATGAACGGCGTCCATTCCGGTCGAGCCCGCGAGGCGGTGATCAACATGCGCCGGGTTCTCTCCCCGTATCGCAACCGTGGGATCAGCGCGGCGGCGGAGATCGACGAACGAGCCAAGGCCGTGCTCAGGCGAGTAGCCTGACCGCGCCATGACGATGGGGGTGTGCGGTGCGGACACGTACCGGGCATCCCATCTGGAGGGGAAGAAGGGGCAGTTGTGACCGCACAGTCCATCGAGGTGCCGATCGTCGCCACGGTTGTCGGGGGCCATCTGAAGGTCGGCGACGACTTCCAGGGCGGCGTGGAATCCATCATCCGGATGCGCCCGGACTACCCCCTCGACACGTTGCAGGGGATCGAGGAGTTCTCACATCTCCAGGTCACCTGGTACTTCTCCGAGGGCTCGCCCAGCGACGTCGCGCTGCATGCCCGCAGCCCTCGCAACAACCCGGAATGGCCGGCGACCGGAACGTTCGTACACCGCAACCACCGTCGCCCCGCCCGGATCGCGACGTCGTTCCCCCGCCTGCTCGGAGTGGACGGGCGCGACCTCCACGTGACGGACCTCGACGCCGTCGACGGCACACCGGTCATCGACTTCGTGGCCGTGTTCAAGGAGATGCTCCCGCGCGGCCCTGTCACACAGCCTTCGTGGCCGACCGAGATGCTGCGGGAGTACTGGAGGAATGCGCGCGAGCGGTGAGCGAGTGCCGGTGGAGGGCTGGCAGCCCATCGAGTCCCTCCTCGTACGGCCGTCGTTCAATCTGCTTGTGCTCGTGGCTGAGCACCGGTTCCACGCCCGGAGTGAGGACCGTGCAGCCGCACATGATGATCACGACCCGGCGCTCGGGGAGGGCCTCCGGAAGAGGCTTCCTGGTCACCGACTTCATCGGCCCGGAACTCCCCGATGTCCTCGCGCTCGCCGACGTCGTCATCTCCCGCAGACGGCGCGGGCACGATCGCCGAACTCACTGCCCTCCGCAAACCATCCGTCCTAATCCCTTTGGCGACATCGGCGGACAACGAGCAGGAGCACAGCGCCTTCCGGCTCCAGCAGGCCGGGGCCACCGTCGCCCTGGTCAAGCAGGCGGCCACCGCCGAGGGGCTTCGCACGGCAGTCTCCCCGGTCCTCCCCTCGCCCGAGAGGCGTGAGCAGATAGCGGATCAGGCTCGTGTCGCGGGCCGCCCAGACGCGGCGGGCCCTCGCGGTCCATGTTCGCGCCAGTGCGCTTGTCGACGTAGATGTGTCCCTCGGCGGCACCGGCGGCGCGCATCGCGTCGATTTGCCGAGCGAGTTCCTGTGCGGTCGTGCTGACTCTGCAATACGCGAGATCTATGCGGGCCACCGTCCCACAACTTGACTCTGAAGCACGGATTTTGACACATCGTTGCGACACCAGCTTTGACCAGCCGACCTGCGGGGACGTGATCACTGCGCGGTCACCGACCGCCTGTGCCACATCCATGCTCACTGTCCACGAAACCCGGGGCTTGACAGACACAGAGGTCAGGGCTACCCGGTTTCGCCGTCGCCGCGTTCGGCGACGGCACGAGCGAGATTCCCTCGGACGGCTCTTGTGTGGGGGTGGTCCTCGCCCAGTATCCGCACCATGTCCGCCAGGGTCCTTTCGTACAGCAGGATGGCCCGGCCCAGATCCCCTGCCGACCGGTAGGCGTAGGCGAGGTTGTTGCGGGTGCTCAGGGTTTTGGGATGGTCCTCGCCGAACACCTGCTCGCAGCTGGCGAGGGTCTCCTCGTACAGCGGGATGGCCCGGCCCAGATCCCCCGCTGCCCGGTAGGCGGCGGCGAGGTTGTTACGGGAACCCAGGGTGTGGGGGTGGTCTGCGTCCAGCACTCGTTCCATGTCGGCGAGGGTCTGCTCGAACAGGGGGATGGCCCGGCCCAGATCCCCCGCCTCCAGGTAGGCGCCGCCAAGGTTGTTACCAGAGAGTAGCGTGTCGGGATGGTCCTCGCCGAGCACCCTCACCCGGTCATCCAGAACCCGCTGTTGCAGAGGGATGGCCCGGCCCGGATCACCCGCTGCCCGGTAGGCGCCGGCGAGGTTGTCACGGACGGTAAGGGTGCGGGGGTGGTCTGCGTCCAGCACTCGTTCCATGTCGGCGAGGGTCTGCTCAAACAGGGGGATGGCCCGGCCCAGATCCCCCTCCTCCAGGTAGGCGAGGCCAAGGTTGCTACGAGAACCCAGGGTGTCGGGGTGGTCCTCGCCGAGCATCCGCACTGTGTCGGCGAGGGACTGCTTGAACAGGGGGATGGCCCGACCAAGATCACCTGCCCACTGGTAGGCGTAGGCGAGGTTGTCACGGATGGTCAGGGTATCGGGGTGGGCTGTGCCCAGCACTCGTTCCATGTCGGTGAGGACTTGTTCGTACAGGGGGGTGGCTCGGCCCAGATCCCCCGCTGTCCGGTAGGCGTAGGCGATGTTGTGGCGGGCGGCCAGGGTGCTGGGGTGGTCGTCGCCCATCAGCCGTTCCGTGGCAGTGAGGGCGCGGTGGAGGTATCGGAGCGTGCGAGCGGGTAGGCCTTGGCTGTTCAGGAAGAGCCCAGTGTCGCTGAGGATCTGTGCGGTGGCGGCGGTGGCGATGGCGCCCTGGGGTGTGTGGTGGGTGAGGGCGTCGATGTGTGGGACCAGGGTGCGCCAGGTGGGCCAGGTGGCGGGGGTTTCCCAGACAGGGGGCAGGGCGCTGTTCAGTTGAGTGGTGGCGTGGGCGTGGGCCTGGTCGACGAGGTGGGGGGTGCGGTGGGGGTCGTCGGGGTCGGGGGTGCGGGCAAGGGCTTGGACGAGCCGGTGGACGGCCAGGGTGTTGGTGGCGGGATCGGGGGTGATCATGCTGTAGGCGGTGAGGAGGCCGAGCGCGGCGTTCAGTGCGGGCGGATCGGCGAGGCCATCCAGGAGGGTGGCGGGAATCTGATCGGGTGCGTACCAGGCCAGCAGGCGCAGCAGGTCGGCGGCCTGAGGCTGGAGTGTGGCGATCCGGTCCAGGGTGATGTTCCAGATCCGGGCGATGGTGCGCTCGGCCGGGGTGGTGACCGCGCCGTGGCGGTACATCGCCGCCGGGTACTCGTCGAGCAGGTCGAGGTAGGCGCGGGGGGTGGTGAGCGGGTTCTGCGCGAGGTAGGCGGCCGCCTGTTCGATCGCCAGGGGGAGGTGGCCGAGTTCGGCGCACAACTCGGCGGCGCCGTTAAGGTCCCGGGGGCCGACGGCGGTGACGGTGCTGGTGAGCAGGGCGAAGGACTCGGCCGGGTCGAGGACGTCGAGGCGGACCAGTGTGGTGGCGTTGTTCCAGGCGGTGGCGAGCCGGCTGGTGATCAGGAAACGGCCGCTGGGGGCGCGGGCGATCAGGGGGGCGATGTCGGCGGGGTCGTTGACGTTGTCCAGGACGAGCAGCCAGCCGGTGTGACTGGCCAGCCACTGCGATGCGTATTCGGCGAGCGCCTCGGCGGTCAGGGCCCTGGCCAGGGCGGGCTGCAGGGCGGTGGCCAGGGCAGCCAGGCCCTGCTGGACACCGGCGGGGCTGTCGGCGGTGATCCAGCGGATGGGAGCGCGGCCGTGGGGGCGGGTGGTGGCCCAGTGGGCGGCCAGGGTGCTCTTGCCGATCCCGCCGAGCCCGTGCACGGCCTGTACCAGTGCCGCGCCGGGGGTGCTCAAGGCGGCGTCGAGGCGGTCGAGTTCGTGGCCGCGTCCGACGAACGGGCCCGGGTGTATCGGCAGGTCGTCCAGGCCCGCGGGGGCGTCCACCTCGGCGGGGGGCCGTAGCGCCCCGGGCGGCAGGCTCACCGATGAGTTGTCGTTGTAGATGCCGCTGACAGCGGTTCCTCCGTTGCTGGCGGTCGCGTTCCCGCTGTGGAACACCTCCTGCCAGGTGCCCCCGGCGCCGGGCACGGCAGGCGGCCGGGCGTCGCCAGCAGCCCGAGGCCCCTCACCGCCGCTGCCCGCGGCCATCTCCGCGCGCGCGGCAACGCCCTTGCCGGAGCCGCCCCTGAGCCACGGCCATCCCACCATGTCGTTCCCCCGGATTCCTTCGGATCAGTTGCGGCGGTGCCGGGCGCTCATTCGCTGACGATGCCGCTGACGGCGCTGGAGCCCGGCCCGTCGGCTTCGGCGTCCCCGGTGCCTACCGCCTTCGCGGGGCCCGACAGGCCACCGTCCGCGCGCTTGATGCCGGTGACCGCAACTCCGCCGTCGCGGGCGACGGCCTTCCCCGTCGCGACGGCCGCATCGCCGACCGAATCGGCGACGAACACCAGCAGTTCGCGCAGCTCCCCCGCCGCGCGCTCCCGCCAGTCGGCATCGAGACTCTCCAGCAGAGCCTCGAACCGCCCCTGCCACAGGCCCTCCTGCCGCAGACGTTCCGTGGTGATGTCAGCCGAAGCGCCCGGGGCCAGCGCCCGCGCGGTGTGGTCCAGGCGTTCGAGCTCGGCGCGTTGCCGCGCGGCGTCGCCACGGCCGAAGAGGTCCGCGACCCGTCGGCGCAGCCCGTTCCACGCATCGGTCCCTGCAGCCTGGACCACCGCGCCACCACCCGCCGCCGTCAACACCGTCAACGCCTCGACCAGCATGTCCCTCCCCCCTCCGCACAGATCGGCCGCCCGACATCGTCCCGACACCGGGCAATCACACACCGCACAACTACCAACACGCCCAGCAATCGCAAAGAGTTCCCGCCCTGGCCGCTTGTACGGCACCCTAACCACGTCCCGGGCAACGCCGGACCCCCGCCAATGGGCGGAATCGGGTGAGCTGACGGTTCCGTCACTGGCCACGCATACGGTTGACCTTGATCCGCGAAAGGGATTCCGCGTGACACAGACGCGTACGGCATGCGTGACAGTCGCGGTCTGCGGGAACGCCGTACTGACCTTCGTTTTTCATGAACGGTCGTTACCCGGCGCCCCGGCCGCATCGCCCGCCCGGCCCTGCATGGAGGCAAGGTTGTACCGAGTGGCCAGGGTGTCGGAGTGGTCCTTGCCCAGCACTCGCACCTGGTCGGCCAGCAGTTCGGCGAAAGCATCGGCGGCCCCAGCCGCATCCCCCGTCTGCCCCCATATGGAAGCGAGGTTGTTTCGGGTGGCCAGGGTGTGGGGGTGGTCCTTGCCCAGCACCCGCACCTGGTCGGCCAGCAGCTCGGCGAAAGCGCCGGCGGCCCCAGCCGCATCCCCCGCCTCACCCCGCCAGCGCGCAAGGGAGCCCCGGACAGCCAGGGTGTCGGGGTGGTCCTCGCCCAGCACCCGCACCTGGTCGGCCAGCAGCTCGGCGAAAGCGCCGGCGGCCCCAGCCGCATCCCCCGCCAGACCCCGCCAGTGCGCAAGGGCGCTGCGGACGGCCAGGGTGTAAGAGGGCGGTATGTGACGTAGTGCCGCGTTTGTTGTCGCTGGAACGTGTGGCACAGGCGTATCGGGGCTGATCGGGGAGTCCTGCCGTGCTGGAGTGTTCCTCGTGAGCGACCGCCAGCCCTACANCCCGCCTCACCCCGCCAGCGCGCAAGGGAGCCCCGGACAGCCAGGGTGTCGGGGTGGTCCTCGCCGAACACCCGCACCTGGTCGGCCAGCAGCTCGGCGAAAGCGCCGGCGGCCCCAGCCGCATCCCCCGCCCGGCCCTGCATGGAGGCAAGGTTGTACCGAGTGGCCAGGGTGTCGGGGTGGTCCTTGCCCAGCACCCGCACCTGGTCGGCCAGCAGCTCGACGAAAGCATCGGCGGCCCCAGCCGCATCCCCCGCCAGACCCCGCCAGCGCGCAAGGGCGCTGCGGGTGGCCAAGCTGTGGGGATGGTCCTCGCCGAGCACTCGCACTCGGTCGGCCAGCAGCTCGACGAAAGCATCGGCGGCCCCAGCCGCATCCCCCGCCTCACCCCGCCAGCGCGCAAGGCCGCTTCGGGTGATGAGGGTGTCGGGGTGGTCCTTGCCCAGCACTCGCACTCGGTCGGCCAGCAGCTCGGCGAAAGCATCGGCGGCCCCAGCCGCATCCCCCGTCTGACCCCGTATGAAGGCGAGGTTGTTTCGGATGGCCAGGGTGTGGGGGTGGTCCTCGCCCAGCACCCGCACCTGGTCGGCCAGCAGCTCGGCGAAAGCGCCGGCGGCCCCAGCCGCATCCCCCGCCTCACCCCGCCAGCGCGCAAGGGAG
>NZ_JBLRVZ010000013.1:0-216151 GCF_048159505.1 Streptomyces sp. T028
TTCCACCACCAGCGCCAAGTAGGCGGGGCACGGCGACGGCCCTCAACTGATCCCCCTCTCCGGAGTCCCTCTGTGCTCAATCTGCCTTATGCCACCGAGGTGTTGTCGGTCCCCGCCGCTGACGGCACCGCGCTGTCCGTCTACCGCGACACCTCAGCCCGCCCGCGGTCCGACGGCGCGACGATCGTGCTGGTGCACGGCGCGTCGGTCACCGCCGACCTGTGGCGCGTCCACACCCGGCACCTGACCAGCCTGGGCTTCAACGTGCTGCGCTACGACCAGCGCGCGCACGGCCGCACCCCGCGCGGCCAAGCACCGCTGACCATCGAGCAGCTCGCCGACGACCTGCACCACATCCTGCGCGCCCTCGCCCCCACTGGACCGCTGGTGCTCGCCGGCCACTCCCTGGGCGCCCTCATCCTCCAGGAATTCGCCGCCCTGCACGCCCAACTCCTGCACCGGATCCGGGGGATGGTGCTGCTGTCGGCTACCGCCCACGGCGCGAGCGTTATGCCCGGCCACAGCCCGCGCGCCCTGCTTCTGGCCGCCGGACGCAGCCTGTTCGCCCTGACCTGCACCCACGCGCCGCAGACGGTGGACCGGGTGCGACGCCTGCTGCCCGACACCAACCCTTACACCCTCACCCCCCGCCCCGGCACCGGGCCGCACGACAGACCGCCGCCGTGCCGCCACGGCGTACGCCACACCCCCACAGCCGATCTCGCAGCGCTCTGGCAGTCCCTGCGCCGCTACCGGGCCCGCTACCTGCCCGTGCTGGAGCAGCTCGGCGGTCGGCTGCTGCTCATGGCCGGCGCGGACGACCAGCACATCCCCGCCGCCCACACCGCACAGCTGGCCGACCGCCTGTGCGGCGCCCGCCTGGAGATCCTGCCCCGCACCACGCACGCCCTGCCCATCCGCCACCCCGCACTCATCAGCGCCCGCATCGCCCACCTCGCCGCCGGGCCGCACTCCGACTCTCGCCTCCCGAAGGACCGGCCATTTCCGAACTTCCCGCTTTCCGAGCAATTTCACTAGGTGCAGGGATTCAGTCCAGCGCTATGCTCACCCTGTCAGTCGAAGGCATTCTCCCGAAGGTCGACTACGCGATTTTCGCCGACACGGGCTGGGAACCCGGGGCCGTCTATGCACACCTGGACCGCCTGGAACGAGAGATAGCCGAGCCCGCAGGCATACCCGTTCTGCGCGTCTCCTCGGGAAACATTCGCAAGGATGCTCTGGACCCGGAGCACCGTTTTGCGTCCATGCCTCTCTACGTCCTCAACCAGGACGGCAGACCTGGGATGACCAGGCGCCAGTGCACAGGGGAATACAAAATAACACCGATCAAAAAGAAGGTCCGAGAAGTACTCGGCTACCCATATCCTGCACGCATCCCAAAGAGTGTCTTCGTCGAGCAGTGGGTCGGCATATCTACTGACGAGTTTCACCGGGCCAAGGACGCCGACGTGAAGTACATGCGCAACCGGCACCCCCTCATCGACCTGGGGTGGTCGCGATCCGACTGCGTCCGCTACCTGACCTCGCTCGGTCTGGCCGACACGCCGAAATCGAGCTGCCTCGGGTGCCCATTCCACGGAAACGCCCAATGGCGGCACATCCGCGACAACTCCCCTGAGGAATGGAAGGACGTGGTGGAGTTCGATGCGGCCATCCGAAAGGGGAACGCCCGCGCCAACGCCACTGGCAACAGGCTCCTCGGTGAGGCGTTTCTCCACCGCTCCCGCGTCCCTCTCAGCGAAGCCCCGATCGACCACGTCACCGCCGCCGAATGGGCGGCGATGCAGCAGGAACTCACCGCCACCGGACCGGACCTTGAGGAGCTGGAGAAGGGCGTCATCGACGGCTGTTCCCCGTGGGCCTGCCGCGGTGAAGTCGAGCCGGTGCAGGACGACTTCGGACTGGCCTCTTGATCACCCTGGACCTGTTTGCGGGACCGGGTGGATGGAGCCACGCACTGAACGTCCTCGGCGTCCGGGACATCGGGCTGGAATGGGACCAGTGGGCCTGCAAGACCCGTGCGGCAGCGGGGCAGTTGACGATTCGCACGGACGTGGCCCTGTATCCCGTCTGGCCGTTCCTCGGACGGACCACCGGACTCATCGCGAGCCCGCCCTGCCAGGCATGGTCCATGGCCGGCAAACGCCTCGGCCTGGTGGACCAGCCACTGGTGCACCAGGCTGTCGCGGATCTCGCCGCTGGCCGCGACACCCGCACGCAGCTGCTCTCCGCCTGCCAGGATCAGCGCAGCCTCCTGGCCGCCGAGCCCATGCGCTACCTCCACGCCCTGAACACGGTGGGCGAACCGGAGTGGGTCGCCATGGAGGAGGTCCCCGACGTCCTGCCGCTCTGGCGCCAGTACGCGGCCACCCTCCGCCGGTGGGGCTACTCCGTATGGACCGGCATCCTCAACGCCGCCGACTACGGCGTACCCCAGACACGAAAGCGCGCCATCCTGCTCGCCTCCCGCGTTCGTACGGCCGAACCGCCCTCGCCCACCCACGCCCAGGTCGCCGAGCCCGAGTCGCTGTTCGGGCCGGGTCGCACCCGGTGGGTGTCCATGGCCAAGGCCCTCGGCTGGGGCGCCACCGACCGGCCCGTCCCCACCGTGTGCGCCGGCGGCGGACCAGGAGGCGGCCCCGAACCCTTCCCCTCCGGCTCACGAAAGACCCTCTCCGACGCCCGCGACCGGGGCACCTGGGCACCCCGCGCCGACGAGATCGTCCTGCAGTCCCGCCGGGAAGGAGCAGGCTGGGCCGTACGGCACAGAGTCTGGGACAACCGGCTGGCCGACGCCCCCGCTCCGACCTTTACGGCGGAAGCGCACCGCTGGTCCTGGTCCCTGCGCAGCAACAACCAGGCCAACGCCACGGTCAGGTCGATCGAGGAGCCGGCCGGGACGCTGTTCTTCGGGCACCGCGCGAACGAGTGCACCTGGATCGCCGAGCCCGTCGGCACCGCGCCGGAGAACGAGACAGAAGCCACGCCGGAGCCGATCCGGATCACCGCCCGCGAGGCCGGCATCCTCCAGACCTTCCCCGCCGACTACCCGTGGCAGGGCAACAAGGGCCAGCAGTTCTCCCAGATCGGCAACGCCGTGCCCCCGCTGCTCGCCGGCCACATCCTTGCTCCGCACCTGCGCGTTCCCCTCAACCCCGACGACTTCACCCTGGCTGCTTGATGCCCCGGACCCCCGCCCCCGACCAACCCGAGGACGACCTCGACGACCTGCCCGATACGCATCCGCCGCAGCCCGTGTACTACGCCGAACAGGCCCTCCTCGGCGCCCTCCTCCTCGAACCCCACCGCCTCACCGACATCGCCGGGATCGAGCCCGACTCGTTCTCCAACCCCGCGCACGGCGCCCTGTTCGCCGCAATCCGCGCCCTGCCTGCCCCCGACCCGAACCAGCACACGCAGGACACCAGCTGGCTGAAGGCGGTACTCACCGCAGCCCGCGAGCCCGCCCCCGGGCTGACCGCCTCCTACCTGCACACGCTCATCCAGGTCTGCCCATGGCCTAGGCATGCGTCCGCGTACGCGCGGATGGTCGAGACCGAGCATGCCCGCCGTACCCTGCGCGCCCGCGCCGAGCGCCTCGTGCTGACCGCGACGGACGTCACGCTCCCGCACCCGGTGCCCAGCACCCTCGCCGAAGCCGACGCCCTCGCCCGCGCCGTGGACGACATCGCCGCAAGGCTCCCGTCACTCTCCGGCTCCCTGACCCGCATCCCCGCACCCCCGTCGGCAACCAACTCCGACAACGATGAGGAAGCGGTCGATGAGGAGCGGCTGCTGCTCGCGACCGCGACGGCGCACCCTGCTGATGTCGAGCAGATGCGGTGGCTGAACGCCGACGACTTCACCCACTCTCTGCACGCCGGTCTGTGGCAGTGCCTGGCCTCTCTGGCCCGGCGCCGTGCCCCCGTTGACCCGGTCACCGTCCTGTGGGAGGCCCAACAGCGCGGTCTCCTCGCATCCGGGGCCGAACCGGCAGAGCTGCTCGACCTCCTCGGAGCACCGGCCGGTTCCGCCGAGTACTGGGGCGAGCGGATCCTCCAGCGCTCCGTCCTCGCGACCGCGCGTCACGTGGGCCTGCGCATCGAGGCAATCACCGATGACCCGGCGACCACGCCGTACCAGCTCATCCTCGGCAGCCGCCGCGCGCTCGCCGAACTGTCCGCCGCACGCGCCCGCTGGCACCACGCCACCTCACCCGCACCCACGACCACGCGCACCAGGACCACGGCACCGCCCCGGGCCGGCCCGCCACGGACCACGGCGCCCCCCGCCCGTATCTCCCGCTGATCCCGAACCCGCCGGTGGCCGGGCCTCCAACGATCCGGCCACCGGCAGAAGCGAGCACCCCTTCGTGACGTCCCCCTCCGCCGACGCGTATGTCCGCCTCGACACCCACCCCACGCACACCAGCGCCGTAACTGCCACGATCACCGGCTCCCAACGAGAGCCAGCCCACGCTGTGCTGACTGCCCACGGCTCCGAGGCCCCCCACGACGAGACCCTGGTCCTGGCCCGCATCGACCACGAGCCCTACTGGGCCGAGAAGGCCGCACAGGCCCTGACCGCAGACGGCTGCACCACCGAGATCACCCCTCGGCTCCGCGAAGCCATGGAGGAAGAGTGGACCTGGGCCAACCACCCGATGCGCTGGTGTACCCGGGCGGAGATCCGGGAGGTGTCGAACGAAGCCCAGAAGATCCACGATGACATCCGCCACGGTCGGCTCATCATCCACGCCCACGCCGACGACAGCGGCACCACGGTCGCCGTCGGCACCTACCGCGACAGCGGCAAGAACGTCTACCTCCACGGCGAGAACCACCTGCGGCAGATCGCCGACACCTTCGACTCACCCGCAAAGGCCCTCACTTCCTTCGAACGTCTCCACGGCGACGCCATGCGGCCCGGCCCCGCGCCCATGACCGACATCGAACGCGCCGCCACCCGCGCCCGCACCTCGCTCGACACACCCGCCCCAGAACCGGAGATCGTGCCCGCCTACACCGCCGATGCCAGCGACCACGATGTCCTCCTCGAGCAGTTCCTTGCCGCACACGGCGACTGGGGGAAGTGGCGCACCTGGACCGACGACACCACCCACGCGATCCACGAATCCCAGACCCTGCGCATCGAACGCGTCCACGAATCCGACCCCCGCGAGACCGCCTGGACTGTGGCCGCCTACGAGACGCCCGTCTCCGACAGGATGTGGCACCTCACCGCGACCGGCACCACCCCCGCCCCCGTGCTCCAAACCCTGCTGCACCACCTCGCCGAAGGCGACGCGTGGGACACCGCCATCGGTAGCCCCGTCAACGAGAAGACCGTCACCGCCGCCACGAAGCCTTTCACCGACGCTGGCTGGAAGCACACCGTCGACGGACGCTGGATCCGCTGGACGAATCTATCCGGAGACGCCGGCATCCAGTTCGACGTCTTCGCCGCCCAACAGCCGAACAGCACACTCTCCACCTGGACCATCTGGGCTGGCCCAAGCATCGACCACGCCACCTGGACCCTGACGGCATCCCCCTACACCCCCAACTCGCTGCTCGCCGACCTAGCCGACGCCCTCGCCCACCGAACCGGCACCCGCCAGACCCGCGCCTCACCACGCGAGCGCGGCAGGCAACTCCACACCACACCCCCGGCTATGGGGCCGGCAACAGCGAGCCACACGAGCGGCCGAGCCCTCTACCATCCAACCGATTCGGGTCAAGGACCCTCCCCCTGCCGGTAACGGCCCAGGGCAGCTGCGGACGGCACCGCAGGCCACCGGGCACGCCCCGCAAGCGCCGCCGACGCCACCGGAAAGCTGACAACGGCTCGCAGCAGATAAGCGCAGCCTGCTTCCAGGACCGCCTCCACTACCTGCCCGTACGTCGGAAGGCGCGACCACCACAACATCCACAACGGTCCAGTCCGCACCCGCTCTCACGTCACGGACGCAACGAACGGTTACGCCGCCGCATAACTGGCGCGGAACAGGTCCACAGCCCGCTCTACGTCCCGCTCGGACCGCAACTGCACCTCCAGGTCGCCCGTGCCGTGGTGGCCCAGTCCTGTCACATCCCGGGTAAAGCCCGGCACGAGGTCGACCTCGTTCGGATCAGACTTGAGGTAGACAAGAAGCTTGGTCTTCTGGGGCGGGCAGACGCAGGCGAAGTTCCGCAAGCGCTGATACGCCCGATACTGCTTGCGCTGCACCCGACTGATGCCGTCCCCGAGGCCGAGCAGCATGTCCTCGACCGCCTCCGCCAGCTCCGCCAATGCTCCGGCCTGCCCACGGACCGGCGGCAGCCCTGCCGCGCCCCGTCGCGCCCGCTTCTCAGTCGGCGCCCTCCCGGTGACAGAAGCTACGGTCTCAAGTCCAAGGAGTTCCTGGCCGAAGAACCGGTAGCGGACCAGGTCGATGCTGCGTCGGTGTTCGCGTACCGCGTGGAAGTCGTAGCGGGTGAAGTCGCCGGCGACGCAGATCAGCCGGGGTGCGCTCCACAGGACCTGGGCCGCGGCCGAGGCCCCGAGCCGGTCGCGGACCATGTTCCGGAAGACGTCCTTGTGGGCCATCAGCCATGCCATGTAATAGAGACCCTGGTTAATCACCCCCGCGTCAGTGCCTCGCTTGTACTCCACGATCACCGGCGCACCGTTCTCGTCAAGCCCCAGCGAGTCGATCCGTCCGCCGCTGGCACAGTCGATGATGTACTCACGCGCAGGAACCGCACCCCTAGCATCGTCTCCATGTGCGCCTCGACGAGGTCCTGCACATCCGCCTCGGCCTCAGCAAGATGCGACACGACCTCTGTCACGCCGCTGTTCGTCGTTCGGAACAGCTTCAGACCCGACACCTTCCCCTCCTCGACTCGAAGATCGAGAACGTCATGGAGAGACAGGTTTGTTTCCGCGAGGACCTACGAGCGAGTGAAGATGCTGTGAGCAGCTACGTCCGGGCCACCGACGGGCAGAGAGCTTCCCGACAACCCCAGGGGTCGCCAAATCCCACGTGGGCGGAGCTGTTCGATAGCCAACGCGACCTGGACGACAACGGCTACATCAAGGTCGCCTCGCCCTCCACCCGCACGAAAATCCCGGCGTTTGCGCGAGACCAGTGACGTCGTCAACCTCTCCCCGCGCCCTCGACCCCGAAGTGGCTCCGGCCGTCGTGCCGACTTGACGCACCCGGAGTGCCGGGACAGCTTCTTCCGAACGGGACCTGCCTCCTGCGTTCCCGACTCGTTAATGCGGCGACCTACCTAAATGCCGCGCACGACCGCAACCTTCACTCCTACGCTCAGGCCGTGACAACCACGACCGGTGAAGATCAATACCTCAGGCGGATCCTGGCGCTGCTGGACGGCGCCCGGCCCTATGAGGACCTCATCCGGTCCGACTCCAAAGGGTGGCAGGTGCAGCCGGGCAGCGCCCTCGCAGGCGACGACGCCAAGACGAACCCCTACCAGGTATCGCACAACGCCTGGAACGCCCTCAGCGTCGCCGTCGACCATCTGCACTGTTATCGCTCGACCCTGGTGGGGGAGCAGAAGGGCAGTGAGGTCCCCATCACGCTGTACACACACGGGCAGTACTCCCTGTTGAGGGGGGCATTCGAGAACAGCGCCCGGGCGGTATGGACGCTCGCACCGCCCAAGCGCCTCGTACGTGTGCAGCGTCGGCTCTCCCTGCAGGCCAGCGAGTACCGGCACTCGGACCATCTACTCGAAGTCCTGCAGCAGCAGCCGCGGCGCAGCACGGATGAGCGGATGGGGCAGCTGACGGCCCTAATTGTGGCCGCGGGCACGCCCCAGGAAGAGGCGAAGAAGGCACTGAGGTCGCCGAGCTACAAGGACATCGTGCGCGAGGCGGGAGCCTTGACCTCGATGGGGGCCGATCAGGCCGAGGTCATCTGGAGTGGTTGCAGCTCGCTCGCGCACGGCGACACCTACGGGACCCTCAGCTTCCTCGATCGCAACATCGTGGCGACCGAGGGACGCGTCAACCTGACGCAGCTGACCAGCTCGCCGGTGCTTCTCCACCGGGCCACCGACCGCGCCGTCGCGATGTTGCAGCGCGGCTTCACCCTCTTCAAAGAGCGGGCTACCTGCCACCGCTAAATCATGCCGCGTCCAGGATCTTCCCTGGAACACGCCCAGTCTCTGCCCTGCACCAGCACTCCGGCCGGCTTCCGCGTCATCGGCACCCGGGACAGCACATCGGCAGTCCACGACGGCTGGTGGCACGGCGTCACCGAGCGCCGCAACGCGCATCGTCTGATCCTGCGTGCGCCCGACACAGCGCCGCACCGCCGCCGCGCGGCACCCTAGTCCTCCCCGGCACATGGGATGCACCACGGTGCGGCAGCCCCTGTGAGAGGGCGTTTCGTTCCGCTGTTTAGTCTCTATATGCCCTGATTCGTTGGGGATCTAGGTGCCGCGCCAGCTCGGGGTGGATTCGGCTGTGAGGCGGCGGGTCATGAGGTTGATCATTGCGAGGTGGACCATGACTTCGGAGCGATGCGGCTTGGCCTCGTAGTCGCGGGCCAGGCGGCCGTGGTCCATCAGCCAGCCCGGCGTTCTCTCGGCGGCCCACCTGCGGGGTAGGGCGGTGAAACCCCTGCTGGTGGGGTCGCGGCGGACGATGTACATGTCGATGCCGAGGGTCGCGGCGTACAAACGCCGCGGCCGCGGACTGGATATCGGCCGCCCGCCGGACCACGGGATGCCGAACCGTCGGCCTGTGTGATCGACGCCCAGAGCGTCAAGACCTCCACCAGCGTCCCCGCCGCCGGCCAGGGCATCGACGCAGGCAAAAAGATCGTGGGCAGGAAGCGGAGCATCGTCACCGACACCATCGGCCTCCCGCTTGCCGTGCTGGTCACCGCTGCGAGCGTGCAGAACTCCGTCGCTGGCACCCAACTCCTCGACCATGTCGCCGCCGAGCATCCCCGCGTCCGCAAGGTGTGGTTCGACGGCGGATACCGCCAGCACCTCGTCGAACACGCGGCCACTCTCAGCATCGACATGCAAATCACTCAACGCACGCCCGGGACCAGGGGATTCACCCCCATTCCGAAACGCTGGACGGTCGAGAGGACCTACGGCTGGCTCATGCTCCACCGCCGCCTGGCCCGCGACTACGAAACCCTCGCCGCCCACTCGGAAGCCATGATCCATATCGCCATGACCGACCTCATGACCCGCCGCCTCACCAGCGAAAACACCATCTCCTGGCGCGACTCGACACCGCAGGACAAACGGTAGATTCCGGGATGAAACAACAGGAGAAAACGACCTCTAAACGACTCACGGCGCGCAGCCGCGAATAAGCCCGACCGTGTCTTCGAGACACCGCTCGATCTGGTCTGCGGGAACCGTGCCACCCATGGCCAGGATGCCGAAGCCGAGCACCGCGGCGGTGGTCGGCAAGCTGATGTGCTCGACCGGGCCCGCACGGACCTCGCCCCGGCGCTGGCCGTGCTTGAGCAGTTCCGCGGTCAGGATCTCCAGACGCCGCCTGACCTCGATCAGCTGCTCGGAGGTGGTGGGGGAAGTCGAGGAGTACTGGTCCCTCTGGCGTGCGCGCGACGTTGCCGACCCACGCGTCGCCGTGTACCACGCACTCGGGAAGGCCGGCGGGCCGCCGCTCCCACCGCTTGAGGAGTTCCGCCTCGCCGATCATGTAGCCAGGCGCGATCATCCTCCGGGAGCGACATGGCCGCCTTGATCCGCTCGGCACCCTGCCTTCGACTGAGGCGGCCGCCGCGGTTGCCGCCTCTCTTCGCGGAGCCCCTGCGGTCGGCAGGTACCGCCCCCTTGTAGACCGGCCGCAGGTCGACCAGGACCGCCTCGGCCCATCCCGGGCCCGGCGGACCTTCCCCCGGTCACCGTGTTCCCCTGGCCGTTATGTGAACCGGACCTGGCCTACTCCGAGCCGCCCGCCCGACGGCACCCGCGATCCCCAGCCCCTCGGACCGCGCCCCGATCCGGCGCTACTGGCCACGCGCGGGCAGGCCGCACGTCTGCAACACCTTCTCGTCATAGCCGATGCCGGCGACCTGCGGCGGGCGGACCATGCCGTCGGCACCGACCGCGGGTTCCCGCCGGACGGGGTCGGTGTCGATCAGCGACTCGTAGTACGTGTTGTTCGGGATGGCCACGCCGATATGGGCGCTGATCGGGCCCGGGCTGTGGACCTCGGCCCGCAGGTGGAAGGCCTCGGCGAGGTGGGCCGTGCGCAGGGCGCCCGTGATGCCGCCGCGCAGGTGCCAGCTGGTGCGGACCATGGTGGCGCAGCCCGAGGCGATGAAGTCGGCGGTGTTCATGTGCGCGCCGTCCGAGCACTCGCCGACCAGCAGCGGGGTACGCACCCGCTCGCCGAGCCATTTGTGCGCGGTGACGTTGAACTCGCGCATCGGCTCCTCGTACCAGAGGTACCCGGCGTCGTCGAGGGCCCGGCCGAGGTAGACGGCGTCGGCGAGGTCGAAGCCGGCCGAGCCGTCGTACATCAGCGGGATGTCGTCGCCGACGTGCTCGCGCAGGGCCGTCACCAGCCGGGCGTCGCGCCGGGCGTCGCCCCAGGCGTGCAACTTGATGGCCGGGTAGCCGAGGTCGAGGCACTGGTCGGCGACGTGCAGGTACTGCTCGATGCTGTCGAAGGTGACGGTGGAGGCGTAGGCGGGGACAGCGTGGCGGAAGCCGCCCAGCAGCCGGTACAGGGGCAGTCCGGCGGCCTGGGCCGCGATGTCCCACAGGGCGATGTCGACGGCCCCGAGGACGTAGATCGGCATCTCCTCGACACGGTCGAGCTCCCACACCCGGTGCCAGAGGAACTCGCGCATCAGGGCATCGGCGCCGAGGAGTTCCTCGCGCAGCCGTCGCTCGACGATGTCGGCGAGGATCACGCCGCGGGCGGCCGGTGCGATCCCGCTGATGCCCTCGTCGGTGCCGATCACGAGGTAACCGGTGGTGTTGACGCGCTCCGAGCCGGGCAGTCCGTCTCGCCACTTGAACTGGGGTCCGATGTCCTTCGGGTCTGCGAGATGGACATCGACGCTGGTGATACGCACGGTACGGGTCCTTTCGGCGGGTGAGCGGCGGTTGCCCTCAGAACTCAATTTGAAATCTCAGATCTCAAATCTCTTGTCGGACGGTAGGTGTCGTGCTTCCCTTGCGTCAATCCCCCCAGACCCACCGCTCACCGGGCCGGACATCGCCCCACGAGCGGACGCACCCTCCCCCACCCGAGCCGACCGTCCCTTCCCTCCCTGCGAGGTCACCCGTGAGAAGAACCCCGCTCCGCGCCGCCGTGCTCGTCGCCGCGCTCGCCCTCTCCGCCGCCGCCTGCGGCGACGCCACGCCCCCGGATCAGTCCGCCCCCCAGGCGGCCGCGTTCAAGCCCGTCAAGCAGGAGCCCGGCAGCACCCTGACCGTCTGGGCCGACTCCACCCGCCAGCCGGCCGTGGAGGCCTTCCGCAAGGCGCACCCCGACGTGAAGATCGACCTCGTCACCTACAGCGGCCAGGACACCGACCTGCGCACCAAGATCCAGCTGTTCGACCGCTCCGGCAGCGGCTGGCCGGACGTCGTCTTCTCGACCTCGCTGACCACGGCCTCCTGGACGAGCACCGGCGCGCACCCCTACGCCGCCCCGCTCAACAAGGGCCTGCTGCCCGAGGCGACCATCTCCGGTTTTTCCAAGGGCGCACTCGACCCCTGTACCTCCAAGGGCACCGTCCACTGCCTGCGCAACGACGTGGCCCCGACCCTGCTCTGGTACGACAAGAAGCTGATGACCAAGTGGGGGTACCAGGTGCCCACGACCTGGGAGGACTACCAGAAGCTGGGCGAGAAGGTCGCCGAGGAGCACCCGGGCTACCTGGTCGGCTCCGTCGACGTCGCCCCGAACACCTACCTCTGGCCCAGCCGCTGCCCGGCCGAGGGGCTCACCGGTCCCAAGGAGATCCACGTCGATCTCTCGGACCCGAAGTGCACCCGCATGACCAAGATGCTCGACAAACTGTTGACGTCCGGTTCCCTCACGGCGGAGAGCCCCTGGGACGCCTCGTTCGCCAAGACGAAGGCGGACAAGGTGCTGATGATGCCCGGCCCGACCTGGTACGGCCAGTACCTGTTCGCCGGCCCGCTGAAGGTCCCCGCCGATCGGATGGCCGCGGCGGCTCCGCTGAAGTGGTCCGACGACGACCGGACCTACACCGGCGACTACGGCGGCGGCGTGTGGCTCGTCTCCTCCCACAGCAAGAACCTCAAGGGCGCCGCCGGCCTGGTGAAGTGGCTGACCACCGACAACTCCGTCCAGGTGGTCAACCCGAGTCTTCCGGCGTACGAGCAGGCCGCCGAGGCCTGGCTGGTGAACCCGAAGAACACCTCGTACTTCGCCGGTGACGTGGCCCCCGCCTTCAAGCAGGCCTCCGCCCAGATCTGGCCCGGCTGGACCGACACCACCGAGTTCAACGTGACCGAGCTGTACAAGTCGACCGTCCTGCCGAAGGTGACCCAGGGCGCCACGATCACCTCGCTGCTGCCCGATCTGCAGAAGGCGATCAACGACAAGGCCGCGTCGCTCGGATACAAGGTGAAGTGACACCATGCGACTGGCAACCGACCCCGCCCGCCGCACCCGCGGCGGGCGGGCGCCCGGCCCCCGCTCGGGACTCTCCAGCCGGGCCGGCTACCTCTTCGTCAGCGGCTACACCGTCCTGCTGATCGCCTTCGGGATCCTGCCGGCCGCGTACGCGATCTGGCTGGCGCTGTCGAACAGCCGTCACCAGCTCGTCGGCCTCGGCAACTTCACCCGCACCTTCGCCGACTACCGCTTCGCCGCCGCCCTGGGCAACGTGCTGCTGTACGTCACCATCTGGCTGGTCTCGCTGACCGTCCTGGTCCTGGCCGCGGCCCTGATGCTGCACGGCCGGATGCCGCGTACCGGCAAGGTGCTGCGGTTCGTCTACTACATCCCCGGGGCCCTGGCGGGCGCGGCCAGTGTGGTGCTGTGGCTGATCATGCTCGACCCGGCCGTCAGCCCCGCCGGTTTCCTCCTGCGGGCCATGGGCCAGGACTCCCTGCCCACGGTCATCCTGCCGGAGCACCTGCCGGTCGTGTTCACCGTCATCGCCTTCTGGACCGGCGCCGGCGGCTGGATCATCGTCATGTACGGGGCGCTCAACAACATCCCGGCCGAGCTCCTGGAAGCCGCCCGCATGGACGGCGCCGGTGTGCTGCAGACCGTGCTGCGGATCCAGCTGCCGATGCTGCGGAAATGGATCACCTACATGGTCATCCTCGCCTTCGCGGGCGGCACCCAGCTGTTCGTGGAGCCGCAGCTGGTCACCACGGCGAGTCAGCGGATGGTCTCCGACTCCTGGTCGCTGAACCAGCTCAGCCTCCAGTACGCCTTCCAGGCCAACGACTTCAACGGCGCCGCCGCCCTGTCGGTGGACCTGCTGCTCATCGGTGTGATCGCCGCGGCGGCCGTGGTCTTCCGCGGCGGCCTGTTCGAGAGGGACTGATGCCCCGTGTCCGTCATCGACTCCCCACCCGCACGCACCACGGCCACGGCCCCTGCCACGACGCCCGCTGGCCGCCGCCGGACCACGGCACGCTCCGCCGCGGCACGCGGTCTGTGGTGGCTCTGCTCGGCGGGTTTCGTGCTGTTCTTCGCGGTGCCGATCGTGTGGCTGGTGCTGGCCCCCACCAAGTCCGACGCCCAGATCATCACCGGCCACCCTTTCGCGCTGGGGTCGCCGGCCGGCCTGGCCCGCACCTGGCACAAGCTGTACGGCTACCAGGACGGGGCCGTCCTCACCTGGATCAGGAACTCCACCGTCTACTCGTTCGGCGCGCTCGCCCTGACCCTGGTGACCTCGGTCCCCGCGGGCTACGCCCTCGCGCTGACACAGTTCGTCGGCCGCAAGCTGCTCCTGACCATCACGCTGATCGTGATGATCATGCCCGCGTCGGTCCTCGTACTCCCCATCTACCTGGAGGTCGACGCCGTCCATCTGACCGGGACGATCTGGTCGGTGGTCATGCCGCTCTCGTTCTTCCCCTTCGGGGTCTACCTCACCTACATCTACTTCTCGTCGACCATCCCGGCGGACGTCCTCGCGGCGGCCCGCCTGGACGGCTGCGGCGAGTGGCAGGTGTTCACCCGGATCGCGCTGCCGCTGGCCCGGCCGGTGATCGCGCTGGTCGGCTTCTTCAGCTTCGTCGGCAGCTGGAACAACTTCTTCCTGCCGTTCGTGATGCTGCCGTCCAGCTCGCAGTACCCGGCCCAGGTGGGCCTGAGCAATCTGCTGGCCTCCTCCCAGATCGTCTATCCGGCGGCCGCGAGCGGCATGGGCCGCCCCGAACTCGCCCTCGCCGCCCTCCTGACGATCCTCCCCGTGCTGCTGGTGTTCCTCTTCTCGCAGCGCTCCTTGGTCTCCGGCATGCTCGCGGGTGCCTCCAAGGAATGACCGCCCGAGCCGGACAGGCACCCCTTGGAAATCCCAAATCCGGAATCTATTGTGGTCGCGAACGGTCGCGCCGCACACCGGTGCGCCGCGGATCCAGAAGAGCGAAGAGTCCATGACACAGCCGGTCAACCAGCGAGACACCGAGCAGATCACACGCAGGCCCCGAGTCGCGGACGAGGTCCGTGACGCGCTGCGCCGACTCCTGCTGGAGCGGGAACTCCTGCCGGGCGACAGGCTGCTCGTCTCCGACCTCGCGCAGCGGTTCGGGGTCTCCCCGACACCGGTGCGCGAGGCGCTCTCCCTGCTGGAGGCCGAGGGCCTGGTGGCCAAGCGGCCGCGTCAGGGCTACGTGGTGGGCGACCTGCTGGACCACGGCACGCTGCAGAGCCTCTACGCCGTACGGCTCCGTCTGGAACCCTGGGCGGCCGGGCAGGCAGCCACGCACGCAACCGCCGAACAGCTCGACCGGCTCGACGCGATGTGCGGCGCACCTCCCTCACCCCCCGACGCGCTGTCCTACCACGAGTACGCCGGCGTGCAGGACCAGGACCTCACCTTCCACGGCCTGGTCGCCGACGCCTCCGGGAACGTAGTCCTCGGGGACGTGCTGGGCCGGCTCGCCCCCAAGCTGCGCCAGTTCCACGCCTACCACCAGGCTGGCGCCACCGAACTGGCCTGGCAGGAACACCGCGCCATCGCCGAGGCGATCGCACGGGGCGACGCCGACGCGGCCGAAGCCGCGATGACCGCCCACCTCCAGGCGGCGCTGGAACGGATCCGCTCCGCCACCGTCCGCTGACCATCAGCGCGCCTGCGGTGAGCCGTACGGCCGTCGGCCCGGAAGGCGAGCCCGGCCTCGCCTTCCCCTCCCACCCGGACCGAGTCCGCCCCCCTCATCCCCATCCCGTCCCGAGGCAGTCCCCGGACGCCCTGGAGGTACCCTGTGAAGTTCCTGCGCGTCGGCCCGCCCGGCCAGGAGACACCCGCCGTCGCGGGACCGGACGGCCGGGCATACGCTCTGACGTCCCTGACGGACGACATCGACGCGACCTTCCTCGCCGCGGACGGGACGGCCCGGGTACGAGAGGCCCTGGCCGCCGGCGTGCTGCCGGAGATCGACATCACCGGGCTGCGTACCGGCGCACCGATCGCCCGGCCCGGCAAGATCATCTGTATCGGGCTGAACTACCGCGACCACGCCGAGGAGACCGGCGCGCCGATCCCTCCTCGCCCGGTGGTGTTCATGAAGGCCCCGTCCACCGTGGTCGGCCCCTACGACCAGGTCCTCATCCCTCGGAATTCAGTCAAGACGGACTGGGAGGTGGAGCTGGCGGTCGTGATCGGTCGGCCCGCCCGCTATCTGGACTCTCCTCGGGAATCTGCGGACGTCATCGCCGGGTACGCGATCAGCCACGATGTCTCCGAGCGTGAGTTCCAGCTGGAGTACTCGGGTCAGTGGGACCTGGGCAAGTCGTGCGAGACCTTCAACCCGCTCGGCCCCTGGCTGGTCACCGCCGACGAGATCACCGACCCTCAGGCGCTGGGCCTACGGCTGTCCGTCAACGGGGAGCAGCACCAGGACGGCAACACCAAGAACATGATCTTCGACGTGGCGTACATCGTCTGGTACCTGAGTCAGTACATGGTCTTGGAGCCCGGCGACGTGATCAACACCGGCACCCCCGCAGGCGTCGCCCTCGGCCTGCCCGGCACACCGTTCCTGCGTCCCGGCGACGTCGTCGAACTGAGCGTGGACGGCCTGGGCACCCAGCGCCAGACCTTCGCCCGGGCGTGAGAGGGAGGACTCCATGACCGCGCCGACCAGCATTCCCAACGGACCCGGCCGTCCCATCGCGTACAGAGCGCCAGGCACCGTCACCGCCGCAGACAAGGGGGTTCGCGCATGAGCGACTTCGACGGACTGCGGGCGATCGTCACCGGCGGAGCCTCCGGCATCGGACGCGCCACGGTCGAGGAACTCAGCGGACGCGGCGCGATGGTCGCCGTGCTGGACCTCGAACCTGGCGACGCCGTCCATGGGTTCCGGGCCGACGTGAGCGACGACGTGTCGGTGCGTACGGCGGTGGAAGCCGCGGCCGCAGCCATGGGCGGGATCGACATCCTCGTCAACAACGCGGGCATCGGCGCAACCGGAACCGTGGAGGGCAACCCGGACGAGCAGTGGCAGCGGGTCCTGGACGTCAACGTGCTGGGCGTCGTCCGCACGACCCGTGCCGCCCTCCCCCATCTGCGCCGGTCGCGGCACGCGGCCATCGTCAACACCTGCTCCATCGTGGCCACCGCCGGCCTTCCGCAGCGCGCCCTGTACTCCGCGAGCAAGGGCGCGGTGCTGTCGCTCACCCTGGCGATGGCCGCTGACCACGTCCGGGAGGACATCCGGGTCAACTGCGTCAATCCGGGCACCGTCGACACCCCGTGGGTCGGCCGCCTCCTCGACTCGGCGGCCGACCCGGCGGCGGAGCGTGCCGCCCTGAACGCCCGTCAGCCCACCGGACGCCTGGTCTCCGCTCGTGAGGTCGCCGCGTCCATCGCCTACCTGGCAAGCCCCGCCGCCGCCTCCATCACCGGGGTCGCGCTGGCCGTCGACGGCGGCATGGCGGGTCTGCGGCTGCGGTCGGCCGGAAACTGAAGGATCTGTCATGACACAGACGAGACAGATCAGGCGCAGACGGATCGGCCACAGCGACACCTGGGTCGGCGAACTGTCCTTCGGCGCCGCCGGAATCGGCAACCTGTTCACCCCGGTGACCAACCAGGAGGCCGACGAAGCCCTTGCCGCGGCCTGGGAGTCGGGCATCCGCTCCTTCGACACCGCCCCCCACTACGGGCTCGGGCTCTCGGAGCGCCGCCTCGGTGCCGCACTCCGCGACCGGCCCCGCCAGGAGTACACCGTCTCCACCAAGGTCGGCCGCGTCCTGGAACCCCTGGCCGACGCGGTCGGCGACGACCTCGCCAACGGCTTCGCCGTACCCGCGACCCACCGACGGGTGTGGGACTTCAGTGCCGAGGGCGTACGGCGCAGCCTCGAGGCCAGCCTGGAACGACTGGGCCTGGATCACGTGGACACCGTCTACCTGCACGACCCCGACCAGCACACCGAGCAGGCCCTCACCGAGGCGTACCCGGCGCTGGAGCGCCTGCGCACCGAGGGACTGGTGAAGGCCATCGGCATCGGCATGAACCAGACCGCCGTCCCCACCCACTTCGTCCGCGAGACCGACATCGACGTCGTGCTACTGGCGGGCCGGTACTCCCTGATCGACCAGAGCGGCCTCGCGGACCTGCTGCCAGAGGCCCACCGGCGCGGCACCTCGGTCGTCGTCGGGGGCGTCTTCAACTCCGGCCTGCTGGCGTCCCCGTCGCCCGGCATCACCTACGACTACGCGCCCGTGCCGGACGGACTGCTGCGGCACGCACTGCGGCTCCAGGAGCTCTGCGAGCGGCACGGAGTACCGCTGAGGGCAGCCGCCGCGCGTTTCCCCCTCGGGCACCCGGCTGTCGCCGCGGTGCTGATCGGACTGCGCAGCGGGGAGCAGGTCCTGGATGCCGTCGAGCAGTTCCGTCGGCCTGTGCCCGACGCCCTGTGGCACGAGCTGCGCACAGCCGGGCTGCTGGAAGCCGGCGTACCCGTGCCGGGCGAGGCTGACGGATGTGCGTCGGGCTCCCCGAGGGAAGCCTCGGGGAGCCCGTAGAGGGTGGCTAGGCACCCAAGCGCCTCGGCGGGACCTCGCCGAGGCACAGCAGTTGCCGGACCGCCGAGAGAAGCCGGACGACCTGACGAGCGGTGCGGGGATGTCGTCCCCGCAGGCTCCGGGATCCACTTCGTTCGCGCCCCACCGGACACACCCGAGCCGCATGTGCGGAAACCTGACCCGGACGTGACACGTGACACGTGACACGTGACACGGACGGGGACGGAATCGGTCACACGGACACGATCCGCCACTGTTGCCGCTCTGCCCGGGTGTAGGTCCACTGGTTGACGGCCGCACCGTCCGCCGTCGATCCGTTGTCGACGTTGAGGGCGAGCCCGGAGAGCCTGTTGGTGAGGAAGAAGTAGCCGTCGCCGGTCGGCGTCACCGCCCAGTGCTGCTGCGGCACACTGTCGTCCGACCAGATGCCTGCCTTGCCGCCGTTCACCCGCGAGAGTCCGCCCACCTCCAGGACCTTGCCGCTGCTCACCCCCCGGATGGTGTAGTAGCCGTCGCCGGTGGAGACGAAGGTCCACTTCTGGTTCGCCTGGTTCCGCCAGGGCTGCTGGCGCACTTCGGTACCGTTGGCGGTGCCGTCGGCGAGCACGTCGGCCACCTTGCCACTGGCGCGGTTCACCAGCTGGTACACGGTCGAGTTGCCCGGCAGCACACGCGACACCAGGGTGGGCTTCTTCCTCCTGCCGCCGATCCGCACCCCGCCCATATTGGCGTAGCCGCCCGTGCCCTCCACGGCCTCGATCCGCACGTACCCCACGTTGCGCGGACTCCATTCCACGACCTTCAGGGCCCGGCTGCCGCCCCAGATACCGCCCCCCACTGCCGTGAAGCGGGTGCCGTCGGTACTGGTGGATACCTTGTACGAGATGATGTCGCCGTCGCTCGTGTTGTTGCGGCCCCACTGCTTGGGCAGGTACTCGAGCGTGGACACGTTGCTCCACACCCCGCCGAGGTCGATGGTGATCGAGTGCGGCAGGTCCAGGCTCCACGTCGACCAGCAGGTCTCGAAGTTCCTGTCGCTGAGCCCGTCGATCGCGTTCATCGGGCCCTCGCCGTCATGGAAACCGGTGGCGTAGGCACTGACCGGTGTCACCGGGTGCTCGGCGCGCGGAAGTTGCGCGGGCAGCGGCGGGCGGGACTTGTCGGGCCGCCAGGCGGATCCCACTTCGGCCAGTCTCTTCACGATGTTGTCGTCGAGTCTGCCGTCGCGGTTGGGCGGGCAGTTGAGGATGAACGAGGTGTACTTGGGCTCCAGGTCGACCAGATGGGACAGGATCGACGCCTTGCTGATGGGGTCGGTGGTCGGCGTCGAGGGGTGCCAGAACCATCCGTCGCTGATCGTCTGCCCCTGCAGGGCGGCGTTTGTGTTCCCCTCCGGCGCCGTGATGCCCAGGGGCTCCTCGAAGTAGATGGCGTCGCCGAGGAACGGAACCGACAGTCCGCCGTGGTCGATCATGACGATGTCCGGCTGGAGGGACTTCACGTGCTCGCGGATCCGCTGGTACGAGACGGCCTGCTGTCCCATCTGCCAGCCGTAGCCGTCGGTGACGAACATGTCGATGGTGCCGTAGTCGGTCAGCAGTTCGGTGATCTGGTTGAGCATGTACGTGAGGTCACCGGGCACGATGGTCTGGTCCGCCCCCACCCCGTGCCGGGTGTCGTACCCCTGGACGTTGTACGACCGGTCCCAGATCGAGAAGTACAGGCCGACACGGAGCCCCTCCGCCCGGAAGGCCTTCACATACTGCTCGACGATGTCCCGTCGGTAGCCGCTGTTGGCGACGTTGTAGTCGTTGTACTTCGTCGGCCAGAGGCAGAAGCCGTCGTGATGCTTCGTGGTGAGCACGCCGTAGCTCATCCGCGCTGCCTTGGCTGCTTCGGCCCACTGCGCGCAGTCCACCTGGGACGGGGCGAAGAGGGCGGGGTTCTGGTTGGGCGCGGCCCACTCCTCGTCGGTGAACGTCCCCATGTTGAAGTGGTTGAACATGCCGAACCGCATGTCCACCAGTCTTCTCAGCGCGGTCCCGGGCTTGTCGGCGGCTGCGGCCGGGGAGGCGGAGAGCGTGGGCAGCGCCGCCGCGGCGGCGGTGACGCCGCCGACGGTCAGGACGGAACGGCGGGACGGGCTTCCTGACGGCATGTTCTGGCTCCTGGTTTCAGAAGTGCGCGGTGTCCGGCACCGAGGGTCGCGCCTCGGAAGCTTCGGTTCATGGGGTGGACAGGGATGGGCCCGCCGGAGTGCGGTGATGCCGTGGGGTGAACCCTCCCGATCCACGAAGTGTGGGGAGCCGCCCTGCGAACGGCTGGCAGCACCGCGGTGTCGACGACTTCGAGCCGACGCGGTATGCCACCTCGGCCACGGGCGGGCGTCGCCGGATGTCAGGCATGAATTTCTTGCATGTAACCGGACTGTGTCAACCATCTTGCTGGGATGAAAAGCGCTTCAACTTCAACACCAGACCCATAACATCCCTTTTATTCCATTTCTCTTCCCTGAAGCATCCCATGTCTGGAGCCATGAAGGGATTCGCGGCAGATGAGGGCCGCCCAGGGTCTGGAGGCGGTTCTCGCCGGCCAGGAGGTCGGCGGCAAGTTCCTGATGAGCGCGGCGGCCGCAGCCTTGGTCAGGGTCTCGGCGGTGGGGCCTGCGACGTGGCGTTTGCGCGACTGCAGGACCAGCCGGGGCTTGTCCGCCGGTCCGGTGACCTTCTCCAGGCGGGTGGGCGGTGGTCTCCTCGACCAGCACGGTACGGCGGAGACCAACGCGAGCTCGGCCGGACTCCCGAGCGGGGACCCCCGGTCGTTCACCTCAGGGCCATCCAAAAGACTCCTGAAATACACCCGTCATTCTCATCGGCCCTTCAGGAGCCGCTGGTTGCGTATGCGTCGCTGGCTGGTCCGCACGGAGAGCAAGGAGACACATGGTGTTCCGGTCGAAAGCAGCCGCGCCCAGGCACGCACGGGCCCGTGGGGCTCGGGCGGACGAAGGCGAGAGCAACACCGGCCAACACGAGGCAATGGCTCCGCTGCACGTGGCCAGTCGGCTGCACGCGTTCAACCGGTTCGAACTGAAATATCTCGTACCGGTCGAACAGGCGGCCGAGATCCGGGACGAACTGGCCGAGCGGATGGACCGTGACCTGCACAGTCCGGTCGGCGGCTACGGAGTGTGGAGCCTGTACTACGACACCCCGCAGCTGCGCTTCTACTGGGAGAAGATCGAGGGGCTGAAGTTCCGCCGCAAGCTGCGCATCCGCCACTACGGCGACCTCGACGGCGTGACCGACGAGTCACCGGTGTGCGTGGAGATCAAGCAGCGGGTCAACCGGGTCACGCAAAAGCGTCGCATCACCCTCCCCTATCAGGTCGCCCGCCGACTGTGCGACGGCAAGGAGATGGTGAAGCACTCCCCGGGGGAGAGCGCGTTCATCCAGGAGGTGCTGGAGCTGATCGTGCGGCTGAACCTCCAACCCACCGCGATCACCGGCTACCAGCGTGAAGCCCTGGTGGGACGCGACGCGGACACCGGGCTGCGCGTGACCTTCGACCGGCGCGTCCGTGGCCGGGACCGGGACTTCCACTTCGGCATCCCCACGCCCGAGAACCGGTTCACCATCCCTGCGCACCTGTCAGTGATGGAGATCAAGGTGAACGAGCGCACTCCGCACTGGATCACGGATCTCGCGGCCCGCCGGAATCTGAACCTCGTCCGGATATCCAAGTACGTGCAGTCCGTCGAGGCCTTCGGCCTGGCACCCCGGTCGGTCTTCCACGTCAACGAGGCGGACTACCCGCCCCCCACCCCCACAGGACAACCGCCGCAACACCAGCGGCCGGCGCCGGGCGCGCCGATGAAGGCAGGAGCACAGTGAACTTCGAACTACAGGAACTCAGCGGCACGTTCAGTGTGGCCGACGTGGTGGCGGCCATGGCGCTGTCGTTCATCCTGAGCACGGCGATCGGATACGCCTACCGCTACACGCACCGCAACGTCTCCTACAGCCAGTCCTACGTCCAGACCCTTGTCATCGTCGGCATGATCGTCGCATTGATCATGCTCGTGGTCGGATCGAACCTGGCCCGGGCATTCTCACTGGTCGGCGCGTTGTCCGTGATCCGCTTCCGAAACGCGATCAAGGAAACCAGGGACGTGGGCTTCGTCTTCCTGGCGATGGCGATCGGCATGGCCTGCGGAGCCCGCTTCTACACCCTGGCCGCCGTCGGCGCGGTGGTCATCTGCACCGTCGTCATCGTCATGTTCAAGTTCAACTGGTTCGCGCTCAACGTCCAGCGGCAGGTCGTCAAGGTCCAGGTCCCGGCCGGGGAGAACCACACCCCCGCCATCACGGACGTGCTGATCAAGTACACCAGCGAGTTCGAGTTGGTGAGCACCGAGACGATTCGGGGCGGGGCACTGACCGAGGTGTTCTACACCGTCCGCATGAAGAAGGGCACCGAGCCGGGCGACCTGGTCTCGGCCCTCCAGTCACGCACGTCCGGGCAGCGCGTGACGGTCCTGACCGGCTACGACACGACCGACCTGTGATGGCGGTCCGTCCGAGGAGGCCCGGGCGACGGCTCCGGGACCGGCTGCCGGTCCGCCTGCGCCACCACTGGAGGCCGGCCGCCGCCCTGAGCGTCGGGCTCGCGTCGATGGTGTACTTCCTCGGCGACGCGCGTGTCTCTCCCTACGTCACCTCCGCGTCGCAGGTGGAGTCCGACCCCATCACCGAGAACGTCGAGGGCACGGTGGACCTCTACGACCGGACGGTGTCCCACTCGATCCAGCTCACCTACGACCAGAGCAGGTTCGAGAAGGTGATGGAGGAGTTCCGCGACGAGGGCACCAAGGACTACATACAGGCCGACCTCACCATCGACGGGGTCCATCTGGAGGACGTCGGAATCCGGTTGAAGGGGAACTCCACACTGATGTCCCTGCGTGGCACTTCGGGCATGGCCGGTGGCGGCCGGACCATGCCGAATGCCGCGCAGGGCGCTCCGCAAGGCGCCGGTGAGGCCGACGCTGGTGCATCGGGGGAAGCGACGAACGGAACGGGCGGTCAGGACGGCGCCCGGAACGCGGACGGCGGCGGCATGGGTGGCGGCATGGTGTCGTACAACCTGTCCGAGGACAAGCCCGAGGAACTCCCGTGGCTCATCAAGATCGACGAATATGTCGAGGGGCGTGCCTACCAGGGTGAGCGGGAGATCTCACTCAGGCCGGGCAGCGACGCGCAGGTGCCGCTGAACGAGGCGCTCTCGCTGTCGCTGACCGAGGAGAGCGGCCAGACGGCCGAGCAGTTCGGCTTCACATCCGTGCAGGTGAACAACCGGCCGGCCGTCACCCGCCTGATGGTGGAGAGCCCCGACACGGACTACGCCGAGGACCTGGGCAACGGAGTGCTCTACAAGGCGAAGGCCGGAGGCAGCTTCGCCTACACCGGCGATGACCCGACCGACTACGAGTCGTCGTTCAAGCAGCTGAACAAGAAGGGCAGCCAGGACCTCGAACCGGTCATGCGGCTCGTCAAGTGGGTCAACAGCGCCTCCGACGAGGAGTTCGCGCGGGATCTCGACGCGTACGTCGACGTCGAGTCGTTGGCCAACTACGTCGCCATGCAGAACCTCCTGATGAACGGCGACGACATGGCCGGCCCTGGCAAGAACTACCTGCTGTGGTACGACCTGGACACCAAAAAGTTCTCCGTCCTCGGCTGGGACTACAATCTCACCTTCAGCGGAGACGCCACAGCAGGGCCGGACGAAACCTTCAGCATCGGAGGAGGCAGAGGAGGCAACGGCGAGCAGGGCGCCTCCGCGGGGAACGGCACGGCACCGGAGGCCGGACAGGACGGCGCGGCGGGCGGAGCGCCCCAGGGCATGCCCTCCGGTGCTCCCCAGGGAATGCCCGGCGCAGCCGCAGGCGGCGGCCAGAACGGGGGCGGGGAAGGCCAGGACCGCGCCGGCGGAGGCGGATTCTCTTCGGGACACATCCTGAAGGAACGGTTCCTGGAGTCCGACTCCTTGGACGATGTCTACAAGAACGCCTACCGGTCGCTCTACCAGAAGCTCTACGGATCGGGAACCGCCGCGGACGCGCTGCAGACCATCTCCGAGGAGGCCCGCGCCGCCGGAGCCGACAGCGAAGACCTCGGCACCGCGGCATCGACCCTCGAACAGACCGTCACCCAGCGGACCGAGGCGCTCGCCAAGGACACGCAGGTGACCGGCTGAGACACCGGCGTCCCGGGCTTCCCGTCTGTCATTCCCGCCCGGGACGCCGGCCCACGTCACCTTCGGGACCTCCGGGGTCCTTGCACCTGACGCGATCTCATCGGGCGTTCAGGGAGCGAGGGCCCCTCGCTCATGCCCCGCACAGAAACCGTGGATAGCATCGCGCCTCCGTCCCAGACCAGGCCCTCGGGCCCGGTCTGCCCACATGTCCGAGGTGAGTCGGAGCCGTGAGCCAGAACGATGCCGCCCCGTCGACGCCCGGTGCCCGCCACACCGTTCTGGTCGTGGAGGACGACCCGGGTATCCGCGCCCTGCTCACGTCCGCCCTGCGCGCCGCGGGTTACGCGGTGGTGCTCGCCGGTACCGGGCAGGAGGCCATGTTCGAAGCGGGCCGCCGCAGCCCGGACCTCATTCTGATGGACGTGATGCTCCCGGACACCGACGGCTTCGTGCTGACCCGGGAGTTACGGACGCTGGGTGCGTACACCCCTGTCCTGTTCCTCACCGCCCGAGGCGAGGTAGAGGACCGGATCGTCGGGCTCAGCTCCGGCGGTGACGACTACGTGACCAAGCCCTTCCATGTACAGGAGGTACTGCTGCGGATCCGGGCCATCCTGCGCCGGGGCAGCGCCCCCGCGTCCGCGTGGAGCCCTCGGCGAGAGTTGCGCTATGCCGATCTGATCCTGGACGAGGGCACACACGACGTACAGCGTGCCGACCGGCCTTTGAAACTGTCCCCCACCGAGTTCCGGCTGCTTACCTGTCTGCTGTCCCACCCCGAGCGTGTGCTGGAGAAGGCCGAGATCCTACGGCTGGTGTGGAAGTACGACTTCGCGGGCGACACCCGCATCGTCGACACGTACGTGAAGAATCTCCGCCGCAAGATCGACCAGACACCGCCCGCTCTGATCCACACCGTCCGAGGGGTCGGCTACTGCCTGCGCCTGCCCCGCCAGGGAGCCGGGACGGCCGCCCCGTGAGAATGCGGCTGCGACCGTCGCGACCTCGCTCCCTGCGCGGACGCCTCATCTGGATGGCCTGCCTGCCGGCCGCGGCTGCGGTGCTCGTGTGCCAGATCGCCGGGCTGATCGCGCTGCGGTCCTGGCTCATCGACCAGATCGACGACCGGCTCCTCGACTTCCGTCCCCCCGCCCACGTGTACCTGCAGATCGCCGACACCGGAGCGCTGCGGCATCCCGACCCCGACGACGGTCTGCCCTCGGACTACCACGTGTACTTCTACGGCACCGACGGCCTCTTGCTCGCGGACTCCCTCGGCGACGGGCCGGGCCCTCCCCTGCCGGAGACGGACGCCGGTCTGCAGTCGGCCGACAACGAGCCCGTCACAGTACGGGCCGACACCGGGAACCGGGAACGGAGTTGGCGGCTCGTGACCGACTCCGGGCCCCGGAACATGCGCGCCGTGGTGGCGCTCCCCCTCGACACCGTGGACGGCGCAACCACCACACTCCTCTGGTTCGGCCTCGTGCTGGACGCGGGTGTCGCCCTCGGTGTCGTCCTGCTGAGCAACGCCGCGGTCCGTCTCGGCCTGCGACCGCTCACCAGGATCGAGCACGCGGCGCAGCGCATCACGGACGGTGCTCTGGACCTCGGTGTTCCCGCACTCGACCCGAACACCGAGGTCGGCCGCCTCGGTCTCGCGCTGAACACCATGCTCGACCGATTGCGCGCCGCCCTGCGACGTGCCGAGGCGTCCGAGACCCGTCTGAGCCGCTTCATGACCGACTCCGGCCACGAACTGCGCACGCCGCTCACCTCGATCCAGGGCTTCGCGGAACTCCTCCTCCACGAGCCCGGGATGAGCGACCGGCGGCGCACCGAGGCGTACGAGCAGATCGCGCACAACACCGACCGTATGACGCGCATGGTGGGCGATCTGTTCACGCTCGCCAAGCTCGGCGACGCGCCACGGCTCAAACGGGAGACCGTCGACATGCTCGCCCTGGCCGCCGACGCGGTGACGACCGCGGCCGTACGTCATTGCGGCCACCGCGTCGGCCTGGAGCCGGTGGGCGACGGTCACGAGGCCGGCCAGGACGGCGAGCTCGCCGTCGTGGAGACACTCGGCGATCCGCACCAGCTCGCTCAGGTGATGGAAAACCTCTTGGCCAACGCCTGTGTCCACACCCCCGCCGGGACCTGGGTCCGTGTCGGGGTCGGGGTCGGCACCACGCGGACCGACGCGGGAGCCATGGGCACGGACCGCCCCGGACGGAGCAGCGTCTGTCCTCCGTTGCCGCCGGGCGTCCCGGTCTGCGTGGTCGAGGTCTCCGACGGCGGCCCCGGCATCGGACCCGACGAGGCGCCCCACGTCTTCGACCGGTTCTACCGAGCCGCCGCAGGCCCCGGCACGGAGGCCGAAGCGGGGTCCGGCCTCGGCCTCGCCATCGCGTCGGCCATCGCCGCGAACCATGGCGGTCGGCTGGAACTGGACACCCTTCCCGGCCCGGGCTGTACTTTCCGCCTTCTCCTTCCCGTCGCCCACCCCGTGGAACGGGACGATCACCCATGTGTTCCGGGCGAGCACTGTGACGGTGACGTCCGAACGCGGGCAGGGCAGTAGGCCGCGGAGGAGATCGCCGAGGCGGTCGTCGTCCGTCATCTCCGAGCACGGGATGCCGCACCCCTGGCGAGCGCGGACGGGTGCGGTCGAGACGTTCGGTGCGAGAGGTATTGACGTTCCCTCCGAGCCTTCTAGTATCCATGGCGACCGACGGGCCGGTCGATGGTCGTGATATCGAACATGACCGTCGGGTCGATCCGGGCACGCGGCACGACCCAGGCACGACAGCACCCGCATCATCAGCATCGGCAAGGCCCTCCCACGCGCCACCACGCCGGACGCACGACGACGCGCATGGTGGTCGTACGGCGGGCCCCGACCGCCCATGGAGTCCGTATGCCTGCGGACACACCACGTCTTCGTCCGCGCCTCCGCCGTGCAGCCCTGACCGTCCTGAGGACATCAGCCACGGCGTACTCGTCCGCAACGGCAACGGCAACGGCAGCGGCACAGCAACAGCAACGACCAGACGGTTCCCAGCTTCCCTGGCGGCTGGGCGCCCCTGCCCTGTCACGGCAGCCGGGTGTCCCCACCATCCGGCGGGAGCCCCCAGGTGATCGGTCCATGACCCTGGCCCGGCCCACTGCCACGCGCGACACCCGAGGTCTGTGCGCCGGGGAACCGACGCCCCGGCATCTCCCCCCTGACGCAACGCACCTCGTCGGGTACCACCGTCACCCGCTGACGTCCGGTCCCGTCACACGAAGGAGAGCGATCGCCCATGTCATGGCTCAACCAAGAGCACAGTCGCCGCACAGCGCTGACCACGGTCACCGGTCTGTTGGCCGGGGCCTCGGTGCCTGCCGCCTCCGGAGCACGCGCGGCAGCGTCCACGCCCACCGCGGCGAGTCCCGAGGCCGTCGCCGCCTCCTACACCAACCCGGTGATCTGGCAGGACTTCGCGGACATCGACATCATCCGGGTCGGCAACACCTACTACTGCTCGGCCTCCACGATGCACTACTCGCCGGGGGCACCCGTCCTGCGCAGTTACGACCTGGTCAACTGGGAGTTCGCCGGTCACTCCGTGCCGACGCTGGACTTCGGCGCGAAGTACGACCTGAACGGCGCGCGGGGCTATGTCAGGGGCGTCTGGGCCTCGTCCCTCAACTACCGCCCGAGCAACAAGACGTTCTACTGGCTGGGGCAGATCGACTTCTCCAAGACGTACATTTACACCGCGACGTCCGTCGACGGCACCTGGAGCAGGCTCACAACGATCGACAACGCCTACTACGACGCGGGCCTGCTCATCGACGATGACGACACCATGTACGTGGCCTACGGCAACACGACCATCAACGTCGCCCAACTCTCCGCGGACGGACGCAGTCAGGTCCGGACCCAGCAGGTCTTCACCACGCCCTCGAGTGTCGGGGCCCTTGAGGGCTCCCGCTTCTACAAGATCAACGGCAACCACTACATCTTTCTCACCCGTCCGGCGAACGGGCAGTACGTCCTGAAGTCCACCAGCGGCCCCTTCGGGCCCTACACCCTGCGGCAGGTTCTGCTCGACCTGCCCGGACCGGTCTCCGGCGGCGGTGTCCCGCACCAGGGCGGACTCGTCCAGACCCAGAACGGTGCCTGGTACTACATGGCCTTCGTCGACGCCTACCCCGGCGGCCGCATCCCCGTCCTCGCCCCCATCACCTGGACCTCGGACGGCTGGCCGACCGTACAACTCGTCAGCAACGCCTGGGGCGCCTCCTACCCCACCCCCGCCGTCCCGGCCCCGCCCCGCCAGGTCACCCCGCTGACCGGCGTCGACACCTTCGCCGGGACGGCCCTCACACCGAAGTGGGAGTGGAACCACAACCCCGACAACAGCAGGTGGTCCGTCAACAACGGCCTCACCCTCCGGACCGCCACCGTCACGGACGACCTGTACTGGGCCCGGAACACCCTCACCCACCGCATCCAGGGCCCCACGTCCACCGCGACGATCCAGCTCGACCACTCGGCCATGAAGGACGGCGACCGAGCCGGGCTCGCGCTGCTGCGCAACTCCTCCGCCTGGATCGGCGTCAAGCGCGACAGCGGCGCGACGCGGGTGGTGATGGTGAACGGCCTGACCATGGACAGCAGCTACAACACCACCGGCACCGGCACCGAGGTCGCGAGCGCCGACATCTCGGGAGGCCGCGTCTGGCTGCGCGCGGACGCGGACATCCGCCCCGGCGCGGCCCGACCGGGAACTTTCTCCTACAGCACGGACGGCACCACCTTCGTCCGTCTCGGGCCCGCGTTCACGATGGGCAACGAGTGGCGGTTCTTCATGGGCTACCGGTACGCCATCTTCAACTACGCCACCCAGGCGCTCGGCGGCTCGGTCAAGGTCACCCGGTTCGAACTGACCAGCCCCTGACCGGGCAACCGCCCCTGCGTGGTCGCCGGAGCGTGCCCCGCCCGGGACCCGGCGCTCGCGTCGGCCGTCACCGAAAAAACGCCGGACACCGCGCTCACCTCGCGTGCCACCTCGGCGGCTCACAACCCGCCGCCGGTCGTGGCGACGGCCCGGGCAAAGAACCTCCCCGCAACCAGGAACAGGACAGCGACGGGAGCGGGGCCCGGCCCTCCAGCCAGGGGGAAGGCACCCGCCCTCGTACGCCGACCGGTCCTTCCGCGTCGTCCGAACCACCGACCAGAGTCTCCCCCCGTCATGGAAAGGGCACACGATGTCTTCCTCCGTCAGCAGACGCCGCCTCCTGCAGGTGGCCGGGGCCACAGTCGTCGCCTCCTCCGCCGGGCCCCTGCTCGGCAGTGCCCCCGCGCGCGCCGCCGTCGTACCTCCGGCCCGCGCGGACATCGGGGTGCTGGCACACCCCTTCGACTTCGGCCAGATCCGGCTGACCGCGAGCCGGTGGCTGGACAACCAGAACCGCACCAGCAGCTACCTGCGGTTCGTCGACGCGGACCGTCTGCTGTACGTCTTCCGCGCCAACCACGGTCTGTCCACGGGCGGCGCCACCGCGAACGGCGGCTGGGACGCGCCGTCGTTCCCCTTCCGCAGCCACGTCCAGGGGCACTTCCTCACCGCCTGGGCCCAGCTGTACGCCGTGACCGGGGACACCGTGTGCCGGGACAAGGCGGCGTACATGGTCGCGGAACTGGCCAAGTGCCAGGCCAACAACGGCGCCGTCGGCTTCGGCACCGGATATCTCTCCGGCTACCCCGAGTCCGACATCACCGCCCTGGAAGCACGAACCCTGAGCAACGGCAACGTGCCGTACTACACGATCCACAAGACCCTCGCCGGCCTGTTGGACGTGTGGCGCTACGTCGGCAGCACCCAGGCCCGCAGCGTACTGCTGGCCCTGGCGGGCTGGGTCGACACGCGCACCGGCCGGCTCACCACGGCGCAGACACAGGCCATGCTCGGCACGGAGTTCGGCGGTATGAACACCGTACTGACCGACCTCTACCAGCAGACGGGGGACGACCGCTGGCTGACCGTGGCCAAGCGGTTCGACCACGCCACGGTGTTCGACCCGCTGGCGGCCGGCACGGACGCACTCAGCGGGCTGCACGCCAACACCCAGGTACCGAAGTGGATCGGCGCCGCCCGTGAGTACAAGGCCACCGGCACCACGCGCTACCGGGACATCGCGACCAACGCCTGGAACATCTGCGTCGGCACCCACACCTACGCGATCGGCGGCAACAGCCAGGCAGAGCACTTCCGCGCTCCCAACGCCATCGCCGCCTACCTGAACCAGGACACCTGCGAGAGCTGCAACACCGTCAACATGCTCAGTCTCACCCGGGAGCTCTACGCCCTCACCCCGGACCGGGCGGCTCTGTTCGACTACTACGAGCAGGCGTGGCTCAACCAGATGATCGGCCAGCAGAACCCGGCCGACCCGCACGGCCACGTCACCTACTTCACTCCCCTCAAGCCCGGGGGCCGGCGCGGTGTGGGCCCGGCCTGGGGCGGTGGCACCTGGAGCACCGACTACACCACCTTCTGGTGCTGCCAGGGCACGGGCCTGGAGATGCACACCCGGCTGATGGACTCCGTCTACTTCCACGACGGCGGCAGCACCCTCACCGTGAACCTGTTCGTGCCGTCCGTCCTCACCTGGACCGAGCGCGGCCTCACCGTCACACAGACCACGTCCTTCCCGGCGACCGACACCAGCACCCTGGTCGTCACGGGCAACGCCTCCGGGACGTGGACGATGCGCATCCGTATCCCGGGCTGGACCACCGGGGCCGTGATCAGCGTCAACGGCACACCGCAGAACGTCACCGCCACCCCCGGCAGCTACGCCGTCCTCACCCGCTCCTGGACCGCCGGCGACACGGTGACCGTCCGCCTGCCCATGCGGATCATCATGCGGCCGGCCAACGACAACTCCAAGGTCGCCGCGATCACCTACGGACCGCTCGTCCTGTCCGGTGACTACGGTGACACCGCGCTGAGTTCCCCGCCCTCCTTGGACACGTCCACGATCAAGCGGACCGCCACCGGCCCGCTCACCTTCACCGCCACCGCGAACGGCACGACCGTCGACCTCGGACCGTTCCATGACGCGCACGGCCACAACTACACGGTCTACTGGAGCATCGGCTCTGCCCCCACCGTCCGCCTCCTCAACGCCGACAGCGGTCTCGTCCTGGGCATCCAGAACATGTCCACGGCCGACGGCGGCCGGGCCCTGCAGTGGAACGACAGCGGCACGGCCGACCACAACTGGGAGCTGGTCAACGACGGCGCCGCCTTCCGCATCCGCAACGCCCACAGCGGCAAGGTCCTTGGCGTCCAGGACATGTCCACGGCCGACGACGCGACCGTCCTGCAATGGTCGGACTCCGGAACCGCCGACCACCGCTGGAGCCTGCTGGACCAGAACGACGGCACCTACAAGATCCGTAACGAGAACAGCGGCAAACTCCTCGCCGTCGCGGGCGGCTCCACCGCCGTCGGCGCGTTCGTGGTCCAGGACTCGGACGACGGCACGGCCGACAACCGGTGGCGCGTCGTGCGCAATTAGCGCTGCTGCCCCCTCCGGGAAGGGAGCGTCCACGCCTCAGGCCGGCCGTGGACGCTCCCTTCCCACCGGGTCAACCTGGTTCCCGGGCCTCAGCCGATGGCCGACCGGTGCCGGGCGGGTCAGGGCTCCGCGGCAGGAGACCGACCGGGGTGCACCGACGGCGGCCGGAACCCCGTACCCCCGGTGCGTCACTGTGACGACGCTTTTGACCGGGCACCGCCCGGGCTCAGCCCAGATGCATCCAGACGCCCTTGACCTCGGTGTACACGTCGAGGGCGTACTTCCCCATCTCGCGGCCCCAGCCGCTGGCCTTGAACCCGCCCCAGGGCGCCGCGCTGTCCGGGATCGGCAGCATGTTCACGAAGACCGCACCGGCCCGGACCCGGGAGGCGAGATGGTGGGCGGTGGACAGGTCCCGGGTCCACAGGGCCGCCGCGAGGCCGTAGTCGCTGTCGTTCACCCGTGTGGCCAGTTCGTCCGGATCGTCGTAGGCGAGTACGGGGAGCACCGGGCCGAAGATCTCCTCGCGGGCGATGGCCATGTCGTCGTGGACGCCGCCGAAGACCGTCGGGCGGTAGAAGTTGCCCCGCTCCAGCGCGCCGTTCTCCCGGCTGCCGCCGGTGACGAGATGCGCCCCCTCGGCCACGCCCCGCCGGACGTAGGAGTCGACCTTGAAGGTAGGGCCGCATGACCGTCGACATCGAACCGACCACCCCGGCCGGGCGGACCGGGCAACAGGCCCGGCCGCACTTCCTGCGGGTCGTCCTCCGACGCCCCAGCGCCGTGGTCTCACTGGCCGTCCTGACCCTCGTCGTCCTCGCTGCGCCCTGGCCGGGCTCGTCGCGCCCCACTCCGCGCTGGCGCAGGACTACGGCGCGGTGAACAAACCGCCCTCCGGGGCCCATCCGCTGGGCACCGACTCGCTCGGCCGCGACGTGCTCAGCCGTCTGCTGCACGGCGGGCAGGTGACCCTCAGCGGAGCCCTCGTGGCGGTGGTCGTCTTCACCGTGATCGGTGTGACGGTCGGTCTGGTCTCCGGCTCCACCGGGGGGCGCCTGGACACCGTGGTGATGCGGGTGACCGAGCTGATCCAGGCCAGCCCGGGTCTCATCATCCTCCTGGTGGTGCTGGCGATCTTCGGTTCCGACGAGACGGCCGCCATGCTCACCCTGGGTGTCCTCGCCTGGCCCGTTCCCATCCGGGTGGTGCGCGCGGCGTCCGCCGAGGCCCGTACGGAACTCTTCTTGACCGCGGCACGCGTGGCCGGACCGACTCCGGGACAGGTGCGCCGTCGGCACATCCTTCCCGCCGTGGCCGGTCCGGCCCTCACCCAGGTGATGCTGTTCGCCGCGACGGCCATCCTGACCGAAGCCGGACTGGGCTTCCTCGGTCTCGGGGTGCAGCCTCCCCAGCCGAACTGGGGCAACATGATCACCGACGCGCAGAACGTGATGACCGAGAAAGGGCGCCGCCCACAGCGCCTACCCGCAGTCCCTCGACGCCTTCCTCGACGTGGTGTTCCACGCCCTCGACGACTGAGGGTCCGCCCCGCCTCCCTGCTCGGCCCCTCGCCCGTCGGTCCGCTGCGAGGGGTCGACCGGCGATTCGCGGCCACCGCGCCGGCGGCGGCCCATCCTGCGCCCTCCCCGGAGTACATGACGTCCGGGACCGGTTCGGCCTCGGACCGCTCGCGGCGGCCTCACGCCGGGGCCCGGTCACCGCGGCACCTCCGTCGTGCCCTCCCGTGCCCCGCTACGGAATCCGCCCGGAGCCGGCTCCGCGGTCGGCCAGGTGACGCCCGGCGAGGTGTCCGAAGACCATCGCCGAGCCGATCGGCGCCCCGGGCCCGGGGTAGTACGGGCCCGCCACCGACGCCATGGTGTTGCCGGTGGCGTAGAGGCCCGGTATCACCGCCCCGTCCGCGCGCAGGACCCGGGCCGTGGTGTCCGTGCGCAGTCCTCCCTTGGTGCCGAGGTCGCCCAGCACGAGCCGCACCGCGTGGAAGGGGCCCCGCTCGATCGGCACAAGGCCCGGGTTGGGTCCGGTGCCGTCGGCGAAGAACCTGTCGTACGCGTCCTCGCCCCGGTGGTGGTCGGCGTCGACACCGTCGGCCGCGTAGGTGTTGAAGAGACGTACGGTCTCGGTGAGTCCTGCGGCGTCGACACCGGTGGACGCGGCCAGTTCGTCCAGGGTGTCGGCGGTGTGCCAGAGACCCGCCTCCGCGAAGGACTTGCGGTCGGCCGGGACCACGACGATACCGGGCGGTTCCTCTCCCCAACGGCCGTCGAAGACCCACCACACCGGCCGGTCGGGCGCGTTGCCGACGTCGGCGGCGAGCATCGCGCGGCCCATGCGGTCGTAGGGCAGGCACTCGTTGGCGAAGCGGCGGCCGTGGCGGTCGACGAACACTCCGCCGCGGAAGCCCAGGGCGAAGTTGGCCGAGCCGTCCGGGAAGAGCACCGACGGGCACCACCAGGACTCGGCGAGCAGCGCGGTGTCGGCTCCGATCGCCTGGGCAGCGAGGATGGCGTCGCCCGTGTTGCCGCCGGGGGCACCCATCGTCCACTCGGCGCCGGGCAGTCGCTGCCACTCGCGGCGCAGCCGGTGGCTGGCCTCGAAGCCGCCGGCCGCGAGAAGGACACCCTTGCGGGCGCGGACGCGAAGCGTCCCCTCTCCGTCGGAGGTGCTCAGCTCCGCGCCGGTGACGGCCCCGTCGGCGTCCGTGACCAGGGCGGTGAGGGCGGTGCGCAGGCGGGTCCTGCCGCGCCCGGTCGCCCGCAGGGCCACCAGCAGCCGGGCGATCAGCGCGCGTCCGTCCGTGAACGGTCCCTCCGGGCCCCGGACGCCGAGGCGCTCCTCCCAGGCCGCGGGCCGGACCGCCGCCAGCAGGTCGTCGCCGGCCTCCGGTGCCGGGTACTCCACGGGGAACACACCGCGCCCGAGCGGGAACCGGCCGGGGGCGTCGAAGTAGTCGGGGAAGGGCCGGTGTTCGAAGAGGACGTCGTGGTCCTGCTCCAGGAAGTCGACTGTCGGGCCCGCGTTGTCGATGTACGCGTCCTGCAGGTCGGCCGGGGTGCTGTCGCCGACGATCGCCCGGAAGTAGGACCTGCCCAGTTCGGCCGAGTCCTCGACCCCGGCTCTCGACTGGGCCGCGTTGCCGGGCAGCCACAGGCAGGCGCCGGCATACGCGGTGGTTCCGCCGTAGTAGCCGGTCTTCTCGACCACCAGCGTGTCGAGCCCGGCGGCGGCGGTCGTGCAGGCGCCGGTCAGCCCGCCTCCGCCGGAGCCGACAACGAGAACGTCGCACTCCTCGTCCCAGTCGGTGGTCGTCGCCTCGTCGGTCATGTCCGTGACTCCTCGGTCGTGCGGGTGGCTGGGGAGGGAGCGATGGGCGGGGCCGGTGTCACCAGGGGGGCGCGGTGACGGTGCGCAGGTCGTACCAGAGCGGGAAGACCTCCCGGCGGGCGATCCGCCAGCCTTCGGCCGTACGTACGCAGGAGTCGTGGTAACGGACCGGGCAGTACAGATCGGTGGCGTTCCCGTCGGTCCCCGTGCTGTGGTGATGCGCCTCCGCCGAGACCACCGCGGTGGCCGATCCGCCGCCGTCGGTCACCTCCGCCACATGCCCACCGACGAGGTGGTGAACCCGGTCGAACCCGCCGAGGTCGTCGAACTCCTTGAGGAGTTCCGCCGGCCCCCGGCGCTCCTGCACCACGGATCCGTCCGGGCCGTGGATCACCACGACGCCGTCCCGGGTGAACACGGAGAGATAGTCCTCGCGGTCCCCACGGTCCAGCGCCGCCGCGTAGCGCTCGGCCAGGGCGCGCAGTTCCGCGCCGTCCGCGTACGCATGGTCCGTGGGCCCCTGCTCGGGCGGCGGGACGGTAGCGAGCGTCATGGTGATTCCTCCGGTCGGTGGCAGGTACGGACGAACAGGCCGGTGGAGCGAGTGTCGGACCGGGACAGCCCGCCTGCCACGACAGGTCCCGACGACCGGGAACGGCCCGCGCCACGACTACACGAGCCAAGCAAATGCTTGGTCATCGCCGTGTACCTACCTAGCGCTTGATTGGTTTCGTGGCTAGGGTGTCGCCATGCCGATCCAGTTGGACATGTCGGGGAAGGTCGTCCTGGTCACAGGAGGGGCCAGGGGCGTCGGTGAGGGCATCGTGGAGGTGTTCCTGAGGGCGGGCGCGCAGGTCGAGATCTGCGGGCGCGGCACGCCGGGTGCCGCTCGAACGGTCGAGGACCGGACGGCGCACTTCAGCAAGGTCGACGTACGCGACCCGGACCAGGTCGACCGCTGGGTCGAGGACATCACGGCCCGCCGGGGCCGGATCGACGTCGCGGTCAACAACGCGGGCGGCGCGCCGTTCGCCGACTTCGCCACCGCCTCGCCCCGCTTCCACCGCAAGGTCACCGACCTCAACTTCCTCGCCCCGGCCTTCGTCAGCCGCGCGGTCTTCCCGGTCATGGACGCCCAGGACGACGGCGGTGTGGTGCTCAACATCAGCTCCATCAGCGCCCGGCGGCCCAGCCCCGGGTCCGCCGTCTACGGCGCGGCGAAGGCGGCCCTGGAGAGCCTGACCACCACGCTGGCCGTGGAGTGGGCGCCCCGGGTGCGGGTCAACGCCGTCAGCTGCGGGCTGGTGGCGACACCGGGGTCCACGGACCACTACGGCGACGCGGAGCAGACGGCCCGGGTCGCGGCGACGATCCCGCGTGGCGTCTTCGCCGGACCCGGCGACATCGGCGCGGCCTGTCTCCTGCTCGCCTCCCCGCTCGCCGCGCACATCACCGGCGCCGTGCTGAACGTGGACGGTGGGGGCGAGTGGCCGGCCTTCCTCCAGCACTCGCCCAACACCGCTGCGCTGACCGCGAGGTCACGCGAACGATGAATCCCGACCACCAAGGGGAGTCCCCATGCCCGAAGCAGTGATCGTGTCCGCCGTGCGCTCACCCATAGGGCGGGCGTACAAGGGATCGCTCAGGGATCTGCGCCCCGACGACATCGCCGCACAGATCGTCGGGGCCGCGCTCGCCGAGGTGCCCGCGCTCGATCCGTCCGAGGTCGCCGACCTGATGCTGGGCTGTGCGCAGCCGGCCGGCGAACAGGGCTACAACCTGGCCCGGATGACCGCGCTGCGGCTCGGCCTCGACACCGTGCCGGGCACCACGGTCCAGCGGTACTGCTCCTCGTCGCTGCAGACGACCCGGATGGCCTTCCACGCCGTCCGGGCGGGAGAGGGCGAGGTGTTCGTGTCGGCCGGGGTGGAGATGGTCTCACGGTTCGGCAGGGGCAAAGCCGACGGGATGCCGGACACCCGCAACCCGGTGTACGCGCGGGCCGCCGAGCGCACCGCCCGCCGCGCCGCGGGCGAGGGTACGGACTGGACCGATCCGCGGGTTGCCGGTGACCTGCCCGACGCCTACATCGGCATGGGCGACACCGCCGAGAACGTGGCGCTGATGTGCGGGGTGTCGCGGCGCGAGCAGGACGAGTTCGCGGTCCGCAGCCAGCAGTTGGCGGAGGCGGCCGAGGCACGGGGGTTCTGGAAGCGGGACATCACGCCGGTGACCCTTCCGGACGGCAGCGTGGTCGCCGCCGACGACGGGCCCCGCAAGGGGGTGACGGTGGAGAAGGTGTCGGCGCTCAAGCCGGTGTTCCGGCCGGACGGGACCGTCACCGCCGCCAACTGCTGCCCGCTGAACGACGGGGCGGCGGCCCTGGTCGTGATGAGCGACCGCCGCGCGAGCGAGCTGGGCCTCACCCCGCTGGCGCGGATCGTCTCCACCGGGGTGTCCGCGCTCAGCCCGGAGATCATGGGCCTCGGCCCCGTGGAGGCGAGCCGTCAGGCGCTGCGGCGGGCCGGACTCGCCGTGGGCGACATCGACCTGTTCGAGTTCAACGAGGCGTTCGCCGCGCAGGTGGTCCCCTCCGTGCGCCAGTTGGGGGCCGACCCGGAACGGGTCAACGTCAACGGCGGCGCGATCGCGCTCGGTCACCCTTTCGGCATGACGGGGGCCCGGATCACCACGACACTCATCCACGCCCTCCAGGAGCGGGACGGCCGGTTCGGCCTGGCGACCATGTGCGTGGCCGGCGGCCAGGGCATGGCCATGGTGATCGAGCGGCTCGGCTGAGCGGTTGCCCGGCGGCGGGCCCGGAGAGGGCAGGTGCCGGGCCGCGTGCGCGGTCGTGGTGATCGAGCGGCCGGGCCCGCAACGCGGCGAGCCGCCCCGCGCCGAACGGCCCGGCGGTCACCCCGGCGGCCCGGCCGCCCGGTCACCGGGTGGCCGGTGTTCAGCCGAGCCGCTCCCGCAGCCCCGTCTTGAGGATCTTGCCGGCGGCGTTCCTCGGCAGCTCGGGCACCACGATCACCCTGCGTGGCACCTTGAAGTTGGCCAGCCGTTCCCTGCAGTGCGCGATGACGTCCCGCGCCGAGGGTTCCGAGCCCCGGCGCGGGACCACGTAGGCGCAGGGCACGGAACCGAGCCGGGCGTCGGGCATCCCGACCACCGCGGACTCGGCGACCATGGGGTGGCCGGCCAGGGCGTTCTCCACCTCTGCCGGATAGACGTTGAAGCCGCCGACGATGATCATGTCCTTGAGCCGGTCGGTGATCTTCAGACAGCCGTGCTCGTCGAGCCGCCCGACGTCCCCGGTACGCAGCCAGCCGTCGGCGTCGATCGCCGCCCGGGTCGCGGCCTCGTCCTCGAAGTAGCCGAGCATCACGTTGTCGCCGCGCAGCAGGACCTCGCCATCCTGGCCGGGCGCCACCTCCTCGCCGTCCGCGTCGACGACCCGGATCTCGATACCCGGCACGGCGGGACCGGTCGTCTGCTCCACATGGGCGGGATCCTCTCCGGAGCGGGACCTCGTGGCCACGGTGCACTCGGTCAGGCCGTACGCCTGGGCCACGGTCTCGAAGCCCAGCTCCTCGCGCATGCGCCGGAACAGCGACTCGGGGACGGTAGCGGCTCCGGCGGTCGCGAAGCGCAGGGTGGAGGGGCGCAGCTCCGTCAGCCGGGGGTGGTCCAGGAGCGACACGAAGACGGTCGGCGCACCCGGGAGCACGGAGATACGGGCAGACCGGATCAGTTCCAGGAGACGGCCCGCGTCGAACGTCGCCACGGGGTAGACGGTGGTTCCGGCCGTGAGGGCGGCGATCACGCCGGCCTTGTAGCCGAAGCCGTGGAAGAACGGGTTGACGATCGCGTAGCGGTCGGCGGGGCTCAAGGCCGCGCCGTCGGCCCAGACCAGGGCCGCCCCGACAGTCTGCCGGTGGGCGCTCATGACCCCCTTGGGCACACCCGTCGTGCCGGAGGTGAACATGATGTCGCAGATGTCGTCGGGGCCGACCGCCGCCGCGATGCGCGCCCCCTCCTCCTCGGGCACCTCGTCCGCGCGGGCGGTGAAGGCGCCCCAGGACAGGACGGGGTCGCAGGACCGTTCCGCGGCGATGTCCACCACGGTCCGCAGCGCGGACAGCCCCGGGACAGGACCGGTCTCTTCCGGCACCGCCTCCTCGGCCGCCGCCGTCCGCAGCATCTCCACGTAGTCGACGCCGAGGAAGCCATTCGCGAGGACGAGTACCGAGGCGCGCGAGCGCCGCAGCACGACCGCGGCCTCATGACCGCGGTAGCGGGTGTTCATGGGCACCACGGACGCCCCGGCGCACTGTGCGCCGAGCAGGGCGAGAATGAACTCCAGCCGGTTGGGGGCCCACACCGCGACCCGGTCTCCCGGGCGGACTCCCACTGCGGTGCAGGCCCGCGCCGTCCGCCCGACGAGTTCGGCCAGCTGCCGGTAACCGACCTCCACGGCGCCGTCGACGACTGCGGGATGGTCACCGTGGCGTTCCGCGGCCCAGGCCAGCAGCCCGGGAACCGTCGAGGGAGCCGGCTCTTCGATCACACAAGACCTCCGAACAACCAAATGCTTGGTAGGTATGCTGGCAGTGCACTGCCTGGGCTCACGATCCGCAAGTCGCCCTCCCGTTGAGCGGGACGGCTGGGAACGGGAGCTGTGGCAGGATTCGAGCACACGCTGGCCGGCCGGAGGACTAGCCCCCGGCGGAAGGGACGAACGACATGGCGGCACGACGCCCCGCCCGGGCGGCAGCCCCGGCACGGACGGCGGCCAGGAACGGCACCGGCTCCGAGCGCAGGGCGGAACTGCTCCAGATCGCGGCGGGCCTGTTCGCCACCCGCGGGTACACGCAGACCACCGTGCGGGACATCGCCGACGAGGCGGGCATCCTGTCGGGCAGCCTGTACCACCACTTCAGTTCGAAGGAGGACATGCTCGACGAGATCCTCCGGGGCTTCCTGGAGCGGCTCCACGAGCGCTTCGCGGAGATCGAGAACGAGGGAACGGGCCCAGGAGAGATCCTCGACAAGCTCATCACCCACGCCTTCACCACCATCCACGAGACGCCGGAGGCCGTGGCCCTCTATCAGAGCGAGGCGGACACCCTCGTCGGACAGTCCGGTTTCGAGTACGTCGACCAGCTGGGCAAAAAAATCGAGAAGATCTGGCTCCGGACGCTCACGGCGGGCCAGCGGTCCGGGGCCTTCCGCGCCGACGTCGACGTCAGCCTGACGTACCGGTTCATCCGGGACACCGTGTGGTGCAGTGTGCGGTGGTACCGCCCGCGCGGCAAGTTCCGTGCCGAGGCGCTGGCCGAGCAGTACCTCCGCGTGCTGCACGGCGGTCTCGTCACCGGGTGACGGGGACCTCGCGGTCGCGCAGGCCCCGGGGGTCGACGACCTCGCGGATGAGCCGCAGTTCGCCGGCGTCGGGCAGGCGGGTCTCGGTGGCACCGCTCGTGTCGATCTCGAACCCGGTGTTCCGACGGACCTCGTCCCCGGTGACACCGGGATGCAGCGACCGTACGCGCAGGTACCCCTCGGCGTCGTAGTCGAGAACCGCGAGGTCGGTGATCACCACGCCCAGGTGGTGGAAGCCCAGCCCCTTGGTGCCTCGGGCGCGGTCGTTGCCAACGCCACAGACCACGTCCACCTTCTCGACGAAAACCTTGGGCGTGTGTCGGGCCACCCAGTAGTCGGTGCGGTGGTTGGCCGTGTTGCCGGGCGCCCCACGTACCCCGATGAGCTGCCGCTTCGGGCGTCGCCAGTCACCGATGAGCGAGATGTTGTGGTTGCCGTACCGGTCGATCTGACTGGCCCCCATCATGCTCTGCCGGCGCCCGCTGGCGACGATGTCGAAGACCCGGCGATAAGGCACCCAGCCCTCGACCACTCCCCCGTCGGCGGCGGTCCGGCCGAGCGGCGGCGGCTCGCTCATGAAGTACGCCTCGCCGTCGGTGAGGACCAGGTCCGGGCTGGTCGTCAGCCGGGCGAGCCGCGCCCCGATCGACGGCAGTACACCGACCGCGTGCGCCAGCACCTCGCCGGCGTCGCGCCACACGTCGGCGCACGCGGCCGCGCACACCTCGGCCCGGGTGATCTCCGTCATCGACCCTCCTCCTGTCCGTCGCGCCGGGCGTGGAAGTCCGCCACGGCCGTGTGGTATGCCTGCTCGTCACCGTCGAGGAACGTCTTGCGGAACAGGTCCCAGGACTCGGTGTCCCGCGCCGCCGCCGCGTAGTGCGTCTGGAAGGCCTCGTCCCGCCCGTAGTCGGGCTCGCACGAGGTGAAGTGCGCGCCCCGCGGCGCCTCGATCACCCCGTTCACGAAGAGGCGGCTGATCAGCACCGACTGCGCGGGCGCGGCAGCGAGCAGTTCCCCGGGCCCGACGATCCGCTCGGTGCTGACGAAGCAGCGGTCGGCTGCCATCGCGAACAGGTCGTCGAAGTACGGGTCCGGGCCCAGGTACTGGGCGTTGCCCGCGGCGTCGGCGCGGTTGATGTGCACCAGGGCCACGTCGAGCCGTAGGGCCTTCATTGCCACGTACTCGTCGTCGGAGTACGGGGAGGCGATCGTCACCAGGTCGGGGTTCATGGTGAGGACGTCGGAGCCGAGGCCCGCCCGGGTCGGAAGGAAGTCCAGCCGGTTCGCGGCGGCGCGCAGCCCGGTGACGAACATGCCCTCGTCGTACTCCGCGGTCTCGACGGCGCCCCGTTCCCGTACAGCCCGGAAGTGCGGGTCGAGGGCGATGCTGTCCAGCGAGACGAAGCCGTAGACGAGCTTGCGCACCCGGCCCGCCGCACACAGCAACCCCACGTCCGGTCCGCCGAACGTGACGACGGTCAGGTCACGGACGTCGGTGCGCAGGAGTTCACGCACCAGCGCCATCGGTTTACGCCGTGATCCCCAGCCGCCGACGCCGATCGTCATGCCCGACTCGACGGTCCCGGCGAAGTCCTCCAGGGACATCGATTTGTCACCCATGGACAGTTCCTCCCGCGTCCGGAGAGCCGAAGTTCCCATGTTCACCTAGCGCTTGCTTGGTTGCAAGCCTAGCATGTGATCTATCAGAGGCGACCGGCCGACGTATCCCCTTCCCGGATCTACCTAGCAAGCAATTGCTAGGTTAGCCTGGGCCGACCGACAGCTCCCCGCCGACCAGGAACGGGTGGAGCACCCGCGAAGGAGACCTGATGACCGACTCCGTTTCCAGTGCGAGGACGCGAACCCTGGGCGGAACCCTGGTCTTCCCGGTGGGCATGGGCGCGATGACCCTGACCCAGGTGCCCGGCTACGACGAGGCACGGGCGGTCCGTACCGTCCACGCGGCCGTGGACGCCGGGGTGACACTGTTCGACTCCGCGGACGTGTACGGCCCCGCGGCCGGTTACGGCGTGAACGAGTCGATGCTGGCCAAGGCCCTCGCGGCTTACCCGGGTTCGGCCGATCACGTGGTCGTGGCGACGAAGGGCGGCCATCTGCGGCCCGGCGACCAGGAGTGGGACGTCGACGGCCGGCCCGAGCACCTGCGCCGCGCGTGCGAGGACTCGCTGCGCCGCCTGGGGTACGAGGCCCTGCCGTTGTACCTGCACCACCGGCCCGACCCGAAGGTCCCCTACGCCGAGACCATGGGCGCGCTGCGAGGCCTGTACGAGGCGGGGCTGATCCGGCGCGCCGGGATCTCCAACGCGAACCCGGAGCAGATCCGGCTGGCGCACGGGATCCTCGGTGACGCGCTGGTCGCGGTGGAGAACGAGTACTCGCCGGGCTTCCGCTCCAGCGAACCGGAGATCGCGCTGTGCGAGGAGCTGGGACTGGCGTTCCTGGCCTGGGGGCCGTTCGGCGGGATGCGCCAGGCGAAGGGACTCGGCGCGCGGTACGCGGCGTTCGAGGACGTCGCACGGGAGCGGGGTGTCAGCACGTACCAGGTGGTGCTCGCCTGGCAGCTGCACAGGTCACCGGTGGTGGTCCCGATCCCCGGGGCGAGCCGGCCGGAGTCGGTCCGGGACTCCGCCGCGGCGGCCGGCCTCGCGCTCAGCGGCGAGGAACTGGCGCGGCTGGAGCGGGACGAGCCCTGATCAGGGGGACGATCGGGCCCCGGTCAGGGAGCGCTCCCCGCGTCCGGCGGCTCCACGAGTTCGACCCGGACCCGGTCCGGGTCGAGCACGTAGACGAGACGACAGCCCTCCAGCGGGCCCTCTCCGGCCGTGATGGGCTCCGACAGCACGGTGACACCCTCCGCCCGGACACGGGCGAGCAGGGCGTCGAGTCCGGTCACGTCCACGGCGAGATGGACCGAGCCCGCCCGGCCGTGGTCCGGGTCGGTCACCTCCGGGGAGCCTCCGACGTACTCGTACTGGAGCAGTTCGATGAGCGTCGCCCCCCGGGACAGGCGGACGAAGGCCTGGCGCACCACGACGCCCGGATACCCGGTCACGGCGTCGATCCCCGGACCGCTGCGCTCCCAGGATCCGACCCGTGCGCCCCCGAGGAGGCGCACATAGAAGTCGAGCGAACGGTCCAGGTCCTGGACGGTGATTCCCACGTGGTTGACGGAGTAGGTCATGCTGGCCCTCCTGACGGCTCCGGGAGTTAGACTAACAAGCAGTTGCTTGGTCAAGGGGCAGTGGCCGGAAGGAGCCGGTAGTGGTCATGCACGCCGTGGACCTGCGGGACAAGGTCGCCTTCGTCACCGGAGCCGGCCAGGGCCAGGGCGCGGAACACGCGCGGACGCTGTCGGGTCTGGGCGCGCGGGTCGTCCTCACCGATCTCGACGAGAGCAGTGCACGGGCGGTCGCCGTCCGGATCCGGGGCGAGACTCTGACCTGTCCGCTCGACGTCGGGGACAAGGGCGCCTGGGCGGCGGCGATGGAACAGGCCGCGGACCGGTTCGGGCGGGTCGACGTGCTGGTCAACAACGCGGGCATCGCGATCAAGGAGCCGCTCGCCGAGCTGTCCGAGGAGAATCTGGCGGCCACGCTCAGGGTCAACCTCGTGGGAGCCGTCCTCGGGATGCAGGCGGTGCTTCCGCTGATGCGCGGGCGCGGCGGTTCCATCGTCAACATCGCCTCCACGGCCGGGCTCACGGGCTACCCCGGCGGCCTCGCCTACTCCGCGTCGAAGTGGGCCCTGCGGGGCGCCACCAGGTCGGCCGCGAAGGAACTGGGCGTGTTCGGGATCCGGGTCAACTGCGTCTGCCCGGGAGCGGTCGACACCGCGATGATCAGCGAGGAGACCCGGGCGGGCGGCGGGGCGGTCGCCGGGCAGCCGATCCCCCGGGTCGGTACCCCCTCGGAAGTGGCCGCCGTGGTGGCCTTCCTCGCCAGTGACGCGGCGAGCTACTGCACGGGCCAGGACTTCGTCGTCGACGGCGGACAGTCCGCGTGACGGCTGGGAGGGGTCGCTTGAGCCGCCGGCGACGGGAGCAGGACCGGGCGCGGGAACGTCTCGTCGTGGCCACGCGGGCGCTGGCCCACGCCGTCGCCACGACCGATCTGCCCGGTGAGGAGTTGGACCGGGTCACGGAGACCCTCGCATCCGTGACCCGGGTCCTGGAGAAACGGGCCGGGACGCGGTGCGTGCCGCTGCCCGTGGCGGAGACCGTCGGCGTACCGCGGGTGCTCCTCGACCGGTACAACCCGGTGCACCTCCCTCTGGAGGTGTCGTTCGCGGCGGACGGCCGCAGCGCGACGGCCGCCACCGTCGCGAACGCCCTGTACGAAGGCCCCACCGACTCGGTGCACGGCGGTGTCTGCGCCCTGCTGATGGACAACATGCTGGGCATCCTCGTCCAGTCCACCGGGCTGCTGTGTGTGACCGGGACGCTGTCCGTGCGCTATCTCGCCCGCACGCCGCTGGAGCGGACCCTGCTGCTGCGCTCCGAGATCGTGGAGCGCTCCGGCCGCAAGGTCGGCGTCACCGGACGGATCGAGTGCGAGGGCGTGCGCACGGTCGAGGCCGAGGCGGTGTTCATCGAGGTCCCGCACCGATGACCTGGCGGAAGAGCCGCTGCCGGTGCTCGTGCGGCTGACCGAACAGCTGGGACAGCGCGTGGGCCCGCTTGAACACGAGCTGGGCGTCGTGCTCCCAGGTGATCGCGATTCCGCCGTGCAGCTGGACGGTCTCAGCGGCGACCTTGTTCAGTGCCTCGGAGCACCAGGCCTTCGCCAGCGCCGCCCGCGCCGGCAGCTCCGGGTCGCCTTCCGCGGCGGCGGCGCGGGCCGCCGCCCAGGAGGCGGACCTCGCCGTCTCGACCTCGACCAGCATGTCGGCCATACGGTGCTTCAGCGCCTGGAACGACCCGATGGGGCGACCGAACTGGACGCGCTCCCTGCTGTAGGCCACGGTCATGTCGAGCGCCCGCTGGGCGGTGCCCACCTGAAGGGCGGTCACGGCGACGGCGGCGATGCAGTGCAGGGTGCAGAGCAGACCGGACGCGTCGAGGGTCAGGGGGGCCGCGGGCGCCGCGTCGAACTCGATCCCGGCCAGGCTCAGTGTCGTGTCCATCGCCGGGGTGGGCGTACGCCGCACCCGGTCGTCGTCCGGGTCCACCTCGAACAGGCCGACCCGCCCCGGTCCGGTCCGGGCCACCACCAGCAGGACGTCGGCATGGACGCCCTCCAGGACCAGGGGGGCCGTCCCTGTCAGGGACCAGGTTCTCCCGCCCGTGGCGCGCACGTCACTGCGGTCGGTGCGCCAGTGGCCGTCCTCACCGGCCCAGCAGACGGCCGCCACCGAGGTACCCTCGGCGACGCCGGGCAGCAGCCGCTCGCAGGCCGCCTCGTCGCCACTGAGCAGCAGCGCCCGGGCCGCGAGCACACCGGAGCCGAGCAGCGGAGAGGGCGTCAGCGCGGCGCCCAACTGCTCCAGCACCATGTGCGTTTCGAACAGGGTGAACCCCGCGCCGCCGTAGCACTCCGGGATGGCCAGGGCCGCCACACCCACCTGATCGCACAGGGTGCGCCACAGGCCCGTGTCGTAACCGGGAGCCCGCGCGGCGGCGGCCCGCACCGCGCCGCTGTCACTGCGGCGCTCCAGCAGACGCCGTACGGTCACGGCGAGTTCGTTCTGTTCCTCGGTGGGCGCGAACGTCATCCGGTCCCCCTTCGGGAAGAGTCCTGGGCAGAACGCGGGCCGGCCTCAGGCGTCGCCCGCCGCCTGCCGTCCCGAGTCGCGCATCGCCCGCGCGTCCATGCCCGCCAGGGAGTCGGCACTCACCTCGGCGTTGTGGGAGTGGGCGGCGTGGTGCAGGCCGAACACCGAGTCCATGCCGGAGCGCATGCCCTGCAGATCCTCGGCCTGGTTGATCGCCCGCTTGGTGAGCGCGAGGCCGAAGCGGGGCATCGCGCTGATCCGCTCGGCCAACGCGAAGACGGTCGACTCCAGGTCCTCGCGGGGCACGACATGGTTGACCATGCCGAGCTGCTGCGCCCGCTGGGCGCTGAAGCGGTCGCCGGTGTACAGGAACTCCTTGGCCGCGCGCGGGTTCATCACCCACGGGTGGGCGAAGAACTCCACGCCCGGGATGCCCATGCGGACGACGGGGTCGCAGAAGAAGGCGTCCTCTGAGGCGACGATGAAGTCGCAGGACCAGGCCAGCATCAGCCCGCCCGCGACACACGCGCCCTGGACCATGGCGATCATCGGCTTCGGGATCTCCCGCCAGCGGCGGCACATCCCCAGGTACACCTCGGACTCCCGGGCCAGACGGGCGTCGACGCCCTCCTTGTCGGTGTGGTCCCACATGATGACGGCTCTGCGCTCGAAGCTCTCGTGGATGTCACGGCCCGGCGTGCCGATGTCGTGGCCACCGCTGAAGTGCTCGCCGCTGCCCGCGAGGACCACGACCTTCACCGCGTCGTCGTCGACGGCCCGGGTGAAGGCGGCGTCGAGGGCGTACGTCACCTTCGAGTTCTGCGCGTTGCGGTACCGGGGGCGGTTCACCGTCACCACGGCGACCGGGCCGCGGACCTCGTAGGTGACGACCTGCTCCTCGGCCGGGCGGCTCTCCGCAGCGGACATGCCAGCTCCTTCACACGGACCACGGATGCATACCAAACAAGTGCTTGGTGGGTTAGTGTAGGCGATGCCCCAGCTCCCGAACAGCACGATCGTGAACCGACGGCACCTTCGAGGGGGAAAGCGTGCAACTGCCAGGCACAGCGCAGGACGAGGCCTTCCGCCGTGAGGTCCGGGACTGGCTGGAGACCCACCTGTCCGGCGACTTCGCCGGCCTGAGGGGCCTCGGCGGCTCCGGCCGGGAGCACGAGGCGTACGAGGATCGGCTGACCTGGGACCGGCATCTCGCCGCCCACGGCTGGACCTGCATCGGCTGGCCCGAGGAGTACGGCGGCAGAGGGCTCGACCTCGCCCGGCAGGTGGTGTTCCACGAGGAGTACGCCCGCGCCGACGGGCCCGCCCGCGTCAACCACCTGGGTGAGGAACTGCTGGGGCCGACCCTCATCGCCTTCGGCACCCAGGAGCAGAAGGACCGCTTTTTGCCCGCGATCCGGGCCGTCGAGGAGCTGTGGTGCCAGGGCTACTCCGAGCCGGGTGCGGGCTCCGACCTGGCCGCGGTGTCCACCCGGGCCCGGCTGGAGCGGGCGGCGGGGGCCGGAGAACCGGAACAGTGGGTGATCGACGGCCAGAAGGTGTGGACGTCCCTCGCACACCTGGCCGACTGGTGTTTCGTGGTCGCGCGGACCGAACCGGGCTCGGTGCGGCACGCCGGGCTGTCGTACCTCCTGGTGCCGATGCGGCAGGAAGGCGTCACCGTACGGCCCATCACCCAGCTAACCGGCACCTCCGAGTTCAACGAGGTGTTCTTCGACGGCGCGCGGACCGACGGCTCGCTCGTGGTCGGCGCGCCCGGCGACGGCTGGAAGGTCGCCATGGCCACGCTGGGGTTCGAGCGGGGCGTCTCCACGCTCGGCCAGCAGATCGGCTTCGCCCGCGAACTGGACGCGGTGGTGGCGCTGGCCCGGCGAACGGGCGCCATCGACGACCCAGTGATCCAGGACCGGATCACCCGCGCCCACATGGGCCTTGAGGTCATCCGGCTCAACGCGCTGCGGATGCTGGGCGCTTCGGGCTCCCAGCGGCCCGAGGCGTCGATCGCCAAGCTGCTGTGGGGCACCTGGCACCGGGGGCTCGGGGAGCTGGCCATGGAGGTGGCGGGCGCCTCCTCGCTAGCGGCACAGGGACCGCCGTACGACCTGGACGCCTTCCAGCGGCTGTTCCTGTTCAGCCGGGCCGACACCATCTACGGCGGCTCGAACGAGATCCAGCGCAACATCATCGCCGAGCGGGTGCTCGGCCTGCCCAGGGAGCCGAAGGCATGAACACGCGACGAGCCGGACAGGCACCGCCCGACTACGTGCCCGGACACGGGCTGCTGGCGGACCGGACCGTGGTGGTCACCGCCGCCGCCGGAGCGGGCATCGGCTCCGCGGTCGTACGGCGCTGTCTGGAGGAGGGGGCGCGGGCCGTGGTCCTCGGCGACGTCCACGAGCGGCGGCTCAACGAGGCCGGAAAGGAACTGGCCGAGGAGTTCGGGGCGGAACGGGTCGCCACCGCCCTGTGCGACGTGACCCGCGAGGAGCAGGTGAACGCCCTGCTGGACGCGGCGGAGCCGTTCGGCGGGGTCGACGTGATGGTGAACAACGCCGGGCTCGGCGGGACCCGTTCGGTTCTGGAGATGACCGACGAGGAGTGGTCGCGGGTCCTGGACATCACCCTCACCGGGACGTTCCGCTGTGTCCGCGCCGCCGGCAACCGGATGGTGCGCGCAGAGCGCCGGGGTGTCATCGTGAACAACGCCTCGGTGGTCGGCTGGCGGGCCCAGGAGGGACAGGCGCACTACGCCGCCGCGAAGGCCGGGGTGATGGCCCTCACCCGCAGCGCGGCGGCCGACCTGGCCCCGCACGGCATCCGGGTCAACGCGGTCTCGCCGAGCCTGGCCCTGCACCCGTTCCTGGCGAAGGTCACCACCGAGGAGTTCCTCGACGAGCTCAAGGGGCGCGAGGCGTTCGGCCGGGCCGCGGAGCCCTGGGAGGTGGCCAACGTGATGGTGTTCCTGGCCAGCGCGTACTCCTCGTACATGACGGGTGAGGTCGTCTCCGTCAGCAGCCAGCACGCCTGAAGTCCCCGTTCCCCGGAGAAGAAGGAGGAAGAGCGTGGCCGAGGCCTACATCGTCGACGCCGTGCGCACCCCGGTGGGGCGGCGTGGCGGTTCCCTGTCCCCCGTGCACTCCGCGGACCTCGCGGCCCATGTGATCGGCGCGCTCGTACGGCGTTCGGGCATCGACCCGGCCGCCGTCGACGACGTCATCCTGGGCTGCAACGACACCATCGGCTCCCAGGCCGGGGACGTGGCCCGCACCGCCTGGCTGGTGGCGGGGCTCCCGGACCACGTGCCCGGTGTGACCATCGACCGGCAGTGCGGCTCCAGCCAGCAGGCGGTGCACTTCGCCGCGCAGGGCGTCATGTCCGGCACCGCCGACCTGATCGTCGCCGGCGGGGTGCAGAACATGTCCGCGATCCCGATGTCCGCGTCCATGACCCTGGGTGAGCGGTACGGCTTCACCACGCCGTTCGCCGAGTCGCCAGGCTGGGTGGCGCGCTACGGGGAGCAGGAGGTCTCGCAGTTCCGGGCCGCCGAGATGATCGCGGAGCGGTGGCGGCTGTCGCGGGAGGAAATGGAGTCCTTCGCGCTGCGCAGCCATCGGCGGGCGCTGACCGCGATCGACCAGGGGCGGTTCAAGGACGAGATCGAGCCGGTCGGGGACTTCGCCACCGACGAGTGCCCGCGCCGTGACACCTCACCGGAGCGGATGGCCGCGCTGGCCCCGCTCAGGGAGGGCGGCCGGCTCACCGCCGCGCTGGCCTCGCAGATCAGCGACGCCGCCTCGGCCCTGCTGGTGGCCTCGGAGCGGGCGGTGCGCGAGCACGGTCTCACGCCCCGTGCCCGTGTCCACCACCTCTCCGTGTACGCCGACGACCCGGTGTGGATGCTGACCGGGCCCATCGCGGCCACCCGGCGCGCCCTGGACAGGGCGGGGATGGCGGTCGGTGACATCGACCTGTTCGAGGTGAACGAGGCCTTCGCCTCGGTGGTCCTCGCCTGGGCCGCGGAGACCGGCGCCGACCTGGAGCGGGTCAACGTCAACGGCGGAGCCATCGCCCTCGGCCATCCCATCGGCGCCACCGGCACCCGGCTGATGACCTCACTGCTGGGCGAGCTGGAGCGCACGGGCGGCCGGTACGGGTTGCAGACCATGTGCGAGGGCGGCGGTCAGGCCAACGTCACCATCGTCGAGCGGCTCTGAACCGGCATCGACCGGTGCGTCCGAACTCGTCCCGCCGTCAAGGCGGTTGGACACCCGCGCGTCAACCGGAATTCCGTTTCCGGTGGTCCGGAAGGGGATGCAAGCGCGTTCTACGCGGCTACATTTTGGCATGTATGCAACACCGCCACTCCCCACCTTCCCTGGAGACACATCCCCATGCGCAGACTTCTCGCCTGTCTGGCGGCCGCCGCCGCGGCCCTGGGCGGGCTCACGCTGGCCGGTACCCCGGCCGCCGCCGCGGCCTCGGGCAGCTTCAGCGTGCTCACCTACAACGTCGCCGGTCTCCCCTCGGCACTGTCCAGCGCCTCCACCCCGCGTGACACCAGCACCACCGAGATCGGCCGGCGCATCGCCCCGTACGACATCGTGAACGTGGAGGAGGACTTCAACTACCACGCCTACCTGTACTCGACCGACACCCACCCCTACCGCACCGCGACCAGCGGGGGAGCCGGCGTCGGCAGCGGCCTCAACACCGTGTCGGACTACGCGTGGGACGGCGACGACTTCGAGCGGGTCCGGTGGAACTCCTGCCAGATCGACTCGGGTGACTGCCTCACGCCGAAGGGCTTCACCTTCATGCGGGAGCGCCTCGCGGAGGGGGTGTACGTCGACTTCTACAACCTACACACCAACGCGGGCACCAACGACGGCGACGAGACCTCCCGCGCCGACAACCTCAGCCAGCTCACCGCCTTCATCAACTCCCACTCCGCGGGCAACGCCGTCGTGGTGATGGGTGACACCAACGCCCGTTACACCCGCTCCGCCGACACCATCGGCGAGTTCGCCGCGGCCAACGGGCTCACCGACGCCTGGGTCCAGCTGATCCGCGGCGGCAGCGCGCCCGCAAAGGGCAGCGACGCGCTGGTCTGCGACCAGACCGGGGCCACTGTGCCCAACACCTGCGAGGTCGTCGACAAGGTCCTGTACCGCAGCAGCAAGCTGGTCTCGCTAAACGCCACCTCGTACAACAACGAGCACGCCAAGTTCCTCACCGACGACGGGAAGATGCTCTCCGACCACGATCCGATCACCGTCGGCTTCACCTGGTCGCAGAGCCCCGCCTACCAACTGAGCGACCAGTTCGGCGGACCGCACGGCGACTACTACCAGGACATCGCCCGCGTCCCGGCGTCGGCCCGCGCCACCCGGATCTCGCTGCGCGGCGGCTCCCGCGTCGACCAGGTCGGCATCACCCTGGGCGACGGCACCACGCTCACCCACGGCGGCACCGGCGGCACGGCGTCCTCGCTGACGCTGGGCAGCGGCGAGTACGTGACCACCGCATACCTGTGCGAGGGCAAGTACAACGACACCACGCGGATCTTCTACACCCGGTTCACCACCAACCTGGGTCACACCCTCGCGGCCGGTACGACGACCTCCGACTGCGTGACCCGCACCGCCCCGTCCGGCTGGCAGATCGCGGGCTTCCACGGCCGCGCCGGCGACGAGTTGGACAAGATCGGCTTCATCTACACCAAACGCTGATCACGACACCGCCGTGGCCGGCCGAAGGCGGTGGCCGCGATGCGCCGGCCCACGACGCGGTGCTGGTCGGCCCCGGAGAGACAGCCGTTCGCGAGACGGCCATGATCCGGGGGCAGTGCCCGCACCGCGGCTGAGGACCTCTACGCCGCCGAAGTGGCCGACCTCCACGACGCCGTTGCCGCTGGACCGCCTGCCGTGGGGGAAGGCGTCCCGTCCGCGCCGTCACACCCGGACACGCCCTCGGTGTCGGCGCTCCGGCATCCGACGCCGCCCGGACCGACGGCAGCACCCCCGGGTCACAGAGGACAGGAGCGAGGAGTGGCACCGGCCCCCCATCGGGCCCTACGACGAAGGCCATGGGCGGGGAAGCCGGCCACCCTCGGCGGGCAGAGCGGCCTCCGGAACCGTGAGTCGCGCTCGACCAGGGTTTCGGGCGACGTCAGCGGGCCTCCCGTGGGTGAACACGACCACGACGGCCGGGCCCCGGCTCCGCGGCCCCGGTCGGTGCCGGTCACCGGAACCGACCGTCCCGCGAAGCGCCCCTCTCAGGTGTGCAGGCCACGCAGAAGCGCGGGCGCCTTGACCCCGATACCGGCCATGGGGGCGTCCAGCACGCCGACCTGGGTGAGCAGCGAGGCGTGGTCCCACATCAGGTGCTCGTACTTGATCAGGTCGTCCTCGAAGCCGACCACGACGTTCATCACCACCTCGACCGCCTTGCCGGTCGGGGGGACACCCGGGATCTTCCAGGGCATCTCGCGGTCGTGTGTGAAGCGGAAGAAGAACTCGTCCCAGATGTGGTTGTCGTCCATCACCCGGGTGGTCAGTTCCTGCTCGACGTCGGCCGGGACGTTCGGCAGGAAGTGCTGGGAGTAGAACTCGTAGACCTCGTCCCGACCGTTGAGCAACTGTCCCAGAGGAGCACAGTAGATGTAGGGGTCGTCACACATCGTCGCGATGGCCGCGTCGGGGTCGTGGAGAGCGAACTCGGCGTAACCATGTCGCTCCCAGACCCCCACCATGTGACGCTGCCGGTCGTTGGCCGGTTCGAACATCGTGTCCTCCTGTCATCGTTGAGCGGGCGGATCCCGGACAGCAAACGGCGGGGACAGAACCGGCGCCACTCTTCCGGATCGTTGAGTGGACCGACGGCGACGATTCAGTCGGCCTCGTACTCGTAGGCCCCGTCGACGAGGATCATCTCGGTGACCGAGTGCCGTTGCCGGATCGCGACGGCCTTCTGATACTCCGGCGAGTGGTAGAACGCCAACGCGGCTTCCTTCGAGGGGAACTCCTGGATGAAGTAGGCACCCTCCCGCGGCTCGCCTTCGAGCACCTCGGCGACCACGCCCTGCGCGAGGTGTGTGTGCGGGTGGTCGCCGGCCACCTGGAGATATGCCTCGACGTACTCCTGCATCCCACGCTTGGACTCCTCGCTGGAGTCCTTGAGGTGACTGCGGGCGATGATGTATGCGGGCATCGACTCGGCCTTCCCGTGCAGCGACCGCCGCGTTGCGGTCCTGGTGGGGAGATTGAAGTACCCGGCACCGCGATCGACCAGCGCCCTGGTCCGCTCAGTGGACTCCGGGGCCGGGGCGTCGGCGGAGGGCTCGGCCCGGGTCGCGGCCGGCGCCGCGGCCGGCGGACCGACCGCCCGGTGTGCAGGGCCGGGTCGACAGCGGGCAGCCGGCGGCTGCCGGTGGTTCGGACCGGCGGGCCCGCCCGCGGCTGTCGCGAGGCGGTGGTGGGCGGGGGCCGCGCGGAGGAGGAGCCGGGTGTGGGCGGCGACGGCGATCCCTGCCCGACAGGCTCCGTCCAGCGATCCCGAACGGTCCCGGTCAGCGGGATCTCTCCTCCGTGGTCGCGCGGACCCCGACGCAGACTGCGGAGCAGGTGCGGTGAGGAGGCGCGTCCGTCGCGGGCCCGCGGTTCGCGGCTCGCACCGGCTGCGCCGCCTTCCCCGGCGCCCGCCTCAGTACTCGTACAGAAGGGTGCGGCAATGTCGCAGCACGTCCCTACGCCCGACCCGGACGCGGCGGCCCTCTACGCGGCACGGCGGGCCCGCGGTGCCGGCGGGATGCGGGAGACCGGGCTGGAGGCCGTGCGTGCGGGGCTGGAGGCCATGCCTCACCCGGCGGACATGCCGAAGATGGCCGCCGTGGAGGACCTGGACGTGCCCTGCGGACACGGGCTGCTGCCGATCCGGGTCTACAGTCCCACCACCGACACCGATGTGCCCGCGGTCGTGTACTTCCACGGCGGGGGCATGGTGATGGGCACGAACCACTCCTTCGAACCGTTCGCCCGGGCGATCGCGGCGTACACCGGACACCGGGTGTTCGCCGTCGGGTACCACCTCGCGCCCGAGCATCCGCCCCCCGGTCAGGTCGACGACGCCTGGGCGGCCACCGAGTGGGTCGCCGCGCACGCGGCCGAGCTGGGTGTGGCGCCGGACCGGATCGCCGTCGCCGGGGACAGCGCGGGAGGGACGCTGGCGGCGCTCGTCGCGCTGCGCGCCCGCGACCGCGGCGGGCCCCGGCTGTTCTGCCAGGTCCTGATGTACGGCGGGCTCGACCGGGACATGGCCGCCGCCTCGGTCCGTGAACTGCCCGACGCGCCGGGTCTGAGCCGCGACGACATCTTCTACCTGCACGGCCTCGCCCGGGCCGGGCGGCCCGAGCCCACGGGCCCCGACGAGGTGCCGGCGTACGCGCAGGACCTCACCGGACTCCCACCCGCGATCGTCGCCGTGGGCGAACTCGATCCGCTGCGGGACTGGTCCGAACGCTACGCGGCCCGGCTGCGCGACGCAGGCGTGCAGACGACGGTGACCCGCTACCCGGGTGTCGGCCACGGCTTCCTCATGCAGCTGTACCACCTGGCGCGCGGCAGGCAGGCACTCGCCGAGATCGCCGGACTGCTGCGGGCGAAGGCGCAGCACCCGCTGCCGTGGTGAGCCACCTGTGAGGTCCGGCCCGCCCGCCCGGGGAGTCGGAGTCACCCGTCGGCCCCGGGCGCTCCGCACCGAGCCCTCCTGACCACCCCCTCCCGCCCCCTCCCCCGATGTGAGGACCGATGACGACGTCCGTGATCCCCGACGACCGGCCGACCCGGGTGGTGAACCCGGTGAACGACGCGGACCCGGACCAGCTGCGCGCCGCGGTCGAGGCCGCCGAGCCGGGCGCCCTGCTGATGACGCTGGTGCACCTGACCGGGGACCGGGCGCTGCTCACCGAGTTCCGGGAGCGGCTCGCCGCGGCGAAGGCCGCCTGCCCCGGGGAGACACTCGCGCCGGGTCAGTACCCGGGGAAGGTCGCGGACGAGGTGCGCCGACGCGCGCACGCGGTCCTGCGCGGTGAGGGGCTCGTGCCCGCACTCCACATCCCCGACGACGCCCTGTTCCTCGACATGGTCCGGGTCGCCACCGACGAGGCCGTCGGCCCGGAGTACGTGCCCTACCTGCGGGAGCAGGCGGGTTTCGCGTACCTGCCGGAGTCCCTCCCCCTGCACCGGCCGGTACCGTCCGGCTTCCGGGTCGCGGTGGTGGGCGCGGGGATGGTCGGGATCAACGCCGCGGTGAAGCTCGGCGAGGCCGGGTTCGAGTACCGGGTGTTCGAGGCGGGCGACGACATCGGCGGGACCTGGGCGCACAACACCTATCCGGGCGCTGCGGTGGACACGCCGAGCCACTTCTACTCGTACTCCTTCGAACTCAATCCGGACTGGTCGAAGTACTATCCGCCGGGCCCGGAGTACCTGCGCTATCTCCACCATGTCGCGGACAAGTACGGCATCCGGGAGCATGTCGCCCTCTCCCACCGGGTGCTGGGCTGCACCTGGGTCGACGAGCGCCAGCTGTGGCGGGTCTCGGTCGCGGGCCCGGACGGGGACACGCAGGTGTACGAGGCGAACGCCGTGATCACCGCGACCGGGATCCTCAACGGCCCGTCCGTCCCGGATGTGCCCGGCCTGGAGTCCTTCGCAGGTACCGCGATGCACACCGCCGAGTGGGACGACTCCGTCGCACTCGACGGCAAGCGGGTCGTCGTGCTCGGCACGGGATGCACGTCGGTGCAGGTCGTGGCGAGCCTCGCCGGGCGGGCGCGCCATCTGGACGTGGTCTTCCGCCAGCCGCACTGGATCGCCCCCGAGCGGGCCGTGGTGGGCACCGTCGACGACGCCACCCGGTGGGCGATGCGGCATCTGCCGTACTACCAGCAGTGGTATCGGCTGGTGACCCACTGGTTCACCGCGGACAAGAGCTATCCGATCCCCCGGATCGACGAGGAGTGGTACACCACCCACGTCTCCGCCTCACCGGCCAACGACGCCCTGATGCAGATCTGTCTGAAGCATCTGCACGAGCAACTGGGCGACCGGCCCGACCTGGTGGAGATGCTCACCCCCGACTTCCCGCCGTTCGCCAAGCGCATCGTCAAGGATCCGGGGTTCCTGGCCGCGGTCCGCCGTGACGACGTGGCACTGCACCGCACCGCGTTCGAACGGATCGAGCCGGACGGGGTACTGCTGACGAACGGGGAGTTCCTTCCCGCAGACGTCATCATCTGGGCGACCGGCTTCCGGCTCGAGTTCCTCGGCTTCCTCGACGTCGTGGGCCGGGACGGCATCACCCTGGCCGAGCGCTGGGACGGCGGCCGGGACCCGCGCGCCCACCTGGGCATCACCGTCCCCGGGTTCCCCAACCTCTTCGTCACCGCCGGACCGAACGCCGCGCCGAACCACGGCGGCGGTCACAACGTGACGAGCGAGGAGCACGTCCACTACGCCGTCGAGTGCCTGCGCCACCTCGTGGACCACGGCTACACGGCGATGGAGCCCACGCCGGAGGCGACGCGGGAGTACAACGAGCGGGTCGACGCCGAACTGGACCGCACGGTCTGGCAGCACCCCGGCACCGCGAACGGCTACTACCGCAACGCCGCCGGGCGGGCCTGGGTCACCTGCCCGTGGCGGCTCGTCGACTTCTGGACGATGCTCCGGGCGCCCGACCCCGACGCGCTGCTTCTGCACCGGGGGCCGGCCGGGGCCTCGGCCCACCGGACCACGGCGGACTGAACTCCCGTACGGGCACTGCACAGGACCCGGCACGGGCGGGCCCGCATCGCACGAACGAAGGGAACCGAACGACCATGGGCATGTTCGACCTCACCGGACACGTGGCACTGGTGACCGGTGCCGGCCAGAACGCCGGGGCCGGCATCGCCCGCGCGCTGGCGCGGCAGGGCGCCGCGGTGGCCGTCAACGACCTCCGGCCGGAACGGGCCGAGGAGACGTGCGCCGAGATCGAGAAAGCGGGGGGCCGGGCGGTGCCGGTTCCGTTCGACGTCACCGACATCGACGCCGTACGGGCGGAAGTCGCGCGGGCCGCGGACGCGCTCGACGGGACCGTCGACATCCTGGTGAACAACGCCGGGATCCCCGCCGACATGGGCTACGGGCCGTTCCGGGACATCGCTCCGGAGCGCTGGCGCGGTCCGGTCGAGATCAACCTGTTCGGCGCGATGAACTGCGTGCACGCCGTTCTGCCGGGCATGCGGGAGGCCGGCTGGGGCCGCGTTGTGCAGATCTCGTCGGGCGCGGGACGGACCGGCCTCGCCATCGGGGTGTCGCTGTACGGGGCGGGCAAGAGCGGCGTCGAGGGGTTCATCCGGCACGTCTCCCAGGAGGAGGCGAAGGCCGGGATCACGGCGAACACCTTGGCGCTCGGGCTGATGCAGAGCGCCGGAGGCCCGGGGATCGACCGGATCGCGGAGGGCATCCCGGTCGGCCGTCTCGGCCGGCCCGAGGACGTCGGCGCGGCCGTCGCCTTCCTCGCCTCCTCCGAGGCGTCCTGGCTCACCGGCCAGACGGTCGACCTCAACGGCGGGAGCCACACACGCTGAGTACGACGGGCGTCGGCATCCAAGGGGTGCCGGCGCCGGTCCGCTCACCGAGACCGACCGAACAGGAAGGGCCAGGACCGTGGGTTTTCCGCTGGCGGGCGTCCGCGTCATCGACGTGAGTTCCACGTTCATGGGGCCGTACTGCACGATGCTCCTCGCCCAGTGGGGCGCCGAGGTGATCAAGGTGGAGCCACCGGGCGGTGACGTGGTCCGCAGGATCGGTGACGTGCGCGGCACCTCGATGGGGCCGGTGTTCCTCAACGTCAACCGGGGCAAGCGGAGTGTGGTGCTCGACCTGAAGCAGGGCGGGGCCCGTGACCTCCTGGACCGCCTGGTGGCGGGGGCGGACGTGGTGGTGCACAACATGCGGCCCGGCGCCGCCGAACGCCTCGGTCTGTCGGCGGACGCCGTGCTGCGGGTCAACCCGCGTGCCGTGCACTGCGCGTTCCGCGGGTTCGGGGCGGGCGGGCCGTACGAGGACCGGCCGGCCTACGACGACGTCATCCAGGCGGCGAGCGGCATGGCCGCGCTGCAGGGCGGGGCGGGCGGAGCGGAGTACGTCCGCACGGCTGCGGCGGACAAGATCGTCGGACTGATGGGGACGGCGGCCGTACTGGCGGCGCTGCACGGCCGCGAGGTGACGGGCCGGGGTCAGGCGGTCGAGGTACCCATGCTGGAGACGATGACCCAGTTCATGCTCCTGGAGCAGCAGGGCGGCTGGGTGTTCGATCCGCCCGCCGGGCCGCCCGGGTACGCGCGTACGGCGTCACCGCACCGGCGGCCGTGCCGGACCAAGGACGGCCATCTGGCCGTGATGATCTACACGGACGCCCAGTGGCACGCGTTCTTCGACTGTGTCGGCCGGCCGGAGCTCGCCGACGACCCGCGGTACCGCACGATCCGGGAGCGTACCGAGCACATCGACGAGCTGTACGCCTTCCTCAACGACGAGATGGCGGCCCGGACGACCGACGAGTGGCTCGCCGAGCTGGAACGGCGGGACATCCCCGCCGCTCCGGTCAACACCGTCACCGACCTGTTCGACGACCCGCATCTGCGTGCGACCGGCTTCTTCGAGAGCGTGGAACACCCCACTGAGGGACCGCTCCGGCTGCCCCGACAGCCCGTCGGCTTCGGGCCGGACCCGCGGCCCGCGACGGCGGGGGACGGGAACGTCTCGCACGCCCCGGGTCTCGGGGAACACGGTCTCGCCGTGGCACGCGAGGCCGGCCTGGACGAGGCCGAGATCCGGCTGCTCCTCGCCTCGGGGGCACTGGGCGCACCCCGTGGCGCCGCCCCGCGCACCGGACGTCCGGCGCCCAGAGCGACGCTGGGCTCGACGGGGCGACTCGCATGACACCCGCACCACTGGCGACACCGACTGGGACGGCTATGGCAGACCTCGAGTACTCCGTGAAGGACCACATCGCGACGATTCTGCTGAATCGTCCGCACCGCAGGAACGCGTTCACCCTGGACATGGTCGACGCCTGGGCGGACCGGCTGCGCCGGGCCGAGGACGATCCGCAGGTCCGCGTCATCGTCGTCACGGGATCGGGCGGCTCCTTCTGCTCCGGGGTGGACCTGTCCGACTTCAAGGGCGAACAGCGCGACCCGCTCGGCGAGAAGGAGTTGCTGACCCGCCGGGTGCACCGGGTCGCGGTGACCCTGGAGGACGTCTCCAAGCCGGTGCTCGCCGCGGTCGACGGGCCGGCCGTGGGCGCCGGGATGGACATGGCGCTGCTGTGCGACATCCGGTTCGCGTCGCGCACGGCCCGCTTCAGCGAGGGTTACATCAAGGTGGGACTCGTGCCGGGCGACGGCGGCTGCTGGCTGCTCCCGCGCGCGGTGGGCACCGCGACCGCGCTGCGGCTGCTGTGGACGGGCGACTTCGTGGCGGCCGACGAGGCCCTGCGGATCGGCCTCGTGGAGGAGGTGTACGAGGCCGAGGAGCTCCTCGACCGTGTGTACGCCTTCGCGGCACGGCTCGCCGAACGGCCCCCGGCCGCCGTCCAGATGATCAAACGCGCGGTGCACCAGGGCGCCCGGCACGATCTGCGCACCGCCCTCGACCTCATCTCCTCCCACCAGGCCGTGATCACGTCGACCCGGGACTCGGCCGAGGCGTACGCCGCCTTCCGGGAAAAGCGTGCCGGGGTCTTCACCGGAAGCTGACCGCCGATGTCCCGAACCCCAGAGAGGCCCGTCATGAGCCCACCGCCGCCCCTCGACGCCGGCACCGAACTCCGCGCCCGGGTCCGGGAACTGACCGCGTGCTGGCGTGCGGCCGGCCGGTACGTGCCGCGCAGCGACTCCTGGCTGCGCTCCTTCGACCTGGAGTTCAGCAAGGCGCTCGCCGCGGACGGGCTGATCGCCATGACGTACCCGAAGGAGTACGGCGGCGCGGGCCGCAGCAACGTGGAGCGGCTGGCCGTCACCGAGGAACTGCTGCGGGCCGGGGCGCCGGTCGCGGCCCACTGGATCGGCGACCGGCAGATCGGCCCGGCGATCCTGAGGCACGGCAGCCCTGCGCTGCGTGCGGAGATCCTGCCTCGGATCGCCGCCGCCGAGGCCGTGTTCTGCCTGGGCATGAGCGAGCCCGAGGCGGGCTCCGACCTGGCCGCCGTGCGCACGTCCGCGACCCCGGTCACCGGCGGATGGCTGATCTCCGGACACAAGATCTGGACCAGCCACGCCCACCGGGCGACCCACGCCTACGTCCTGGCGCGCACCGCGCGGACGGAACGCAAGCACGAGGGCCTGACGGAGTTCATCCTCGACATGGACGCCGACGGTGTGTCCACCACGCCGATCCCGGACCTCGCCGGTGAACACCACTTCAACGAGGTGCGCTTCGACGAGGTGTTCGTACCCGCCCACCGGGTGATCGGGACGGTCGGCGACGGCTGGCGGCAGGTCGTCGAGCAGTTGTCGTTCGAGCGCGGCGGCGCGGAGCGCGTCCTGTCCAGCTATCCGGTCCTGGCCGAGCTGGTCGCGCACGCAGCCGAGGAGCGGGACGACGCCGAACTCCGCTCTCTTGTGGGGTCGTTGGTCGCGCGACTCGCCGTGTTGCGGCGGCTGTGCCGGGAGGTGGCCGGTCGGCTGGACGCCGGGCAGGCGCCCGTACAGGAGGCTGCCGCGCTGAAGTACCTCGGGAACGCCTTCGAGGTCGACGTCGTGGAGGCCCTGCGCCGTACCGGCCGGTGCCGCGAGCCCTCCCCCGACGGTGTCTACGGCCAGGCCCTGCTAGCCTCCCCCGGCTTCGGGCTGCGCGGTGGCGCCGCCGAGGTCCTGCTGTCCCTCGTCGCCCGTCAGGAGACACGTGCATGAGCGAGTACGCGGAGGAGTTGCGCGACCTGGTGGCGTCCGTCGTCCCCGACCGCACGTCGGCGACGGGGCCCGACGGGGCGCGGGAGGTGTGGGAGAGCCTGCGCGGTCTGGGGCTGCCCCGGATCGGCGTGCCCGAGGAACGCGGGGGCTCGGGCGGCGCCCTGGAGGACCTGCTGGTGGTCGTCGGGGCGCTGGCCGCCCGCGGCGTCGGCGTGCCGGTGGTGGAGTCGTCGGTCGCGGACTGGGTGATCTGCCACGGTCGGCCGCTGGACGACTCCCCCGCCACCCTGGTGCTGCCGGACGGGCCGCCGACGGTAGGGGACGACATGGACGGCGGGACGCTCACCGGGGAGATCCCACTGGTCCCCTGGGCACGCGACGCGGCGTTCCTGGTGGTGTGCCGGCCCGGGCTGGAGGCCCTGGTCGTCGACCTGCGGCACGCGTCGGTGAGCGTGGTGCCGGGTGAGAACCTGGCCGGAGAGCCGCGGGACACCGTACTGCTGGACGGTACGCCCGCCCTGCCGGTCGCCGCCGGGCCCGGGTACGAGGCGGTGCGCGCGCGTCTGGCCCTGCTGTGGTCGGCGGCGGTGGCCGGTACCGCGCGCGGGGCGTACCTGCTGACGAAGGCCTACGTCTGCGAACGCCATCAGTTCGGCGCCCCTTTGACACGTCTGCCGGCGGTGTCGTCGGGGCTGGCGCTGATGAAGGTGCACCTGCTGCAGGCGGACGCCGCACTCGCCCTCGCCCGGGAGGCGATGACGGCGGGCGGCCCGGACGCGGCCGGTGCCGGGCCGCGGGTTCCGGACGCCGTCGCCGTGGCGCGCCTCACCACCGCGCGCACGGCGACCGAAGTCGCGCGCATGGCACACCAGTTGCACGGCGCCATGGGCATCACCCAGGAGTATCCGCTGCACCACCTCACCCGCCGGCTGTGGGCCTGGCGCGACGCCGTGGCCACCGAACGGGACTGGGCCGACGCACTCGGCCGGCGAGCGGCGGACCTCGGCGAGACCGGTGTCTGGACCTGGCTGACAGCCACTGGAGCGTAGAGAGCCGTCGTCATGCGGTGAGTTCTCTCTGAGGAGACCATGGCGCTGGAACCGCTGCGGCGAGGAGGCGCCGCGGGTCCGTCTTCGCTCCTGGGGTCGGCTTCCTTCCCCCATCGCCTTCTTTGCGGAACCCGGTTCGGGTTCGTGGTCTTCGGGGCCGGCACGACTCTTCGCCCCTGTCCTCGATGATCCGGGGGGCTGTCACCGGTCCCGGCGGCACCGACTCGCCGGGAAGGAAGGCCGCGTGTGAGATCCGGACCGTGCCGGCGCGCTGTCGGTACCTGTCGGCAGCTCAGCGCCTCGACGACGCGATGAGCCTGATCGCCTGGCACGCCGGTGACGACGAGGTCTAGGAAATGGGCGAGTTGAACGCGTTGCGTTCGCGTCCCGGACCGGTGAAGACGAAGTCCAGTTCCACCACCGAGCCGAAGAGACTGAGTCCGGTCGCGAACAGGTCGGTGCGGATGTGGACTTGGGCGCCGTGACGACCGTAAGCGTATTCCTCGGTCCGGGAGAACACCTCGGAGGCGGCCATGCGCTCGTCGATCTCCCGGTCGCCGTCCTCACCGCGGGCCTTGAGGACCTGCAGGCCCTGAACACGGGCGGCGAACTCCGGGTTCGCCGCGATCTCCTCGCGCAGCCCGGTCACCGCGGCCTCCAGGTCCTCCAGCCGGCCGTAATGGAGACCGAAGTGCAGGTACGACTCCGGCCACTGGGACCGCTGTTCGAGGAACGCCGTGAGCGCGGGGTGCTCGTCGTCGGTGCCGGCGCCCAACTGCCGGGCGATGACGGCTTCGAGTTCGAGCTGTGCGGGCTTCAGCGCGAACAGGTAGACGATGTTGTCGGCGCGGGCGGGGGTGTCCCGGTCCATCGCGATGACGTAAAGCGGCTCGTCGGAGAACTGGTTGGGGAACTCCTGGACTCTGGCCCCGAGCAGTTCGAAGAACCGGGTCGCGAGCGCCCGTTCCCCCGGGCGGAAGTGGAGGGCGAGGTGCCCCAGGCTCGTGCTCGGCAGGGGGACCGTCGTCGGCGGTGTGCGCTCGGGTGCGGGGTTCTTCGTGGCCATGTATGGCTCATCTCCTCGGTGTCGTGGCCGGGTTCACTGGGACGGCGGCCGGATTCACTGGGAAGGCGGTGGGGTGAAGCGGCTGCGTGCGGGGGCCGGTGGGCGGCGCGCGGTCAGCTGGTCGGCGCGGTCGCGCATGGCGGCCAGCACCGACTCGGGCTGGGTGACGATGTAGAACTCCCCGTCGGCGGCCTGTTGCAGGATGGTCGCGGCGGCCTCCTCGGCGCCGATGGCCCGTTCGCGGACCCGGAACATGGCCTCGCGCTCCTTCTCGGCCGCGGCCAGGTCACCGCTGTCGACCCCGCCCGCCCGGTCGAAGATGCGTGAGGTCACGGCCCCGGGCAGCACCGCGCCCACCTGGATGTGCCCGTCTCCGGCCAGGCCGACCTCCTGGTGGAGGCACTCGGTCATGGCCAGGACGGCGTGTTTGCTCATGATGTACGGGGTCTGCAGCGGCCACGCGGTCACGGCGCCGACGGACGCCATGTTGAGCACGCAGGCCGGTTCGGACTGGGCCAACAGATGTGGCATGAAGGCCCGTATCCCGTGGAACACGCCGCTGATGTTGACCGATACGAGACGTTCGAAGTTGGCCACGGGGGTGTCCCAGAGGTAACCGAACTGCAGGATGCCCGCGTTGTTGACCAGCAGGCGCACCGGTCCGGACTCCTTGACCACGCGGTCGGCGAGTGCCTGTACGGCGGTCGCGTCCCGCACGTCCACGAGGGCCGCGGTCGCCCGCCCCCCGTCGCGCGTGATGTCGGCGCAGGTGTGCTCCAGCGCGGCCTCGTCGACGTCCACGAGGACGACGTTCATCCCGAGGGCGAGCGCGGCGTGACGGGCGAGCCCCGCTCCGACGCCGGCGCCCGCCCCCGTGATCACGGCGGTTCCACCGCCGAACACTTCCACCGAACTGGGCATGGCCTCTCCCTTCCGGCCCCTGGCCTGTGTGCATACGTCGAACCGGGCACCCGCCCCGCCGTCTCACCCGCGTGCCGCCGCGCGTCCGGCACGGCGGCCGAAGAAGCTCCCGTCGCCGAGGGAGATCCCGCTCGCGTATCCGCCCGCGGCGATCCCAGCGGTCGTACGCCCCGCCGCATACAGTCCCTCGATCGCCTCGCCGTCGACGTCGAGGACGGCGCCGTCGATGTCGGTGCGCAGGCCGCCCAGGGTGAATCCGGAGGTCTGGCCGCGCAGGTCGTAGACCCCGTACGGCGGGCGCAGCGGACGTACCCACGGGGCGGCCTTGTGGTGGACCGGGTCATGGCCCTCGGCGGCGTGCCGGTTGTAGAGGCCGAGCGTGGCCGCGAGTGCTCCGGGCGGCACGCCCATGGCCTGCTCCAGTTCGGCGATGTCCTCGGAAACCCAGGTCGGCGGAGGGACCCGCATCGACGTGGCCGCGCGGTCGGCGGCGGCCGCTTCGGCGGCCTCCTCGTCGGCGACCACGAAGCTCTGGCTGCCGTGGTGGAGGAGCAGTTCCTGGCCGATGCGGCCGGGGTAGGTGTCCTCGTTGATGACACGTTCACCGCGGCCGTTGACGACGACGCCCCGGACCATCAGGCCGGGGTCGGCGTGCACGGCTGCCTCGCAGGCCCACAGGTGGGCGGTGTCCGCGCCGACGGCCTGCGCGGCCCGGATCGCCCGGCCGTCGTGCTGCTCGACCGCCGAGCCGGGGCGCCCGCCGAGCGCCGGGACGTACCGGGCGACCATGTCCGCGTTGAAGGTGAAGCTCCCGGCCGCGAGGACGACACCTCGGCGTGCCCGGATCGCCACGTCCTCGCCGAGGCTGCGCGCAACCACTCCGCGCACCCGGCCGTCGTCGGCCACGACGAGCCGCCGGAAGCGGATGCCGTAGCGCGCTCGGGCTCCCGTCTGCTCGGCGTTGGTGGCGAGATGCAGCATGAGCTGGTAGCCGGCACCCCGTTCGCCGGTGCGCTTGTCCGCCATGCGCGGCAGGTGTCCGCGGGGTGCGGGCGGGGCGATGTCGGCGAACGGGTGGGCGTTCTCACCACCGGAGTACATCAGGCCCTCGTCGCCCGGAGGTTCCCAGGCCGGACGGTCGTGGAAGGCCGCGCGGAAGGGCACTCCGCAGCGCACCAGCCAGTCGAAGTGCTCGACGCTGCGCTCGCTGTAGACCTCGATCTTGGCGGCGTCGGCCGCCGGTCCCATGGCGGCGGCCAGGAAGCGGTGCATGGCCTCCGGGGTGTCGTGGAAGCCGCAGGCCTTCTGCACCCCGGTGCCGCCGCCCAGGTAGACGAACCCGCCCGCGAGCGCGGCGGCGCCACCCCAGCCTCCGGTGTGTTCGAGGACCAGCACGTCGGCGCCCTCCACGGCGGCGCCGATCGCGGCGGCGGCACCTGCGACGCCGTATCCGACGACCACGACCTCCGCCTCGCCGTCCCACTCACGTATGTCGGCCTCACGGCACGGCCGCGCGGTCATTCCGGCCACCCCGGGGCACCGACCGGCCTGGGCCCGGCTCCCGTCGCGTGCGGGGTACCCGAGCCCCCGGCGTCCGGCCTCTCCGAGGTACGGCGCCTCAGCGGCCGCCGCGAGGCCCGACGCTCCCGAACCACCAGCATCTCCCGCTCCCTTCGCTCCGCATCCCCCTGCCTACCGCGACCGCCCCGACAAGGCATCGACCCACTCTCACTGAGCGGGAGCCGGCCGGGAGACGCGAGGGCCACGCCACGGCGCCGTTGACTCCTCCCGGGCCCTTTCCTTACTCTCCGCCTACCAAGCGAGCGCTTGATTGGTCGACGGGATGGGCGATGCGATGGACTACCCGATGGGTGATGTGACCGGCCCGGGAGAAGGACGACTCGAATCGGCCGGCGATTGGTGTGGACGTGACCTCGGCACCAGGACGGTCTCCTACGACGAGCGGGACGCGATCCTCTACGCGCTTGCCGTGGGCGCCCGGCCCGTCGAGGACCTTGACCTGGTGTTCGAGCGCGGGCTGCGGGTGCTGCCCACCTTCGCGCTTTCCCTGGCCCAGTGGGCCCCGGACGTCCTGGCCGGACGAGGGGCATTCGGCGACGGCACCGCGCTGCACGGGGCGCAACGGCTGACGGTCCACAAGGAGTTGCCCCCGACCGGGGAGGTCACGTGCTCGGCCGCCGTGACCGACGTGTGGGACAAGGGCGGTGCGGCCGTCTTCGAAGTGGCGGTGGACAGCGCGTACTTCCACGCGGTCTGGTCCGTCTTCGCCCCGGGCCGGGGCGGGTTCGGCGGCGAACGGGGGCCGGGCCGGGCACCCGCGCACGAGGGCGACCCCAGCCACCGCACGCGGCAGCACACCTTCCCGGCGCAGGCGGCGCTGTACCGTCTCACCGGCGACCGGCACCTGATCCACGTCGATCCGGCTGCCGCGGCGGCCATCGGACAGCCTCGCCCGATCCTGCACGGCCTGTGCACCCTGGCGAGCACCGTTCTGCGGCTCGCCGATGTCCTCGGCGCCCATCCCGCCGACCTGACCGAGGTGGACGGGCGGTTCGCGTCGCCCGTCCTGCCCGGGGACACCCTCGATGTCGCCGCCTGGCGGAACGCCGAGGGGGACGGAGCGGCCTTCGAGGTGGCCCGGGAGGGGGAGGCCGTACTCACAGGCGGGCGGGTTCGTTTCGGGCGGGCCGGTTAGCCGAGCCGGTCAGCTGGGCCGCCGACCCGGAACCAGTCGTCCGCCCACCGGGGCGCTGCTTCGGCGAGCCGAGCCGCCGTGTTCCGCGTGCGGCCGGGACGCGGGAGCCGGTGTCCGGAAAACCGGAGCCGGGACAGCCTGCATTCGGGACAGCCTCCGTCGAGACAACCGAACCCGGGACAACGGTGTTCGGGACGCCGGCGTCGAGGCCCTGGCCGTCGGTTGCCCGGCTCCGCTGCTACGAGGCGATCGGCCGGTCGGCCAGATGGGCGAGTTCGGCGAAAAAGGCGCGGCAGAGGGGCTCGTCGGCGGTCGGGATCTCGTGCCGGAAGAACACCGGTGCGGCGCCTGGCCCGCTCCCGTGGATCGGTTCGCCCAGGTCCTCGGCGATGCCGAAGTACAGCCGGGTCACACCGTCTCGGCGCGCGCCTCGGCACGCACCGTCACCCAGCCCAACGGGTATGGGTACGGCCCGTCGACGCTACTGCGGCGGAAGGCCTCGAGGATCCCGCGGTCGACCTGGTTGTGCACACGCTCGTGCCGGAAGACCCGCGGCTCCGCCGGATCCATGTCAGACCACCCTCCGTTCGGCGAGCGCGGCCACCTCGGTGAAGTACACGCGGAACAACGGCTCGTCACCGGGCGGAACGAGGAACGACGGCGATGTGGTGTAGACGAAGGCGGCCTGGTCGGTGCCGTAGAGCGCGGCGTTCGGATCGCGTACGGCGCCGATGAGCAGCTTGCCCGGCTTGTCGGGCTTCTTGAAGTGCACCAGCACCCCGAGCCGTTGCAGCGGCACCCGGAACTCGGAACCGTGATTGCCGAACTGCTCGAAACCCCCCGGTCCACGCGCAGATGCAGGTACTCCTAGTCGAACGTTGGCGGCTCCATGGCGCGACGATAGCCCGGCTCCCGCGTCACGGCGCGCACACCCCCGCGACCGCCGTCACTTGCAGAGGTTCACCTACGTGTAGGCATTTCAGGTCGCCACTAGTCACGGCCTCAGCGCTTCCGCACCCTGTCCCGTCCTTCGAAGTCACGACAAGGGGTTGCCATGACCAGTTCCTCAACCAGTTCCTTTTCCGGGCGTACGGGCCGGCCGGACGGCGCCCCTCGTGGTCGGCGGGGACGACTCGCCGGGGGTGGTGCGCGTCACCGGTGACCTGCAGACCGATATCGAGCGGGTCACCGGTGTCCGTCCGGCCGTCTCCGAGGACGCCGTGCCGGAGCAGAAGGATGTCGTCCCCCACGCCACCTCGGCCCCCTGAGAGCCACCGGCGGTGAGCCCGGCCCCGTCCGGCCACATCCGGCGTCGGCCGGGGCGGTGCCGACGACGCCGGCGCTCGCCAGGGCGGACGGAGACGCCGAGCCGGTGCTCGTCCCGCCCCACCTCAACGCCGGACCTGCGCGAAGGCCTACGCAACCAATCAAGCGCTTGGTAGAGTACGTATCCGTACGATCCCGAGGGGGAGTCTTCCGATGCCGGGTCGACAGTCCGGCGAAGCGCGAACTCCCTGCGTCCCGAAGGACGTTGCTGACACACAACGGCCCCAGGATTCCCTCCGGCCTGCCGAGCACCGCCCCGGTCCGGGCGAGCGGCGTGAGAAGGAGAACCGGCATGACCGACCCCGTCGACCCCGTTCACCCCGCCCTGCGCACCCGGCTGTGCGACCTGGTCGGCGTCCGCTACCCGATCGTGCAGACCGGGATGGGGTATGTCTCGGGCCCCGAGCTCACCGCTGCCACCGCGGCGGCCGGCGGGCTCGGCATTCTGGCGAGCGCGACGCTGACCCTGGAACAGACACGGGACGCGATCCGCGCCGTACGGGAACGCACCGACGCCCCGTTCGGCGTGAACATGCGCGGCGACGCGCCGGACGTGCTGGAGCGCGGGGACCTACTGGTGCGCGAAGGCGTGCGGATCGCGTCCTTCGCGCTCGCACCCAACGAACGCGTCATCCGCACACTCAAGGACTCCGGGCTGGTGGTCATCCCGTCCATCGGCGCCCGCCGCCACGCCGAGAAGGTGCAGGCATGGGGCGTGGACGCGGTGGTCGTCCAGGGCGCCGAGGGGGGCGGGCACACCGGTGGCGTACCCACCTCGATCCTGGTCCCGCAGGTCGTGGACGCCGTCGACATCCCGGTCATCGCGGCCGGCGGTTTCCGTGACGGCCGCGGCCTGGTGGCCGCGCTCGCACAGGGCGCCGTCGGTATCGCGATGGGCACCCGCTTCCTGCTGACCAGCGACAGCACGGTGCGCGACTCGGTCAAGGCCGAGTACCTCAGACGCGGGGTCACCGACACCGTCGTCACTGCGGTTCTCGACGGCATACCCCAGCGGGTGCTGCGCACCGAACCGGTGGAACGGCTCCTGAAGGAACGGGCGCCGGCGCGTCTCGTCCGTTCCCTGCGGCACGCCGTCGCCTTCCGCAGGACATCCGGCACGTCGTGGTCCGACATGGTCCGCGAAGGCCTGGCCATGCGCCGCGGGCACGACCTGGGGTGGTCCCAGGTCATGATGGCGGCGAACACGCCGATGATGCTGCGGGCCAGCATGGTCGACGGCCGGACAGACCTCGGCACACTCGCCTCCGGCCAGATCGCGGGCGTGATCGAGGACCTGCCCGGCTGCAAGGAGCTCATCGAGGGAATCGTCGCGGAGGCCGACGCCGTACTGAGGCGCCTGACCGCGCCGGGAGCGCGGGGGTGACGGCTCGCCGGCCTTCCTCCGGCCACCGCCCCGGCCCGCCCTTGTCCCCGGCCGCCGCCCCGGTCATCCCTGGCGCCCCGGCGCTTGGGCGGCCCGACGTTCCCGGCCCGGCCCCTCTCGCCCTCCCGGCCACCGCGGTCCTCTCCTCCTCCCGGCCGCCCCGGCCCCTCGCTCACCGCCGCCCTCCCGGCAGCCTCGGCGCCTCGCGCCCTCCCGCACGCCCCGGCGCTCGCAAGCCACTCGACCCTCCCCCTTCCCTCCAGCCCCCATCCCAGCGGCCCTCCCCGGGCGCCCCGACACCCCACGGAGTCCCCATGGGCACTGACATCATCCGGACCACGATCGACGAGCACGGTATCGCCGAGGTCGTCGTCGACTGCCCGCCCGTCAACGCCCTGCCGGTGGCCGGCTGGTTCCGGCTGGCCGAGACCGTCGAGCAGCTCGGCCGCGACCCGGACGTACGGGTCGTGCTGCTGCGGGCCGAGGGCCGCGGCTTCAACGCCGGCGTGGACATCAAGGAACTCCAGGCCGACACCGGCCACACCGCGATCATCGGCGTGAACCGCGGCTGCTTCGCCGCGTTCGCCGCGGTCTACGACTGCGCGGTGCCCGTGGTCACCGCGGTCCAGGGCTTCTGTATGGGCGGCGGGATCGGCCTGGTCGGCAACTCGGACGTGATCGTCGCGGCCGAGGACGCGTACTTCGGGCTGCCCGAGGTGGACCGCGGCGCGCTGGGGGCCGCCACGCACCTGTCCCGGCTCGTCCCGCAGCACAAGGCCAGGGCCATGATGTACACCTGCGCGACCGCGTCCGCCGCCGAACTGCACGCTTTCGGCTCGGTGCTCGACGTCGTGCCCGGCGCCCGGCTGCGCGAGCGGGCCCTGGAGGTCGCCGCCGAGATCGCCGGGAAGAACACGGCGGTGATCCGCGCCGCCAAGGAGGCCTTCAACGGCATCGACCTGTGGGACGTCAAGCGCAGCTACCGCTACGAGCAGGGCTTCACCTTCGAGGTCAACCTGTCGGGCGTCGCCGCCGAGGTCCGCGACACCTTCGGCCGCGCCACGGACCAGGAGAGGTGACCGATGGACCTCACCTGGAGCGACGAGGAGCGGGCCTTCCGGGCCGAGGCCCGGGAGTGGCTCGCGGCGAACGTGCCGGACGGGCCGCTGCCGTCGGGTGACACCCGGGAAGGCTTCACCGCCCATCTGGAGTGGGAACGCGCCCTGTTCGAGGCCCGCTGGTCGGTGGTCTCCTGGCCCGAGGAATACGGCGGCCGGGGCGCCTCCCTGTGGCAGTGGCTGATCTTCGAGGACGAGTACTACCGGGCCGGGGCGCCCTCCCGGGTGACCCAGAACGGCATCTTCCTGCTGGCGCCCACCGTCTTCGCGTTCGGCACCGAGGAGCAGCAGCAGCGCATCCTGCCGAGGATGGCGGCCGCCCAGGACCTGTGGGCGCAGGGCTGGTCCGAGCCCGGCGCGGGCAGCGACCTGGCCGCGACCCGCAGCCGGGCGGTCCGTGACGAGCAGTCGGGCGGCTGGTGGCTGACCGGCCAGAAGACGTGGACCACCCGCGGCGCCTTCTGCACCCACCTCTTCGGTCTCTTCCGCACCGACCCTGACGCCGAGCGCCACCGCGGGCTGACCTACTTCCTGGTCCCCCTGGACGCCCCCGGTGTCACCGTCCGCGGCTTCGAACGCCTCGACGGCGACGAGGGGTTCGCGGAGGTGTTCCTCGACGGCGTGTTCGTCCCCGACGCCGACGTGCTGGGCGCGGTCGGGGAAGGATGGCGGGTGGCCATGGCGACGACCGGCTCCGAGCGCGGTCTGACCCTGCGCTCCCCCGGCCGCTTCCTGCACGCCGCCGACCGGCTGCTCGACCTGGCCCGCGGCACGCCGAGCGGGCCCGGGGCACACCGGGACCGGGTGGTGCAGTCGTGGATCGAGGCGCAGGCCTACGAGTTGTTCACCCTGGACCAGGTCACGTCCATGGTCGAGGGACGGCAGATCGGCGCGGAGTCCAGCCTGAACAAACTGTTCTGGTCCCGGCTCGACATCGCCCTGCACGAGACCGCCATCGACCTGCTCGGGCCAGAGGCCGAGGTCGACGGCCCCTGGAGCCGCGGTTTCCTGTTCTCCCTGGCGGGCCCCATCTACGCCGGCACCAACGAGATCCAGCGCAACATCGTCGCCGAGCGGCTGCTCGGCCTGCCGAGGAGGTGACGGCGCACCATGCGCTTCACAGTGGCCGAACAGGACACGGCCCTCGCCGAGGCCGCCGGCGAGGTGCTGGCCAAGCTGGCCGGTCCCGACCGGATCAGGGCCGGCTGGCCCGGCGGCCGTGCCGAGGAGGTCGACGCCGTGTGGCGCACCCTCGCCGGGGTCGGCGTCACCGCCGCTCTGGTGCCGGAGAGCGCGGACGGTCTCGGGCTCGACGAAAACGCGCTGCCCCCGCTCATGGAGGCCCTGGGCCACAGCGGCCTGCCGGTGCCCGCGGCGGAGAGTGTCGCGGTCGGCGCTCCGCTGCTCGCCGCCGCGGGAGCGCGCCAACTCCCCGACGTGCTCGCGGGATCGGCGACGCTGACGGTCTCGCTCGTGCCCGGGGCCCCGGTGCCCTTCGCAGCGCATGCCGACCTGATCGCCGTAGCGAGCGAGGACCGGCTGCTGCTGTACCGGCAGGACGAGGTGCGCATCGAGCCGGTCGGCTCGTTGGACGGCTCCCGCGCGCTCGCCCGGGTCACCGCCCCGGCCGGCGTGGGGCTGCCGCTGGCCGAGGGGGCGGACGCGCTGGCCGCCGCACGGTGGCGCGGGGTGCTGGCGACCTCCGCCCTCCTCGTCGGGCTCTGCCGGCGCATGCTCGATCTGACGGTGAGCTATGTCGGGCAGCGCCATCAGTTCGGCGTGCCGGTCGGCTCGTTCCAGGCGGTGAAACACGCCCTGGCCGATGCGGAGCTCGCCGTGCGGTTCGCCCGCCCGGCGGTCCTCGCGGCTGGCTGGGCTCAGGCGGCCGGGGACCCCGAGGCAGCGGTGCGAACGGCGATGGCGAAGGTCCTCGCCTCGGACGCGGCGCGTGCGGTGGCCCGGACGGCGATCCAGTGCCACGGCGCCATGGGCTACACCACTGAGTACGACCTCCACCTGTACGCCAAGCGGGCCTGGGCGCTCGCCGCGGACTGGGGTGGCCCGGCGGAGCACCGGGAGTTCATCGCGCGGCGGCTCGGACTCGCCGGGGCGGCCGACGGCATCTGCGAAGGAGCGGGACGGTGAGTGGGAACGAAAGGGAGGCGGAGGGCGGGATGGTGAGCGGGGTCCAGAAGCGGACCGGGGACGGAGTCGCGAGCGACGACGGGATCTGCCGGGACCGGGTTGTGGTCGTGACCGGCGCCGGTCAGGGGCTGGGCCGGGAGCACGCCCTGGCGTTGGCCGCCGAGGGCGCGCAGGTCGTCGTGAACGACCTGGGCGAGACCGCGAAGGCCGTGGCCGAGGAGATCGTCGCTGCCGGTGGGACGGCTGTCGCCGACCTGGGCGACGTGAGCGACTGGGACTACGCCGAGCGGCTGGTCGGCCGGGCGGTCGCCGAGTTCGGCACGCTGCACGCGCTCGTCAACAACGCGGGGCTCAACCGTGACCGGATGCTGGTCTCCATGACCGAGGCCGAGTGGGACCTGGTGATGAAGGTCGACCTCAAGGGACATGCCGCGCCGCTGCGCCACGCCGCCGCGTACTGGCGGGAGCGGAGCAAGCAGGGGAATCCGGTGGACGCCAGGATCGTCAACACCAGTTCGGGCGCCGGGCTGATGGGCAGCGTCGGCCAGGGCAACTACGGTGCTGCGAAAGCCGGCATCGCCGCCCTCACGGTGATCGCCGCCGCCGAACTCGCCCGTTACGGCGTCACCGTGAACGCGATCGCCCCGTCCGCCCGCACGCCGATGACGGAGGCGGTCGAGGCCTTCACCGACAGGATGCGGATACCGGAGTCCGGCTTCGACACCATGCACCCGGGCAACATCTCACCGCTCGTGGTGTGGCTGGCCTCCGCGGACTCCGGCGATGTAACCGGCCGGGTGTTCGAGGCCGAGGGCGGGGTGCTCGGCGTCGCCGACGGCTGGCAGCACGGCCCGCAGCGGACACGCGACCGCCGCTGGGCTCCCGACGAGGTCGGATCGGCGGTCCGCGAACTGCTCGCCGACGCCCCGGCTCCGGCTCCGGTCTACGGGGCCTGAGCGAGGGGTTCGCGAGGGGCGCCCCGACGCTCGGAACAGCGCCCGTGGTCGGACCGTCGGCGCTCTGCCGTGGAGCCCTGGAGCGGACGAGGCCGGGCAGGGACGGCAAGCCGGTTCCGGACAGCGAGGTCAATCCCACCGACGCCCGCGGCGCCCGGACCCGCGAGATCACGCACGGGCATCGCCGGACGCCACACATATCGCGTACCGGTGAGCGGAATGCAAGGTTGGGCTGGCGGGCGTCACGGCCCTACCCTGAGCGCACCTCCATGAGGTGGGTCACACGCCCTGCCTCCGGGAGCCGCAGATGTCGGGTCCGACAAGGACCGGACGCTGGATGGGGACCAGAGGGGGCACCCGACCGCGTCACTCTGGCCGCGGGGACGCGCCTCCGCCGCCGGGGCCCGGCCCGCGAGGAGGACCCGGGTACGCGCCCGCGCGGACGGCACCGGCCGTGGACAGCCGTCCACGGCGAGTGCCATCCCATGTCCGAGGCCTGTGGGGTATGCCGGTCGGACCCGGCATCACCCGGACCGTCCATGGCCCGGTCGTGGTGGCGACACTCCTGGCACCCGCCCCGTCCCTCCGCGACCCGACGTCGAACCACCAGGAGACAAGGAGCGAATTCATGGGCAACGCAGTCGTGATGGTGTGTGACATGCAGAACGACATCGCGCGCTTTCACCAGCGGCCCGAGGAGGCCGACCGTGTGGTCGGCGAGATCGGGAAGTTCATCGCCTGGGCACGGGAACAGGGCATGCCCGTCATCTACTCCTGTGTGGGCTACCGGCCCGACTACGTCGACGTGATCCCGCGACTGGCGGCCCCGATCAAGGAACACGGACTGCTGGTGGAGGGTACGCCGGGCTGCGCCGTCATCGACGAGCTGGCTCCGAAAGAGGGGGACGTGCTGCTGACTCGTCGTCGTAGCAGTTCGTTCTACGGAACCGACCTCGACCTCATCCTCAGGTCGCTGGATGTCGACACGATCATTCTCACCGGCATGTCGACGCAGCGGGTCGTGGAGTCGACGGCGCGTGCGGCCAGCGACCGTGACCTGCGGGTCCTGGTCGTCGAGGACTGCTGCAGCGCCGACTCCCAGGAGCTGCACGACGGAGCGCTGCGTGCGATCGCCGACTGGTTCGGCCAGGTCAGCAGCGCCGAAGAGATCATGAAGGAGTTCACTTCCTGATCTCCGCCACCGCCCGGCGATCCGTTCAGCGAACCGGATCGCTGGGCGTTGTGCTGCCCCTGGCCGCATCGTTCTGGTGAACGTCACGGACGACGAGGAGCAGCCAGTGAGCGCAGCAACCCCAGCGACCCCCAGGAGCACGGTGTGGGCCGACCTTCTCGGCTCGGAGGTCCGGTGGTACGACGCGGGAGGCATCCGAACCCGGTGCGTCGAGGCCGGTGACGGGCCGCCGCTGATCCTCCTCCACGGGGTCGGCGGCCACGCGGAGGCCTTCGCGCGCAACGTCGTACCGCTCTCCGAGCACTTCCGGGTGCTGGCGGTGGACCTGCTCGGCTCCGGGCTCACCGACAAGCCGGAGGGACCGGCCGACCTGGACGCGTATCTCTCCCACATGACCGCCTTCATGGACGCCGCCGGCGTGGAGAAGGCGCACTTCGGCGGGGAGTCCCTGGGCGGCTGGATCGCGATGTGGCTGGCGCTGCGCCGACCCGAGCGGGTCGACAACCTGGTGTCCATCTGTGGGGCACGGCTGAAGGTCGAGACGGACCCGGAGTCGCAGAAGTGGACCGACGCCGGCCGCGACGAACTGCGCCGGTTGACCGACCAGTTCGTGAAGGACCCCACGAGGGAGAACACGCGCCGGCGCATGGAGTGGCTCTTCCACAAGCCGGACCGGGACCTCAGCGAGGAACTGGTCGACATCCGGTGGCGCATGTACCAGCGCACCGACGCGGTCGCTTCGATGAAGGAGTCGGGGAAGATGCTCGGGAAGAACCCCGAGCGCAAGGACGGTCTGGACTTCACCCCGGACGTGCTGAAGCAGGTCACGCACCGCACGCTGATGCTGTGGAGCTCCCACAACCCCTCCAACACCGCGGCCACGGCCGAGCGGGCCGCCGCCTACCTGCCGGAGTGCGAGTTCCAGGTGATGGACGATTGCGGACACTGGCCGCAGTGGGAGGACCCGGAGACGTTCAACCGCATCCTGGCGGACTTCCTGCCGCACTGAGGCCACGGTCGGTCGCCTTCCGGCGAACGGCGCCCGGCCTCCTTCGGAGGATGCCTTTCCATTCACCGATCCGATTCGCTTTTGTCGGGGGCGCCCGGGTCGCACGATCGGAGAGTCGGGGATCCGGAGGATCCGCCGCTTCCCGGTCCGTCTCCCTCCCGAGCCGTACCCTTCCCGACCTGCCCGGTATCCGGGCTTCGACGCGAGGAGCACTGAACCCATGACCGCACTGACATCGGGGCCACAGGAGTTGGTGGGTCACTCCGCCAAGCTGCTGGCCGAGGGCATGGTCGACCGCCGGATCTACAGCGATCCCGACATCTACCGGATGGAGCAGGAGCTCATCTTCGCCCGGTCGTGGCTGGTGGTCGGCCACGACACCCAGATTCCCCGCCCCGGGGACTTCATCGAGTCCTACATGGGCGAGGAGTCGGTGATCGTCACCCGCAACCGGGAGGGCGAGATCCGTGTCATGCTCAACACCTGCCGTCACCGCGGCAACAAAGTCTGCCGTGCCGAGCTGGGCACCACCCGCGCCTTCATGTGCCAGTACCACGGCTGGACGTACGACATCGACGGGAACTTCGTCGGCGCCCCGCAGTTCGAGAAGGTCTACGAGAACGACCTCGACAAGTCGAAGTGGGGTCTGCACCGGGCCAGGGTGGCGCTCTACAAGGGGCTGATCTTCGCCACGTTCGACACGAGCCTTCCGCCGTTGGAGGAGTACCTGGGTGACTTCACCTGGCTCCTCGACATGAGTCTCGACCCGCGGCCCGGCGGCGTCGAGGTCGCCGGCGGTTTCCTGCGCTGGAACATCAAGACGAACTGGAAGTTCGGCGCGGAGAACTCCGGTGGCGACCTCTACCACGGCGGTACGACCCACCGTTCGGCCGTCGACATCGGCCACCGGGCGATCGCGACCGGCAAGAACGACCCCAAGCACACCACCGACGAGGAGCTCGACCCGGGCGGCACCATGACCAGCTCCTTCGGACACGGGGTGAACTGGAGCGACCGCCGACCCGAGCCCGAGGGCGGCGCCCCCGTCCCGCCGGACGAGACACCGCTGGCACGGTACCTGCGCGAGAACCGGGAGCTCACCCGGCAGCACCTCGGCGACTTCCGCGGCACGACGATCCGGCGCTACAACGCCAACATCTTCCCCAACGCCGGATTCCACTCCAGCGCCCAGACCATCCACATCTTCCACCCGCGCGGGCCGGGCCGGTCCGAGGTGTGGCTGCTCCCCCTGGTCGACAAGGCCGCCCCCCAGGACGTCAAGGACTGGGTGCGCCGGCACACCGACTCCCACTTCGGTCCCGGCGGCTTCTTCGAGGAGGACGACGGCGAGAACTGGGAGCAGGCCACCGCCGCCACCCGGGGTGTGGTCGCCTCGCGGCTGCCCTTCAACTACCAGATGGGCTTCGGGCGGGAGAAGGTGATCTCGGAGCCGGGCGTCCCGGACCGGATGGACGGCGGCTTCAACGACTACGGACAGCGCGCGCTGCTGGAGCGCTGGCACGACATGATGAGGACTCCCTGACATGGCGACGAGCAAGAGTGACCTGGTCCTCGACCCCGGCTCGGTCGGGACGCCCGACGGCGTCGTGGACGACCCCGCGCTGTACCGGCGGGTGACCGCCTGCCTGTACCGCGAGGCGTGGCTGCTGGACGACGCCCGGTTCGAGGAGTGGCTGGAGTGGATGTCGCCGGACATCCGCTACTGGATGCCGACCCGGTTCGTCCGCAAGGCGACCGAGCGGGACCTCGAGTTCGCCACGCTGGAGCGGGGCGTCTCCTTCCTCGACGAGGACTACGAGGCCCTGGCGATGCGGGTGTCCAAGACGCGCCACCGGATGTCGTGGACCGACAACCCCGCCGGGCGGACGGTGCACTCCGTCAGCAACATCGAGATCGTGTCGGTCGTCGACGGCCGGGCCGTCGTCCGGTCGGTCGCGAGCGTCGAGCGCAGCCGGTTCGCCAACGAGTCCGACCGCTGGGTGTTCCGGCGCGAGGACACCATCAACATCGGCGAGGACCCCTGGAAGCTGGAGGAGCGGAAGATCTTCTACGCCTCCCCGGTGCTGGAGTCGTCCAACCTGGCGATCTTCTTCTGAAGGGAGAGTGACGGACATGAAGGTCTCCGTCGACGAATGGCTGTGTGCGGGACACGGGCTGTGCGAGGCCGCTTCCCCCGAGGTGTTCGAGGTCAACGACGACGGCATCGCCGTGGTGCTCCAGGAGTCCCCCGCGGAGTCGTTGCTGCCCTCGGTCAAGGACGCCGTGCGGCTCTGCCCGGCCGACGCCATCCTCCTCAAGGAGAATTCCTGATGTCGCCGGCGATCGTGAGGCCGGCATGAGCCTGCGCGTGGTCCACCAGCGTGTGGTCGAACCCGCCGCACAGGCGGCATGGTCGACGCACGCGGCCGGACTGCGCGACAGCAAGGGGTGCCTGGAGGCGGAGGTCTACCGCTCGCTCGACGATCCGGAGCGGTTGGCGCTGGTCGAACTCTGGGAGGACGACGCTGCGTTCGGCCGGGCCTGGGGCGAGCTGCTCACCGAGGGCACGCTGCCGCCCGGCCTGTCCTCCGGTCCGCCCGAAGGCGTGGCCGGGGACGGCTCGGTGTCCGAGTTCTACCGGCACGGCTACACGGACCGCGCCTCCGGCAACTGGCTCCCGACCGGCCGGGCCGACGAGGCCTGGCGGGTGGCGTGGCCGGCCCGGGGGCCGGTACGTGTGGTCATCCAGACCAGCACCCGCCCGACCCCCGAGGAGCCGTGGCCCGGCGGGGTCGACGCTCTGCTGGAGACCCGCCGCGAACCGGGCTGCCTGCAGTTCGAGGTGTTCGCCGGTGTCGAGTTCGACCAGGACGGACTGCTCCTGGAGCTCTGGGACGACCAGGCCAGGTACGACGCGCACTGGCGGCTGCGGACACGGGTGCGTGAGGCCGGCGGAGCGGGAGGCGGCGGCGCACGGCCCGTCCAGCACGAGCGCGGGCAGGGGGACAACGGGGTGGAGTTCTACCGCCGGCAGTCGTTCGTCCACCTCTACGACCGCTGGCTTCCCGCCGATCCCGAGGCCTGGTCCGACACGGTCGCCTGGCCCGACTGACACCGCCGACCCCGTACCGGGGACGGCACATCACGCGGGGACGGGAGCCCGGACCGGGCTCCCGCACCACGACACCTTGACGGGATCCCGTACACACGGCGATCCCGTCCGTACGTTGAAGGAGGATCCATGTCCGGACTGATACCGGTCGACCGCCTCTACTCGATAGGCGTGGTCGTCCGTGATCTCAAGGCGGCCACGAGGCGCTACGCCGAACTGTTCGGCATCGACGAGTGGGAGGTACGCGACTTCGGGCCGGAGCGCGTGACCTCGGCGACGGCGCACGGCCGGCAGGTCACGCCGACGTTCCGCACGGCGACCGGGACCTCCGTGCCGCCGGGCGAGGGCACCTCGCTGATGGGCAACCCGATCATCCCGGTGACCTTCGAGCTGGTGCAGCCCCTCACGGGAGAGAGCCCGTTCCAGGAGTTCCGTTTCGTCCGCGGACAGGGCGTGAGCCACCTGACCCTGGCCGTGCGGGACCGGGAGGAGTTCGGCCGGCTGCGGGCCCGGCTGGAGGCGGAGGGGCTGTCGCTGGCGGGCTCGCTCACCCTCGACGACCGCCTCGAACGGCACTTCGTCGACACCCGGTCCACGCTCGGCGGCTACCTGGTGGAGATCCGGGTGCCGCTGGCCGGGGACGGCGCGTTGGAGGTCACCGAACACTGGGACCACTCGGGCGGCTACACCCGGCCCGAGGGCAGGGAGCCGCTGGGGCTCAGCGGGGTCAACCACCTCGGCATCGTGGTCCAGGACGTGATGGCGGCCCTCCCCCACTACGACCGGCTCCTCGGTGTTCCCACCTGGAAGATGCGCGACTGGCGCACCGAGAAGGACCGGCTGGAGCAGCCCCACTACCGGGGCGAGTCGGTCGACCACGAGTACTTCACGGCGCGCGCCCAGATCGCCGACTTCGGGTTCGAGATCATCCAGCCGACGCTCGGTCCGAGCCACTACAACCGGGAGTTCGGCGACCGCTTCGGCTCCGGGGTGCACCATCTGATGCTGCACATGACCGACGACGAGAAGGTTTGGCACGAGGACCAGCAGTGGCTGGTCGACGCCGGTGTCCCGCTGGCCATGGGCGCGGTGCTCTACGGGGGCGGCGTCGAGTTCGCCTATCTCGACACCACGGCGGACCTGGGCGGCTTCGTGCTGGAGAGCGTGCTGATGAAGGGGCCCCTCGACCGCGAGCTGATGAAGCCCGACTACGTCATCGACTTCTCGGCGTAGAACGGGCCCGCAACGGGTGTGGGACGGGTCTGGAGGGGAGCTGTCCCACACCTTTCGGCGTTGTACCCGTCACTGACCGCCGCTGTCCTGGTTTCCTGTCGACCCGACCCACTGGCGGTTGATGCCGAGGGCCGTCGTACGCACGGCCGCGGCGACCCGTTCGGGATGGAAGCGGCTGGTCGGGCCGGTGACCGAGATGGCGCCGCGTCCTCGTCCGCTGCGGTCCAGCAGGGGGCTGGCGACACAGGTGACGCCGAGGGCGTACTCCTCGCGGTCGTAGGCGACCCCGCTCTCGCGTATCCGGGCCAGTTGCTGGTGCAGCAGGCCCGGAACCGCGATGGTGTGGCGGGTGCGGCGCTCCAGCCCCTGCTCGACCACCGTGGCGAGCAGTTCCGTGCCCGAGAACGCGAGCATGGCCTTGCCCAGGGCCGTGCAGTGCAGGGGTTTGCGGTCGCCGACCTCGGTGGTGGAGGAGGGCCGGCGCCGTCCGGAGATCTTGTCCAGGTACAACACCTCCGTGCCGTTGAGGACCGCGAGGTGGACGGTCTCGTGCACGGCCTCGTAGAGGTCCTCCAGGTAGGGCGTGGCCACCGCGCGCAGAGCCTGGCTGCGGGTGCCGGCGCCGAGCTCGAAGAGCTTCTGGCCGAGCCGGTACTCCAGTCCGTTGCGCTCCAGGATCTTCAGCTCGACGAGCTGCGTGGCCAGCCGGAACGCGGTCGCCTTGGGCAGCCGGGCGCGTCTGGCCAGCTCGGCGAGACCGAGGCCCGGAGCCTCCTCACGCAGCACGTCCAGGAGCATGAAGGCCCGGCCGAGCACCGTGGTGCCGACCCTGTCGTCGGTGATCCTCATATCCGGATCGTGGGCGCGTCATCCGCGCATGTCAAGGCTGTGGGACGTCGCGATGACGGCTGTGTGACGGTCGAGGTCAGAGGCGCATCGTTCCATTGGCCGACCCGGAACGCTGGCGGTGACCGGTGCCGGATTCCTACGGTCGTGGAGCCGGGTGCGACACCGTCCCGCCCGGCCACGACCCCCCTGGAGGTACACCATGCTTGCCCTGGGAATCGCCCTCTCCCACTCACCGACGATGTTCGTCCCGGTCGAGGAGTGGCCCGACCTTCACAAGTCACTGGTCGGCGACGTACCCCAGCCGAAAGCTCTCGCCGACGAGACGCCGGAGGCCAACGTCGTCTCCAAGGAGCGGATCGACGCGGGCCTGGACACCCTGAGCGCCAAGATCGCCAAAGCCGAGCCGGACGTGGTGGTGATCGTCGGGGACGACCAGAGCGAGGTCTTCGGCAAGGCGTTCAACCCCACCCTGGCCGTGTACGCCGGGCCCAAGGTCAGCGGAGTGACCCTGCGCCGCTTCCAGGACAAGCCCGGCATCAACCACGACCTCACGCTCACCTGTGACGCCGACTTCGGACTCGAACTCGCCACCGGGCTGATCGACCGCGGCTTCGACCCGGCGGTGATGACCGAGCTGCGCCCCCTGAGCCGCCCCGAGGGCCTGGGGCATGCGTTCACCCGGCCGGCCCATCGCCTGGGGATCGCCGAGGCCGACATCCCGCTGGTCCCGGTCTTCCTCAACGGCTACCACGACCCGCTGCCCACCGGGCGCCGCTGCTGGGAGCTCGGCGAGGCGCTCCGCGAGATCGCCGAGGCCAGCGACAAGCGCGTCGTGCTCGTCGCGTCGGGCGGGCTGACCCACGACCCGATGGGCCCGCGGGCCGGCTGGATCGACGAGCGGCTGGACCGGTGGGTGCTCAGCCGGATCTCGGAGGGCCGGGGCGAGGAACTCGCCCAGCTGTTCGCCTTCGACTCGGACACCCTGCGCGGCGGCAGCGGTGAGATCCGCGCCTGGATCACCGTCGCGGGGGCGTTCGCCGGGCGCGCGGGCACGGTCGTGGACTACATCCCGCTGCACCACGCGGTGACCGGCCTGGGCCTCGCGTACTGGGAGCCCGAGGGCGAGTGAGCACATTCCCCGTTCAGCGGTCCAGGCCCGTACGTCGCCTTCCGGAGGAAGCATGAGTGGCACCGAGCAGTACGTCGTCGTCGGGGGCTGCGCCGCGGGCGTCTCGGCAGCGTTCGCCCTGCGCCAGCACGGGTTCGAGGGCTCCGTGGTCCTCCTTGAGGCCGGGACGGAGGCCCCGTACCGCCGGCCGCAGCTGTCGAAGGTGCTCGGGGACACCCCGGACGCGCTTCGTCCCATCGCCGACCCCGAGTCGTACGCCGACCGGCGCATCGACCTGCGCCTCGGTACCCGGGCCGAACGTCTCGACCCGGCCACCCGCACGGTGCATCTGGCCGACGGCACGTCGCTGCACGCCGACAAGGTGCTGCTCGCCACAGGGGTCGCGGCCCGCCGCCCGGATCTGCAGGGTATCGGCCTGGACGGCGTACTGAGTCTGCGCGACCCCGACGACGCGCTGCGGCTCGGCAAGGCGATCCGGGATGGCGGCCCGGTCGTCGTCCTCGGCGGTGGCTTCATCGGCATGGAGGTCGCCGCGGTGGCCCGGACCGCTGGCTGTGAGGTGACCGTGCTGGAGGCCGCGCCGGCGCCGATGCTGGCCGCGCTCGGCCGGGAGCTCGCCGACCTCGTCACCGCGTTCCACCGCGAACGAGGCGTCCGCGTGCTGACGGACGCCAGGGTCACGGCGCTGGACGGGAACGGCGCGGTCGAGGCGGTGGTCCTCGCTTCCGGTGAGCGGATCCCCGCGACCACGGTGGTGGTCGGGGTGGGGGTCGTACCGAACGACCGGCTCGCCGCCGAGGCGGGCGTGCGCTGCGACGGCGGCATCGTCGTCGACCTGCACGGGCGCACCTCCGATCCCTGGATCTTCGCCGCCGGCGACGTCACCGTCCAGCCGCACCCGCATCTGGCGGCGGCGGGGCGGATCGAGCACTGGGACAACGCCCAGCAGCAGGGCGTCGTCGCCGCGCAGGCCATGCTGGGCGAGCTCCACGACCACGACACGGTCCCGTACTTCTGGTCCGAGCAGTACGGCCTGCAACTGCAGATGGTGGGCCGGCCGCGCCCCGGCGACACACAGGTGCTGCGCAAGGACGCCACACCCAGCAAGTTCATGGCGTTCTGGCTGCGGGACGGCGGGGTCGTCGCCGCCGCCGGTCTCGACACCGTCCGGGACGTGGTGGCCGCGAGACGGTTGATCGCGCGGTCGGCCTCGTTCCCGGTCGCCCAGCTCGCCGACCCCGGCACCGACCTGCGCGCCCTCGCGCGATCGTGACCCCCACCTCCCCGCGTGCCGGTTGTCAGACGGCGCACGGGGCGGGCAACGCATGTGAATCCTTCGTACAGCGAAAGACCAAGGAGGGCCCCCGTGGCCAACACCACCGTCCGGATGCTCTGCAGCGACATCTCACACATGGCGATCGGCCATGTCTGGCGTGAGAGCGGCGTGACCCAGAAGCACGGCTTCGACCTGGTCACCCACGTCGCGAACGCCGACGTTCCCGGCCAGCCCCGGGTGGAGATGGGTGAGCGCGGGCCGAAGGTCCTCGCCGGCGAGTACGACTTCATGAGCGGCCTGCACCACGACACCTACGCCTACCGGGCCCGGGGCGACAAGCGCTTTGTCTACCTCGCCCAGGCGCAGAACGACTGGGACGACGTCCTGGTCGCCTCGCCTGCGGTCGACGGCCTGAAGGGGCTCGAGGGCAAGCGGGTCATCGTCAGCACCTCCGCCCCCTGCGTCTACGGCAACTTCCGGCGGGCGCTGACCCACGCCGGCGTCGACGTGGACGCGGTGGAGTTCGACGTCTGGAAGGAGCAGGGCACCGGAGTGGCGCTGCGCGCGGTCCAGGCCGTCCTCGACGGTGAGGCCGACGCCGCCGACGTGGACATCCCCTTCGACCGCTACGGCACCCAGCGCGGCCTGCAGGTGCTCGGCCTTCCGCAGATGCCGGTGATCCACAACACCACCATCTGCGCCAACCGCGAGTGGGTGAAGCAGAACGAGGACCTCACCCGCTCGTTCCTGCGCTCGATGATCGAGACCGTGCACTTCTTCAAGACCCGCCCGCAGGACGTCTGCGACATCCTGCAGGAGCACCTCGCCCCCCAGATCGGGATCGAGGACCCCGAGGACATCGCCCACCTCCAGCGCTTCTGGTCGCAGGCACTCAGCCCCAAGCCCTACCCGCACCCCCTGGCCATCTGGAACGTCTACCAGCTCGACACCCTCAAGGACGAGCGGTCCAACCACATCGGGCCGCTCGAGATCTGGGACACCGGCTACCTGCGGGACATCGACGACACCGACTTCATCGACTCCCTCTACGGAGGGATCAAGAACACCGCCGCCCCGGCGGTGAACGCCCTCATCTGAGTCACCTTCCGGATTCGCGGCAACGTCGTCGTGAACGTGGGCGGCATCGTGAGCGCCGCCGGAAGACTCGTCGCCCTCGACCGCCCCGAGCGGAGGCGAGTTTGACACAGCCCTCCGATGTTCGTATAACGAATAATTGTGCTGAACCGTGGTGAGCAGAAGAGCCCTCCGGCAGCGTCCGGCAGCCCGGCGCGCCAGGAGGTCATGGGCGGCCTGGCCAAGGGGCTGGCCATCCTGGAGGCCTTCTCGCCGCTGCGGCCCCGGCTCACGGTCACGGAGGCATCGCAGGCCTCGGGAACGACCCCTGCGGCCGCGCGACGCTGCCTGCTGACCCTCATGGAGCTGGGGTACCTCAGCCACGACGGCAAGTACTACACCCCCACACCACGGGTGATGCGGCTGACCGCCGCCTGGACCGCCACCGCCGTGCTGCCCTCCCTCGCCCAGCCGCGTCTGGTGGCTGTCCGCGACGAACTCGGCCAGTCGGCCTCGCTGGCGGTGCTCGAGGGCGGTCAGTCACTGTTCGTCGCACGCGCCGAGGCCACTCGTATTGTCTCGGCGGGGGTGCGGCTCGGAGCCACGCTCCCCCTGCTGGGCTCGGCCACCGGCCGGATCCTGCTGAGCGGATGGCCGAACGAGCAGGTCGAGGAACTCATCGCAACGGCCCCCGTCGAACGCAAGACCCCCCGCACCGTGGTGGACCCGGTCGAGTTGCTCGCCCGAGTCGAAGAGGCGCGCCGCGAGGGCGTCGCCTACACCGACGAGGAACTCGACCTCGGCGTGCGCACCATGGCGGTCCCCGTGCGGGACATCGCCGGCGTCCTGCACGGGGCCATGAGCGTGAGTGCCTTCGCCGCACAGGTGAGCATCGCAAAGATGCGCAAGGAGTACTGGCCGGTCCTCGACCGGGAGGCCAAGCGCCTTGGGCGGATGCTCTGAGGGTGCCCGCGCGGAATCAGGACCGCCCCCGCGGACCGTCCCCGACCGGCCGACGCTCGCCATGAGGCCAGGCAACGCGGGCTGACGCCCCGACGGCACCCGCCGTCAGCCAGAACCGCCCCCGCAGGTCTTCACCGACAAGCCGCGACGCCGCGGCATACAGCCCAGACGGGATGTATGCCGCGGCGTCGCGGGCACATGAAGGTCCCTGAGCGGGCGTCCTAGGAAACCCCCTGGCCCGCCATCGCGGAAGGCGTGCGGTCGAAGCCGCACAGCAGACGCAGCATGCGTCGGCCGTCCTCGGGCGCCTCGTCGCCCGCCCACGCGACATGCATGTCCGGACGCACCAGCACCAGCCGCGGGTCGTACACGGTCCCGGCCTCGTCGGGTAGGTCGAGGACTGTGAGGGGGATCCCGGCGTCCCTTGCGGCCTCGACCAGCTCGGCCGGCTCGGGGGCCTCGGAGCCGACCCGCAACAGGGTCATGCCCTGGCCCAGCCGGTCGAACACCGCCTCACCCTCGGTGAGCCAGAAGTGAGGCAGCCTGACTCCCGGCAGCACGCTGGGCACGTAGCTGCCCATACCTCCCCCCTCTTCCGGCGGCTCCGCGTCAGCGCCTGCCGCTAGCCCCGGCGAGCCGACGTACCGAGTGCCGAGCTGTATGCCGAGGCTGTGCCACTGGGCACGGTCGACCTCGTGCAGCCGTGCGCCGACCTTGGTGCGCAGGGCCGACCCCTCGGCGGTGTCCTCGTGGAGCAGCGGATCGGCAAGGGCGTCTTCGAGGTAGCTGCCGATCGAGGCCGCGGCACGTGAGGTCGACTCTCCGACCGACCGCCGCTCCAGGGCGTAGTCGTCGAGCAGGTCCGGGGTCCCCCACCCGGCGTGGATCGCGGCGAGCCGCCAGCTCAGGGCCACGGCGTCACTGATCCCGGCGTTCATCCCGAAGCCCCCCAGGTTGACCCAGATGTGGGCGGCGTCGCCGGCGAGCAGCACCCGGCCCTGGCGGAAGGTGTCCGCGACCATCCGGCGCGGCGTCCAGCGCACCACGTCGATGATCTCGTAGGGGAAGTCTCGGCCGACGGCCTCGCGCAGGGCGAGGTGCGGATCGGCGGTTGCGAGGTCCTGACCCTCCCGGACCCGGGCGTGGCAGAGGTACTGGGAATGCCCATCGAGCTGCATGAACGCACCGTGGTGGTGCTCGCCGTGCCACCAGTACCACCACCCCGGCCGCGGACCCGGGATCTCGAGCTTCTCGCTGCGGAAGTGGATGGACATCCGTCGGTCGCCCACCCTCGGGTCACCCACGAACCTGGCGCCCGCCGCCCGGCGCACCTCGCTGGCCCCGCCGTCGCAGCCGATCACATACCCGGCGCGGTAGCTCACGGGCCGCCCGGTGGCCACCTCGGTCCCGTGCACCGTGACCGAGTCCTCGTCCTGTGTGAGCCCCTCGACCCGGACACCCCGTCGGACGGTGACGCTCGCGTAGCGTCGCAGTTCCTGTTCGAGGATCGGCTCCAGGTAGATCTGGGAGATCCGGTGCTGGAGTTCGGGCGTCGGCCACTCGGCCGCCTCGGGCGCGGTGCCCGCGAACACCTCGTCGGAGGAGGACAGCCGGAAGCGGGTCAGCTCGTACCCGGTGATGCTCGTGGTGTAGACGGCGTCGGTGGCCTGGTCGCCGGGCAGCCCGGCACGCCGGATCCGGTCGGCCAGTCCCCAGCGCCGGAAGTACTCCATCGAGCGGGCGTTGGTGGTGTTGCAGCGCGGGTTGACCGTGGTGTGGGTGTTCTGTTCGAGCAGGATCACGGGGATGCCGCGCCAGCCGAGGTCGAGAGCCAGACTCATGCCGACCGGGCCGCCACCGACGATGACATAGGGCGCGTCCAGACCGGCGGAGGTCGTCGCGGCGCTCGCGCCGGGACGGTCGGCCTGCGCGGGGCTCGCCGTCGAGGACGCGTTCCGCCGGCCCCTCATGACTCCACCGCCGAGGTGCGCACGGGCCCGCATGCCGCGGTGCACGCGAACCGGTTTCCAGTGGGCCGGGCAGCCCGGTGCCGCCCGCGCGGGGTGAGCCGTCGCCCCCGCCCCCGCAGCGTCGGCGGCGACGCTTCGCCCGAAGTCTCACACGGGCGGGGCCACGACCGCGGGCCCCGCCGGTTAAGTGACAAGGATGCTCGAACTGTTTGACAGGCCATGACTCCGAAGATAGCTTAGCGAACATATTTCGTATAGCGAAACGAGGTGTGTTGTGGTCGATCAGATCCGCGTGGCGGTGGTCGGAGGGGGGATCGGAGGACTGGCCGCGGCCGGGGCCCTTCTGCACCGTGGCGTCGATGTCCACGTGTACGAGCAGGCACCCGAGCTGGGCGAGGTGGGCGCAGGTGTCCTGGTCACCCCCAACAGCCTCCGGCTACTGGAGCGCATCGGCCTCGCCGAAGAGCTGGCCCGGGTGGGCGGGCCCGTCGGAGAGGGATCCACCTACTACCGGCACGACGGTCAACCGGTCTCCCGGATCCTCACCACCGACTCCAACGGCTGGAACGGCATGTACGGCATGCACCGCGCCGATCTGCTCGGGGTGCTGGCCGACGCTCTCCCCGCAGAGCGGGTGCACACCGGCCACCAGGCCGTCGACTTCCACCAGGACGCAGACGGCGGCACGGTGGTCTTCGCGAACGGCGAGGAGATCCGTGCCGATGTCGTCGTCGCCGCCGACGGCATCAACTCCACGCTGCGGCACCACGTCGCGCCCCCCGTCCAGGCGATCGACTCCGGCTCGGTCGCCTACCGCGGTCTGGTCCCCGCCAAGGCGGTCCCGTCATGGCGGCCGGGAGTCTCGCAGCTGTGGATGGGAGAACGGAAGCACTTCCTGACCTATCCGCTGCGCCGCGGCGAGCTGATCACCTACATCGCCTTCGTGCCCTCCCACGAGCAGGCCGCGGAGTCCTGGTCCGCGCCGGGGGACGCCGACGAGCTGCGGGCCGCCTTCGCGGGCTGGGACGAACCCGTCACCACCCTGCTCGACGCGGTCGAGACCACCTACTGGTGGGGGCTCTACGACCGGATGCCCCTGGATCGCTGGACCTCGGGCCGGCTCACCCTGCTCGGCGACGCGGCGCACCCGATGCTCCCCCACCTCGGTCAGGGCGCCAACCAGGCGATCGAGGACGGCTTCGCCCTTGCCGCCCACCTCGCGACCGCCGCCGACGCCCGCTCCGCCCTGCCGGCCTACGAGGCCCAGCGTCGCCCGCGCACCAGCCGGGTGCAGCGCGAGGCGCGGCTCAACGGTCTGCGCTACGACTCCCACTTCGACGACCTCACGGAGCGGGACAGCCAGATCACCAACACCGTCGACCTGCGACTCTGGCTGTACGACCACGACGTCGAGCTGGAAGCTCTCGGCGATACGTCCTCTCAGATCCAGGCCGGCTGACCCACGAAGGAGGCACAGCATGCGTATCCAGCTCGACGACATCACGGGGGTCCTGGCGATCATGCCGACCCCGGCGACCCCGGACGCGTCGGATCCCTCCGTGCTCGACACCGTCGATCACGCGGAGTCACGCCGGGCCGTCGACGCCCTGATCGCCGACGGTGTCGACGCCGTGATGATCACCGGCACCTTCGGTGAGTGCGCCACGCTCACCTGGGACGAACACCGGGCCTTCGCGACCACGGTGGTGGAGCAGGCGGCCGGCCGGGTGCCGGTGTTCGCCGGCGCGACCACGCTGAACACCCGCGACACCATCGCGCGGGCCGGGGTCCTCGCCGACATCGGTGTCTCGGGCCTGCTGCTGGGCCGACCGATGTGGTCGCCCTGCGACGACTCCGCGGTGGTCGGGTTCTACCGTGACGTGGCGGCCGCCGTCCCCGACCTCGGCATCGTCGTCTACGACAACCCGGTCTCCTTCGGCGGCAAGATCTCTCCCAAGGCCTACGCCCAGCTCGCCGCCATCCCGCAGGTGATCGCCGCGAAGTACCCCGTCCTCGGCCCGTCCTTCCTCGCGGACCTCGACGCCATGGCGGGCCGGATGCGACTGCTCCCCATCGAGCGGGACTGGTACTACACCTGGCGCTGGGCGCCGGACGCGATGACCGCATGCTGGAGCGGCAGCGCCTCCTGCGGTCCCGCCCCGGCGGTCGCCTTGCGAGACGCGATTCGCGAGGGCCGCGCGCAGGACGCCGAGGCCATCGCCCGCGGCTACCGGCACGCCGCGCAGACCTTCTTCCCCCAGGGCAGCTTCGAACTGTTCTCCAAGTACAACGTGCAGTTGGAGAAGATCCGGATCGACGAGGCCGGCTACCTGCGAGCCGGTCCGAGCCGGCCGCCGTACGTGGAGTGCCCTGACACGTACGCCGAAGGGGCCCGTGAGTCCGGCCGGAGGCTGGCCGCGCTGCACCGCAAGTACGCCGCCGTCCCCACCGCGGCGCGATGACGGCCACAGCGAACGAGAGGACGCTGTTCCACCTCGTCGGCGGATCCTACGAGGCAGGGCGCGGCAGCTTCGAGGTGCGCGATCCCGGCCGCCCCGACGACGTGGTCGCCGTCGTCGCCGACGCCGGTGCGGCGGAGGTGGACCGTGCCGTGGCCGCGGCACGGGCCGCGGGTCCCGGTTGGGCCGGCACCGACGTCTCCGAGCGGATAACCCGGATCAAGGCCGGCCTGGACGCGGTGTCCGCCGCCGTTGAGGATCTGGCCGAGACCCTGGCCCGCGAGAACGGCGCCCTGCGACGGGAGGCCCGGCTCGACATCGACCGCAGCATCGCCCTGTCCCACAGCATGCTCGATCTCGCCCCGGCCCACCTTGAACCCGTCGTGCTCGACAGTTGGACCGACCGGGTGACGATCCACAAGAAGCCGGTCGGCGTCGTGGGCATCGTGGTGCCGTGGAACTCCCCGATGGTGCTGGCCGCAAGCAAGATCGCTCCGGCCCTGGTCACCGGCAGCACGGTGGTGGTCAAACCGTCCCCGGAGGCCCCGGTGGCGCTGACCCGGGCGCTGGCTCTGCTGGCCCGGGCCCTGCCCGACGGCGTCCTCAACGTGGTCAACAGCACCGGCGACGCCGGCCCGGCACTGACCGCCCACCCGGATGTCCGGAAGATCTCCTTCACGGGCAGCACCCAGGTCGGCCGGCAGGTCATGGCGGGTGCTGCGGGCACCCTGAAGCGGATCAGCCTGGAGCTGGGCGGCAACGACCCGGCGGTGCTACTCGACGACATCGACGTCGATTCCGTGGTCAGGCCGCTGGCCTCGGGCGCGTTCGCCCGCGCCGGTCAGATCTGCTTCGCCGTGAAAAGGGTCTACGTCGCGCGCTCACGGTACGACGAGCTCGTCGAGGCGCTGCGCGCGCACCTGGCCGGCTTCACCGTCGGTCACGGCCTCACCGACGAGGTGTCCTTCGGCCCCGTCATCAACCAGGCCCAGGCCGGCCGGCTGCGGGACCTGGTCGACCGTACCCGCGCGAGCGGGGCGAGCGTGGCCGAGCTGGGGTCGCTCACCGACGAGGCGGCCACGAGCGGTGGCGCCTACCTCCTGCCGACCCTGGTGACCGGCATCGGCCAAGACTCCGAACTGGTCGCCACCGAGCAGTTCGGGCCGGTGCTCCCGGTGCTCCCGTACGACACCGTGGACGAGGCGGTGGCGCTGGCCAACGACAGCGAGTTCGGGCTCGCGTCCTCGGTGTGGGCGACGGATGTCGACCGCGCCAGCGAGGTGGCACTGCGGCTGGAGGCGGGATGCACCTTCGTCAACAGCCACAACCTGTGGTCGTTGTCGTTCGCGATGCCCTTCGGAGGCGTCAAGCAGAGCGGCATCGGCCGTGAGCGTACGGCCCTCGGGCTGCAGGAGTACGTAGAAGACCATGCGATCCGCTGGATCAAGCCGAGCGGTTCCTGAGCCGAGAAACAGGAGACGAGGACGTGACGACAGACGACGAGCTCGCCGAGTTCCGTCGGGGCATCGCCGAGCAGCGTGAGCCGCTGCCCCGCGGCAACAAGCAGGCGCGGATGGTCATCCGGGGGGCCGACCTGAAGTGGTACACCCCACCCGGCCACAACCCCTCGCATCTCGCACCGGTGCTGGGCACCCCCATCCGCTCCTTCGAGCTGTTCATGCAGGAGCTGCCCCCAGGCATGGCCTCGGACATGCAGCAGCACCATCACGAGGCGGTGCACTGCATCCTGTCCGGCAGCGGGTACAGCGAGATCGGTGACCAGCGCTGGGAGTGGGAGGCGGGCGACTTCGTCTGTGTCCCGCCGATGGAGTGGCACCGCCACTACAACGGCAGCGACGAGCATCCGGTCCGGATGCTGCTGGTGGAGAACTCCCGGCTGCTGGACGCCCTGGGGCTGAACTACCGGGCCTCGGAGGGTTTCATCACCTGGGCGGAGCTGGTGGAGCGCCAGCGCGGCAACACGGATCAGCAGGGGTCTTGACGCACCGCTCCGGATCCTGCGACCGGCGGGGTGCGTCCACAGCGCTCCGCCGCGGTCGCATCACCCCCCACTGGCCCCCTGTGCCGATGGTGCCGCGAGGCCCGCCACTGGAAGCCCGAACGGTGTCTTGACGCCACAAGTCATCCGTGATTAATCTGAAAAAACTTTCGGAATACGAAAAAAGGAGCCCGAGGTGAGTCAGACCACCGTCCAGAGCGGGGTCGAGACGGATCGCGCCTGGGTGTGCCTGTCGCACAGCCCCTTCATGACCCTTCCCGGCAACCAGGACGCGGGGCCCGACTACCGCGCCGCCGTCGAGGACGTGAAGAAGTTCATCGCCGACTTCGCACCCGACCTGGTGGTGATGTTCGCGCCCGACCACATGAACATGCTCATGGAGGTCCGGCCCCCGTTCACCGGCGTCCTGTCCGGCTCGACCCTGCCCGAGTTCGACATCCCGAGGATTCCGCTCACCGTCCACCCGCTCGCCGCCGAGGTCTACACCTCCGTCGTGCAGAACGGCGTCGACCTCGCGGTCGGCGAAGGGGTCAGTGTCGACCACGGCACGGGGCTGACACTGCTGCAGCTCTTCGACGAGCCGGGCGCGGTGCCGCTGTTGCCCGTCGTGGTGAACGCCATCGGCTTTCCGCTCTTCCCGGTCTCCCGGGCGGTGCGTCTCGGAGAGGCCTTCGGACAGGCGCTCGCGGCACGCGAGGAGCGCGTCCTCTACATCGGCACCGGTGGCCTGAGCCACCACCCGCCGTTCCCCGAGCCCCAGCCCGGCGCCCGCCGCTTCGACCCCGAGCAGCGCGCGGCCTCGCTGGCCACGGCCCTGGACTATCTCGATCCGGAGTGGGACCAGGCGCTGCTGGCCGGCATGGCGGGGGGGCAGGCAGACCTGTTCGCCCGGGTCGAGCAGCCCGAGATCGACCCGCGGGGCGGCGGCGCCAACGAGATCCGCACCTGGGCCGCGGCCTGGGCGGCAGGCGGCTCCACACCGGCTACCCACACCTCGTACGAACTGGTCGAGAAGTGGATCACCGGGATGGGCGTGGCCTTCGGATCGGGCCGCCGGCCCGTGAGCAGCTGAGGCAGGAAAGGTGCCCCCCATGAATTCCGTCGTCAACGAGCTCGGCAACGACACCGTCGAGCACACCCTCGACCAGGTCGACCCGCGCGCCATGGCCCTGCAGTGGAGCATCGCGCAGTTCCTGTACCGGGAGGCCGACCTGCTCGACGAGCGCCGCTTCGACGAGTGGCTCACCCTGCTCCACGACGACGTCGAGTACCAGGTGCCGATCCGCCGCAACGTCCACTCCGGCGAGCTCGCCCGCGAGAACACAAGGGGCGGCCAGGACGCGATGTGGTTCGACGACGACAAGCGCACCCTGACGATGCGGGTGACCCAGCTGAGCACCGGCGAGCACTGGGCCGAGGAACCGGTCTCCCGGGTCTCGCACCTGGTCACCAACGTCCGCCCGGTCCTCGTGGCGGACGACCGGGTCGAGGTCACCAGCCGTTTCGTGGTCCAGCGCAACCGTGTCGACACCGAGAGCGATCTGTTCGTCGGGCGGCGCCACGACACGCTCGTACCCGCCGCGGGCTCGTGGCTGGTCCGCAAGCGGGTGGTGCTGGTCGACCAGAGCGTGCTCCTCGCCAAGAACCTGACGATCTTCCTGTGAATCATGCCGAGGCGCACCCGACGGGACGGGCAGCGGCTGAGCAGAAATGAGAGCAACAACGATGACACCCGGTGAACGCAACGATCCTCTCGACCTCTCGACGCTGGTCGACGCCGAGCAGGGGATCATCAGCCGCAGGATCTTCGTCGACGACGACATCTTCAAGGCCGAGCTCGCCCACCTGTTCCGGCGCGCCTGGCTGTTCGTCGGCCACGAGTCGCAGATCCCGGAGCCCGGGGACTTCTTCTCCTCACGGATGGGCACCGACTCGGTACTGCTGACCCGGGACACGGAGGGCGAGGTGCACGTCCTCCTCAACTCCTGCCGGCACCGGGGCATGAAGGTGTGCCGCTACGACTCCGGCAACACCCTGGACTTCACCTGCCCCTACCACGGCTGGTCCTACTCGGTCGACGGCGAGCTGGTGGACGCCCCCGGGGACCTGTTCGGAGTGCCCCACCTGCGCAACGCCTACGGCGGCAAGCTCCGCCGCGAGGACTGGGGCCTGGTGCGGCCGGGACGGACCGAGAACTACCGCGGGCTGATCTTCGCCACCTGGGATCCCGACGCCCCCTCCTTCGAGGACTACGTCGGCAGCTTCCGCTTCTGGCTCAACAACCTCGCCGACAGCCTCGGCGGAATCGAGGCCGGCGCCGAGACGATTGCCGGGGTGCAGAAGTGGCGGGTGCCCGCCAACTGGAAGTTCGTGGCGGAGAACTTCCTCGGCGACTCCTACCACGCCGACACCACCCACGCGAGCGTCGAAGCGGTCGGCATCGGTCCCGCGGGGGCGGGCGGCACCCGGCACGGGACGGGGCCGGGCGCCCTGGCCGCCCGGCGGGCCACGTTCCAGCGCTCGGTCTCCTGGCCCGACCTCGGCCACGGCGCCTGCGACTCGCCCGACGAGGACCGGCCCTCGCCGACGTTCGCCGACCACCCCGAGCTGACCGAGTACTTCGCCGAGCTCTCCCGTTCCCGCCGCGAGACGAGGCTCGCCGCCGGTCACCCGGTCGGTGCGAACGGTCCCGCCACCATGTTCCCGAACATGTCCCTGCACGCACTGGGCTTCCCCAAGACCATCATGGTCGCCCATCCCGTCTCGGCCCACGAGACCGAGATCTGGCGGTGGTACGTCGTCGACAAGAACGCCCGCGACGACGCCCGCGAGTGGCTGCGCCACTACTACCTGCGCTACTCCGGCCCGGGCGGGCTGACCGAGCAGGACGACCTGGAGAACTGGGACTACGCCACACAGGCCAGCCGCGGCACCCGCGCGAGCGAGCTGCCGTACAACTACGCCCAGGGTCTGGGCATGACCCGCCCCGCCTCTGTCGAGGGGGCGCTGGAGTCGACCCACTGGTCGACCGAGGAGAACGCGCGCAACTTCTACGCCCGTTGGGCCCGTCTGGTCCAGGGTGAGAGCTGGGAGTCCCTGATGAAGCCGGCCGGCACGCGCCACCAGACCGAGGTGAACCATGGCTGAGATCCGACGCACCGCGATCGTCACGGGTGCCGGCTCCGGCATCGGAGCCGCCGTGGCGACCCGTCTGACCGCCTCCGGCTACGAGGTGGTCGCACTCGACAGGTCCTTCCCCGAAGCCACCTCCGGAAAGGCCCAGCACCGTGTGACGGGTGACATCTCCGATCCGGACACCGCGCGGGCGGCCCTCGACCGGGTGAGCGGCCCGGTGGACGCGATCGTCAACGCGGCGGCCATCCGTCCGACCGGTCCGGCCACCCAGGTCTCCGACGACGACTGGCGGCGCACCTTCGAGGTGAACGTCGTGGGGTCGGCGTCGTTGGTGAAGGCCGCCGCGCAGCGGTTGCGCGACGACCACGCCTCCATCGTCAACATCGCCTCCGGAGCGGCGTTCGGAAAGCCGAGCCTCGGCGCCTACGGAGCGACCAAGGCCGCGCTCGTGAGCTGGTCACGCACCCTCGCCACCGAGTTGGCGCCGCGCGGCATCCGGGTCAACGTGGTGGTGCCCGGCGCCACCGAGACGGGGATGCTGGTCGAGGCGAGAGCCACCGGGACCGGGACGGACAGCGCTCGGGCCGCGCGGAACCTGGGCGGCGTGGTGCTGGACCCGGACACGGTGGCGGCGGCCGTCGAAGGTGTCATCGGTCTGCCCGCGGTCACCGGAGCCATCATCCCGATCGGCCTGCTGCCATGGGTGTGGTGAGGGTGCCCGAGCAGGTGGTGGTGGTCGGCGCATCGCTGGCCGGCGTCCGTGCCGTACAAGCCCTGCGCGAAGAAGGTCACACCGGGCGGATCGTGCTCGTGGGCGAGGAGCCGCATCTCCCCTACGACCGGCCGCCGTTGTCGAAGCGGATACTCACGGAGAACTGGCCGGTCCAGCAGATCGCCCTGCTCGACCAGGAGGAGTGGGACGAGCTCGAGGTCGACGTCCGGCTCGGGAGCAGAGCCGTGGGGCTCGACGTGTCCGCCCACGAGGTGCGTCTCGCCGACGGCGAGGTCGTCGCCTACGACGGGCTGGTCATCGCCACCGGAGCCGGTGCGCGGACACTTCCGGGGACACCCGTGCCGGCCCCTGGCGTGCACACGCTGCGCTCCCGCGACGACGCCCTCCGGCTGCGCACGGCGCTGCGCGGGTCCCGGAGCCTGGGCGTGATCGGCGGAGGCTTCATCGGCTCCGAGGTCGCCTACGGCGCGAGCGGCCTGGGCCTGGAGGTCACGGTGCTCGAACGGGGGGCCGGTCCGATGGCCGAGGTGCTCGGCCCGGACGTGGCCGAGGGCCTGGCGAAACTGCAGGCCGCCTACGGGATCGACCTACGGACCGGGGTCGAGGTGACCCGGCTGGTGCCGCGCGACGCCTCCGGCTCCCGGGTCGAGGTGCACAGCGCCGACGGGAATGTCCTCACCTTCGACGAGGTCCTGGTCAGCATCGGTTCGATGCCCCGCGTCGAGTGGCTGGAAGGCTCCTCGCTCCGGGTCGACCGCGGACTGCTGTGCGAGCCCACCCTGTTCGCGGGTGACGACGTCGTCGCCGCCGGGGACGTGGTGCGCGTGGTGGACGCCCACGGCTCGGTCGGGCGCCGCGTGGAGCACTGGACCGACGCGTCCCAGCAGGGCGAGCTCGCCGCTGCCAACCTGTTGGCGGGCCGCGGGAACGCCGAGCCCTACACGGCACTGCCCTACGTGTGGTCGGACCAGTTCGGGCTGCGGATCGAGGTCCTCGGCGACCCAGCCGGGGCGGACGAGGTGGTCGAGGTTTCCCTGGCCGACGGCCGCACGGCCGCCGGGAGCGGGAGCGGCGACCCCCGTCTGTACCGCTACCACCGGCGCGACGAGACCGTCGCGTACGTCGGCATCGATGTGCCCAAGGAGATCCTGGCGCTGCGCCGGGCCGCCCCGACCCCCTCCGACCTGACGCGGGTCCCCCAGGAAGTCAAGAGCAAGAGCTAGAGGTGACCTCATGAAGATCGAAGCCGACCAGTCCGCCTGTATGGCCTACGGCAACTGCGTGGCCGTCGCCCCCGATGTCTACGACCTCCCGGACCAGGTGGTCGAGGTGATCCTGCCCGAGCCCCCGCCGGAGCTCGAGGCGGCGGCCAGAAAGGGTGCCCGCCGGTGCCCGGCCAAGGCCCTGACGGTCTTGGACTGACTGACCGGCCCATGCGCCTTGTCCCTGCCCTGGAACGAGCCACGGACCGGGCGTCAGGCCGATACCGGGACGGTATCGGCCCCACCGAATGGGACTTGGACAGGGCGGCCCTCGCGGGGGTTGGTTGGTCGTACGACCTACCGGCTTCCGGGCGGCTCGTCGTCGGGGCCTGCCCTCCCGGTCAACGGGGGCCCGAGTCGCCGCGCCCCGCCCGTCCGGAAGCAGAAGCAGACCTTAGGTCGAGATCGTTTCCCCCCACACTCCTGGCCACCGCGAGCACGCGTTCGACGCCGACGAGACCGGTGCCGACCGGCAGGTGACCAGGCCGGGCCGGCCACCTGATGCAGGAGACGGGCCACGGTGCGTCCGCGCTGCGGGACGGAGCCGATCGGACCCGGCGTGGACCGTGTCCGCGCCGAGCACGTCTCATACGCACACCATGGAGGTAATCACACATGACCACCACACCCGAGTCCTCCGAGGATGAGCCGACCACGGTACGCCCACTGGTCTGGGACCCGGAGGAGATCCAGAAGCGGGTCTCGCTCGTCGAGGCCGGAGACGGCGAGATCACTCTGGACGGCACGCTGCAGATGAAGCTGCTGGAGGCGGGTGACACCACCGCCGGCAGGTTGGCCGTGGGGATCGCGACCGTGCAGAAGGGCCGCAACTCGGGACTCCAGCACCGGCACCAGAAGCACGACGAGGGCTTCTACGTCCTGTCCGGCCGGGTGGAGTTCAGCGTCGAGAAGGAGACGCGGATCGTCGGCCCGGGCACTTTCATCATGGTCCCGCCCGGGGCACCGCACGGCTTCCACAACCCCTTCGACGAGGAGGCCGTGATGTTCTGCACCTTCTCGCCGAGCCTGTACGTCGGCCTGTTCCGCGAGATGGCCGAGATCATGCGCAAGGACCCCACCCAGCTGGGTCCGGTCCAGGAAGTGGCGAGGCGCTACTTCACCGAGTTCTCGGAGGAGTACGCGCGGCCTCCGATCGACTAGCGGCCGGCCGTCGCTGACGGCCGGAGCACCAGACACGGACCGCACCGACGCCGGTGGTGCGGTCCCGCCGGGACCTTGTGGGTCCCGGCGCGCAGGACCGCGCCGGCATTCACTCAGGGACAAGGAAGTTTCTCGTGAAGAACCAGCTTCGTGTGGGAATAGTAGGCGGCTCGCTCGTCGGCATGACCGCAGCGGTCCTGCTCCGGCGCCAGGGACACGCCGTGACCGTGTTCGAGCGATCTACGGGGACCTTGGACGAACGGGGTGCGGGCCTCGGCCTTCCGCACACCTTCCTCGACGAGCTCACGGAACTCGGGCTGTTCGACCCCGAGGCGCGCGGTCTGCGCAGCTCGGTCCGTCGGGTGTTCTCCGTCAACTCCGGGGATCTGCCGCTGGGCAGGGTCGTCGGCACCCAGCCCATGATCGTCGAGATGCAGCACTGGGGCCTGGTCTACCGGCAGATCTCCTCCCGGGCCCAGGACGTGGACATCCGTCGGGGCACGACCGTGTCGAAGGTGGTCCCGGGCGAGCGGACCTCCGCGGTCCACCTCCCCTCGGGCGCCGTCGAGGAGTTCGATCTCGTCATCGGCGCGGACGGCTACCGCTCCCGCGTCCGGGCCGATCTGTTCCCGGACGCGCGCCCCGTTTACAGCGGGTACCCGGTCTGGCGCGGGGTCGTGGACGAGGAGCGGATCGCCGACATCTCTCCGGTGGAGGACAGCTTCCAGAGCATCGGCACCAAGAACGGTGGCACGGCCATCTACCTGGTCCCCGGCCACAAGGGCGAGCACGCGAAGGGACGGCGCCGGCTCAACTGGGCCTGGTACGACGGCAACGCCCCGCTGGATGTCCTCGGTGCCGAGTACGACGACGAGGGCCGGGTCTCGAGCCTCCAGGCCGTCAGCGCGGGCGAGAAGATGCCGGACGCCATGCTGGAGTACCTGCGCTCAGCAGCCGCCACGTACCTTCCCCCGTGGCACCGCGACATCATCGTGAACACCCCCGACCCGGCCATGCAGGGCATCTGGGACCTGGAGCTGCCCCACTACGTGAACGGCACGGCCTGTCTGGCGGGCGACGCCGGCAGCATCGCCCGTCCGCACACGGCCAGCGGAGGCGTCAAGGGGATCACGGACGCGCTGGCGCTGGCACGCCTGGTCGCGGCGTCCGACACCCTCGACGAGGCACTCGCCGCCTACGACATCGAGCGACCCGCCGCCGGTGCCGCCCTGGTGAAGGTGGGCCAGGCCTTCGGCTCGCAGCAGGTCCTCAACGCGCCCGACTACAGCACCATGGACCAGAAGGGCTTCGAGGCCTGGATCGCCGAGGGCGCGAGTGCCATGCACTACGCCTTCCGGGAAGCGGCGAAGGCCTGAACGTCGAGGCCTTCGGCGGAGGTCGGGGAGCGGCGAGGATCCGGTTTCGGCCGTTCGTCGCGCCCGGCCTCCGCGCTGACTGACCTCCCCTTGCAGCCATCCGGTGAACCGTACGGGGTGGTGCGCCCGGCTGTGGATCGAGTCGCGCGCACCACCCCATATCCATGAGCGTCTCCCGTCCGGCCTTCTGACCGGTTGGTACACGGGTCGTGCTCAGCGGGCGGTCCCGGTGTACACGGGGATCTCCAGGGGACCGAAGATGCTGGACTCGTGGCGGAACCGCAGTTCGGAGACCGGCACGGCCAGGCGCAGACCGGGGACCCGCCTGGTCAGCGTGCCCAGGGCGATTTCCAGCTCCGCACGGGCCAGGTTCGCGCCGAGGCACAGATGGGGGCCGAACCCGAACGCGAGATGCTGCCGGCTCGCCTGGTCCGGGTCGATCACGTCAGGGTGCGCGACCGCCTCGGGGTCGTGATTGGCCGCGTTCGTCAGCAGCAGGACGCCGTCCCCGGCCCGGATCTGTCGGCCGTACAGCTCGACGTCCTCGATGGCCACCCTGACGGTGACCCTCTCGGCGATCGTGAACCAGCGCAGCAGTTCCTCCACCACGTCGGGGACACGGTCGGGTTCGGTGCGTACGACCTCCCAGAGGTGGGGGCGCTGCAGGAGTGCGAGGGTGCCGAGCCCGATCATGCTCGCCGTGGTCTCGTGTCCCGCGACCAGCAGCAGCACACCAAGCTCCACGAGGTAGTCGTGGTCGGCGCCGTCCCTTGCCTGGCGACCGAGCAGGTCGTCGGTGGGGCGCCGTTCCTTGTCCGCGACCAGGGAGTGCATGTAGTCACGCAACTCCTCGAGCGCCGCCGCCCGTTCTTCCCGGCTCGCAGCAGCGGACAGGAAACGGCTCGACCTCTCCTCGAAGAACGCGTGATCGCGGTAGGGCACGCCGATGAGTTCACAGATGACCAGCGAGGGAACCGGCAACGCCAGGACCTCGAACAGGTCGACGGGCCGCGCCACCTCGAGCAGTCGGTCGATCCGCTGATCGACCACCTCCTGGATCCTCGGTCGCAGCTGGTTGATCCGACGTGAGGTGAACTCCTGGGTCACCGCACGCCTGGCCCGGGGGTGCTCGGGAGGGTCCATCGTGATGATGTTGCGCGGTACGTCGCGCCGCCGGGCGGGCTGGCTGGCGCTGAGCAGCGGATAACCCTCCCGTCTGCGATCGGTGCTGAACCGGACGTCGTTCAGCACCTCACGGACGACCGAGTGCCGTGCGACGGCCCAGACCTCACGCCCGTCGTGCAGCGTGGCGGGGAAGACAGGTTCGAGTGCCAGCATCCCGGCGTAGTCCGCCGGGGGTGCCAGTCCGTCCTCCCGACGTACCGGCAGATGGACTACGGGACAGGTCCTTTCAGAAGTCCGTTGCATGGGCGGCCCCATCTCTAAGTGGACGGATTCTATCCACTTGACGGTAGCTAGGCTGGACCCGAATGTCGAGGGATGGCCGGCCACCGAAGGAGGAACCGTGGGGACGCACCCGTCAGGAGCCACGCCGACGAGGCTGCGCGGCGACGCGCGCCAGAACCGCGACCAGATCCTCCAGGCCGCCCGTCAGCAGTTCAGCCGCTACGGGTTCGACGTGGCCATGCAGGATGTGGCCCGTGCCGCCAGGGTGGGCGTCGGGACGCTGTACCGGAGATTCCCGAGCCGGGAGGCGCTGGTGAGCGCGGTCGTGCTCGACAGCCTGGAGTTGGCGATGCACCGCATACGCGAGGCGCGCGCCACGGAAGCGGACGCGTGGAGTGTGCTGGAGCGGGTGATGGCCGAGGCCGCCGCGCTGCAGCTCGCGATCGACGCGACCCTGCACGGCGCCGGGTCCCGCGCCGAGCTGCAGTCACCCGAAGTCCTGGCCGGGCGCCGGCGTCTCCTGGACCTTTTCGAGGAGATCGTGGACGCGGCCCGGTCCGAGGGGGCGCTGCGTGCGGACGTGGGCGTGGGCGACGTGGCCATGGCGGTCGCGATGCTCGCCGGCGTACGCCCTTCAACCCTTCCGCAGGGCGCTCACCGCCGGCTGCTCGCCATGCTCATGGCCGGCCTGCGGGCCGACGGGACGTTGGTCGCACTGCCCGGAGAGCCGGTCACCCGCGACGACTACGAGACCCGGAGCCACTGAGCCCGGCGCCTCGTCCAAGCTGCACGTCAGACGGGCCGGGTGCTCGAAGGCGTCGAGCGGCTGGTGCCGCGGCAGGTCCGGGGCGATGGTCCATCGTCAGGATCATCGACAGCGGATGACTTCCCGGCCTGTCAGCACGAGCCGGGCTCGCACCAGCACCGTCGCCCCCTTCGGGTCGGTTCGGACCCTGCGGAGGTCGCGCCTCTTCTCGAGGTGGGCGAAGCCGTGCCCGACGGGTGCCCGGACGGCCGCCAGCGCCTTGTCGGACAGTTTCTGGCCGCAGGTCAGGAGCCGGTCGCAGGCCGTCTCGCAGCCACAGATGACCGCCGGGTCGGCGTCCGGAGTATCCGCACCATGGTGGGCGGCCATCGACCGGCCCGAGTAACCCACTTGTCATTCACCCCAGACCCGATACCTGCGACTTCTCGCTGCACACCGCTCAGCGAGCAAGCGGCGCGCAGCGAGAAAGGTTCTGACTGATCACGGATGCCATGCGGGACCCGGCCGAACTCCTGACGGTGCCGCACGTGCGTCATCCCTGCTCTGGGAACGTTCCGTTCGCAGACGGCCCCTGGTTCAAGGCGGTGATGGCGGTCCGCAGTTCAGCCAGCACTTCGGCGGCCAGGGCGGAGACATCCCGGTCGTCGGAGGCTTCGATCCAGCGGGTGTAGGTCGCGTGGGAGGCCAGCCCGATCAGGGCGAGGACCACGTCCGGGAACATGCCGTCCAGGCCCTTGTCCCGCAGGGCCGTCGCGATCGCCTCGTTCTGGGTCTGCCGCTTGATCAGGTCACGCTCGCGCAATTCGGGGTTGTGATCGACAACCGCCTGGCGGCGCCCGTACCAGGTGCGCTTGCTCGGGTCGAACACCTCGACGATCGCCTGCAGGACCGCGTCGACGAGGTTGAAGGCCGTGATCCCGGGCGCAACGGCGGTGACCGCGGCCGCGGCTCGGTCGGCCATCTCACCCGTGCCGACGAACAGCACCTCGCGTTTGTCGGTGAAGTGACGGAAGAACGTGCTCTTCGACGTCCCCGCCCGCTCGGCGATCTGCGCGGCGCGGTGGTGTTGTCGTAGCCGCGCTCGAACAGCTCCAAGGCAGCGTTCTACATGCGCTCGCGAGTGTCCGGCTGCCATCTGCCCATGGGCCCATCGCAAGTGGTGGGACCCGGGACCCACAACATGGCCGAACGGCGGTACGCGGCGAACGCTCCGGGCAGCAGGGTCTTCCGCCACGTGTCCGCCGGCCACGAGATCCGCTCCTACGACTTCGACAGCGGACCCTACGACGGCTCCGTGGTCATCACCCTCGCCCCCGGCCACACCGCCGGCTCGGTGATCGTCTTCGTAACCCTGCCCTCCGGCACACGGTACGCCTTCGTCGGCGATCTCACCTGGCAGCTCGACGGCATCCGCAACCGGGTCGAACGGCCTTGGCTCATGCGGAGGTTCGCCGACCACGATCCCACGTCCGTGCGGCAGCACCTGCTGCGGACGGTCGCCCTCGAGAATCTCATACAGATCGTCCCGGCTCATGACCTCGACGCGTACGGCGGGATCCCCGGGCCGGCTCCCGCCGAGCCACCTTGCTGAGGGCGTCCCGGTTGTGGGGGGTCGAGTAGGAACCACGCAGAGAGTGCACTTTGGTGTCACATGATTTGACACCCAGGTTGAGCTGCCTGTTCGCTGTGGCTCGTGGATGAGGTGAGTGACCCCCGGGTGGGGTTCCTGCGCTCCGATGTGGAGCGTTTCTGCCGGGAGTTGGACGGGCTGGCCCCGGCGTTGCGGATGCGACTGCTGGAGGAGCTGCGGAGCACGCTGGTGGGCGCGTTGGACGAGGCCCGGGTGGAGGCGATGGCGGCGGCCTCGGATGAGGGGTGGGGGCTGCGGCGGATCGGTACGTTCTGCGGGGTCTCGCACGAGCAGGTACGGCGGCTGCTCGCCGAGCGGCAGGCCGGGGGCGGCTCGCCGGTCAGCTGACGACCGTCTCCCGCGTCGCGCGGAGCGGGCGGAGCTTGCCGGCGGCGAGTTCGGGCGAGAGTCGGAAGTGATAGCGGCCGATCATGCGGATGTGGTCGTGGCCGAGTGGGGAGAGCCGGGCGAGGTCGGCGTCGGAGACGTGGTGGCCCTCGGCGCGGAGCTGGTTGACCACTTCCTGGATATGAACCGAGTTCCACAGAACACAGGCATTCAGGACGAGTCCCAGTGCCGACAGCTGATCCTCCTGCCCCTCCTTGTACTTCTGCCTCAGTTCGCCCTTCTGTCCGTAGAAGATGCGGCGGGCGAGTTCGTGGCGGGACTCCTGGCGGTTGAGCTGGGTGTTGATCTTCCGGCGGAAGAGTTCGCTGTGGTAGTAGCGGGCGAGGAAGGCGGAGCGGTCCAGGCGGCCGATCTGCATGACCGCGCGGCCGAGCGGGCTGGGGCGGCCCTGGCCTGCGAGGACGGGCAGGATCTGGGAGGCGCGGACGGTGCCCTCGCGCAGGGAGCCCGCGAGGCGCAGCAGGTCGTCCCAGTTGTCGGTGATGGTCTGCTGGCGGATGCGGCCGGTGGTGAGCGGGTTGAGGGGGCCGTAGCCGGCGCCTGGGTCGGCGCGGTAGAGCTGGGTGTGTCCGGCGTCCGCGAGGCGTGGGGAGAACTGGTAGCCGAGGAGCCGGAACAGGCCGAAGATCATTTCGGACGCGCCTGCGGTGTCGGTGGCGATCTCGGTGGGGTTCAGCGAGGTGGGCTGGTCGAGGATGCCGTCTAGCAGGTAGAGGCTGTCGCGGCGGGTGCCGGGGATGACGATGTGGTTGAAGCCGCTGTACTGGTCGGAGAGGTAGTTGTAGAGCGTGATGCCGCGGGCGGCGAAGTACTTCGGGTTCGGCCCGGAGTTGAGGACGCGCAGCGGGGTGGCGAAGCGCAGGCCGTCGGCGGAGGCGAGTTCGCCGCCGCCCCAGTGCCCGACGATCGGCAAGGTGGCCTGGTAGTCGACCAGGACCGCGTTGGCCAGGCGGAGGGTCTCGGCGCGCAGGTAGTTCTGCTCGACCCAGAACAGCTGATCGCGGGAACGGCCAGGCTCGTCCTCGGAGACCATCGCCTGTATCCCGATGTTGCACGCCTCGGCCACGAGCACCGCTGCCAGCGACACGACGAGGTGTTCGGCGCGGCTGCCAGCCTCGGAGACGTGGTGGAAGTGGTTCAGGAACCCGGTCCAGGCATGGACTTCGAGGAGGAGTTCAGGCAGGTCGACGGTGGGGATACGGGCGTCGACGGCCTCGCGCAGGTCTTTGAGGCTGGCCGGTTCGGTGAGCTTGTCCAGGCCGGTGAGCACGAGGTGGTCGCGCAGTCGTCGTCGAGTTCCCGGCACCAGCGGCCCAGATCGACGCCGGGCGTCGCGGACAGGCCGAGGCTGCGGCACACCCGGGGGCAGCGTTTTCCCAGGCGTCGTCCTGGAGCAGTGCTTTGCGGGGGTCGCCCCACTTGTCCAGGCCGGGGACGAACACGTCGTGACGCCGTAGGGCGCCGCGCAGGGCCTCGGCGGTACCGACGATCCAGGCGTGCTTGTCGACACCACCGGCCATCTCGCCCTCGGTGGGAACACCCTCGTCTGCCACGTGGGGCCGAGGTGGCCCACGGGGACGGAGGGGAACAGGTCACGCTGGTGGCTCTTGGCCAGGGTCCGCTCCAGTTTCGGCAGGAACGCCAACGCCTCCATCAGGGGGCCCGCCTCTTCAAGGCCCTCCAGACCGAGGTGTTTCGCCAGGCGCCGCAGCGGCTGGTTGATGGTGCGGTAGCGGGCGGTCAGCTCGGCGGCGATGGCCTCGGCCTGAGGCCGGGCCAGTTCACCGACAGTGCGGGCGGCCTGGTGCATGGCGGTGATGTCGAGCAGGTCGAAGCCGGACCGGGTGTCGCCCTCGGGATCGGCGGCTGCGTGGCTGAGGGTGATCCATGCCTCGCGCAGCATCAGGGCGGCGGAGTCCAGGTCGCCCATGGTGCGCATGCGCTGCTTGGCGGCCAGGTTCGCGGAGGTGCGGGCCAGGTCGGACAGCGGACATCAGCATGTCGAAGACCTCGATCGCCTCGTCCGCGGAGCGGGTGCGCATTGCCGCGGCGAACGCCACCAGGGTGGCCATCCGGCGCGGCTCGGCGAGGTCGGCGACCGCCTTGGCGCGCACCGAGGAGGCGTAGCGGGACAGCGCGTGCAGGCAGCTGGCGGGGATGGCGGACAGGTCCCAGGCGCTCGCTCCGAGTTTGTTGAGCTCGATGAACCGTTCGATGGCCTTGCCCGCGCCGGGGCCGGTGATGTCACGCGGGGAGCGGCGCAGCCGGTCCAGCTTGGAGGTACGGCGGCTGTCCTCGACCGGCAGCAGCGCGGCCAGGGCAGCCCGCTGCTCGGCGGTGGGCTTGGCGGCCAAGGGTGCGCCAGGTCTTGCGGTTGGTGTGTTCGCGGATGGAGGTGACCATGCGTTCGAGGACGGTGGCGCCGGGCAGCAGCACCTTGTTCTCGACCATGTGCAGGGTGGCGAGGTCGAACAGGGCGATGGGGCGTTCGTTGCCGGACCAGCAGCGGTCCCACAGCCAGCGGGCCAGCTTCCACCAGGCGTCGCTCTTGAGGTCGCTGTAGCCGTAGGCGTCCTTGATGGCGTTCTGGTGGTCCCAGCGGGTGCGCTCGGCGCCGTACCCGGTCAGCACCGATGGGACATGGCCGAGTTGGTCGGCGACGTATTCGACGACTTCGGCTGGCGCGTCCTCGGGGTTGGCCAGGAAAGTGCCCAGGAACCGCACGGTGCCCAGCTGGATTGCGTAGCCGAGCTGCGACCTCGCGCCCCGGCAGGCCATCGCCCGCCGCCGAGCCTCGCGGTCCAGGAGGAAGTAGCCGGCCAGCTGCCCGTCGTCCGGCACCTGCGTGAACGTGCCGTAGCTGCGGCGCTGTTCGTCGGTCAGGAACGCCACCCGTCCCGCCCCTCCCCATCGCTTCCCCTGGTGCTGTGACGGCGCTCACCTTAAGTCACATGATCAGCGGATGCGGTCGCGGGGCCTGTTGGTTCGGGCGGTCGGACGCGTTCCAGTGTCAGCCGGTGGCCCGGAGACGTTCGAGGAGTTCACCGGCGCCTGGCGAGGTTGGCGAGGGTGCTGGGCTCGGGGGCGCTCACACTGCCGGTCGGGACGACTCCGGGGGGCGGTGAGGTGGTTGCGGAAGAAGGTGCCGAAGACGTCGTGGGAGACGCGGGCGAGGAAGCGGGTGGGGCGACGGCGGTGATGCCGCTGGCGGCCGGGCTCATGGGCTGCCTCTGTGCGGATGAGGCGCAGTGTGCGGAGGGGATCAGCCCTTGACCGCCGAGCTGGCGACGCCTTGGACGAACCAGCGTTGGAAGAAGACGAAGACGATCAGTACGGGCAGGACGAGAAGGACGCCGAAGGCGAGGGTCTGGCCCCAGTCGGGGGGCTGCTGGCCCTGGAAGACGCTCATCTCCAGCGGCAGCGGTCGTACCGAGGGGTCGGAGACCATCAGGACCGGCCACAGGAAGGAGCCCCACTGGGTTAGGAAGGTCAGGATCGCGACGGAGGCGAAGGCCGGCTTCGACATGGGGACGATGATCGCGAAGAAGGTGCGCCAGGGGCCTGCGCCGTCGAGGCGGGCGGCTTCCTCGATGCTCGGCGGGATCGAGTGGAAGAAGGTGTGGAACTGGTAGACCGAGAAGGCGTTGGCGATGAAGGGGAGCGCCAGGATGAACAGGGTGTTGCGCTGGTCGTTGAACATGTAGAAGAGCGGGACGGCCACCGACTCGAACGGGATCAGCATCAGCAGCAGGACGAGGGTGAAGACGGCGCCCTGGCCGCGCCACTTCAGGCGTGACAGCCCGTACGCCGCCATCGAGTTGACGAACAGGCCACCGGTGACGACGACGAACGCCAGCAGCACCGAGATGCCCAGGAACTGCCAGAAGTAGCCGGTGCTGTCGGAGTTGAGGCTGTCCAGGACGGCGGTGTAGTTGTCGAAGGACAGGTGGGTGGGCAGGAAGCCGGACAGGCCGTTGAGTACTTCGTCCGACGGCTTGAGGCTGCCGATGAACAGGTAGATGGCGGGCAGCGCGAAGACGAAGGCCAGCACGCTGAGCACGGCGTAGTCGAGGAAGCGGCGCAGCGGGGTATGCGTCAGGCCGCTGGTGTTCGTGCTCATGGTCAGTCCTCGTGGTCGGGCCGGACGACGCGGCGCTGGATGAGGGTCAGGGCGACGACGATCAGGAAGAAGACGACGGTGATCGCGGATGCCTGGCCGATGTTGTTCTGGTCGAAGGCGGTGGTGACGGCCTGGTACATCACGGTGCGGGTGGCGTCCTCGTCTAGGCCGCCCCCGCGCACGAGGACGTAAACCTGGTCGAAGACGCGGAAGGAGAGCACCGAGGTGAGCATGGCGACGAAGACGAGCGTGCCGCGGATGCCGGGCAGGGTGACGTGCCGGAACTGCTGCCAGGGCGTGGCGCGGTCGAGCTGGGCTGCTTCGTAGAGCTCGCCGGGGATCTGCTGGAGTCCGGCGAGGAGGATGACCATCTGGAAGCCGACGCCCTGCCAGATGGACAGCACGATGATCGAGGCCATCGCGGTCAGTCCGTCGCCGAGCCAGTCGAAGGCGCCCCAGTGGCCGAAGGTTACCGCGTGCAGCGCGGAGTTGAGCATGCCCTGGTCGCTGCGGGCGAGGATGAGCCGCCAGATCACGGCGACCAGTGCCATGGGGAAGACGACCGGCATGAAGAAGAAGGAGCGGAACAGGCCGATCGCCTTGAGCTTGCGGTTGAGGAGGATCGCCAGGCCGAGGGCGAGAGCGGTCTGGACGGGTACGACGACCACGGCGAAGGTCAGGTTGTTGAGCAGGGCCCGCAGGAACGGGCCGGACAGGTCGGGGTCGGTGAACAGCCGCCGGTACTGCTCCAGGCCGAAGAACGTGGGCGCCAGCGGGGAGCCCAGGCGCACGTTGTAGAAGGAGAGGACGACGGCGTAGCAGAAGGGGATGCCGACGAAGGCGATGAGTCCGGCGACGGCGGGCGTGGACATGAGCAGTCCGTGCAGCCAGTCGCGGTTCTTGCGCCCTGGGTGTGCCGGACGCGCGGGCTTGGCGGAGGTCACAGGGGGGTCCTGTTCCCGGCGGGGCGGGCGCGGCGTGGGCCGCGCCCGNNCCCCGGCCGATCGGTCCTACGGGATCTTGTAGCCGGCGTTGTCGGAGAAGTCCTGGTCGATGGCGCGGGCGGCCTTGGCCAGGGCGTCCTTGGGGTCGGCGCCGCCGTAGATGGAGTTCAGGGCCTCACCGAACTTGGCGGTGATGGTGGGGTATCCGGCGGTCACCGGGCGCGTGACGGCGACGCAGCTCTTGTCGATCTGGCTGTCGCCGCAGGGCTTGGCGAGCTGGTCGGCGAAGAGCTGGAGCGGGCCGCCCTGCTTGTACAGCTCGCTGGCGGCGAGTGCTGTCGTGGTGGCGGGCGGGGCGCCGTTGGCCTTGGTCATCGCGGTGACGTTGGTGTCGTTGAGCAGGTAGTCGATGAAGGTGCCGGCGGCCTTGGCGTTCTTGGTGTCGGCGCCGATGCCCCAGGCCCAGGAGCCCTGGCCGGTTTTGGGGCCGTTGCCGAAGTCGGGCAGGGGCAGGACGACGAGGTCGTCACCGAGGGCCTTGCTGTAGGTGGGGTAGTTCCAGTGGCCGACCCAGCTGAGGGCGACGCGGTCCTTGGCGAAGGCGTTGCCGTCGGTGTTGGGGTCGACGTAGGTCTTCCAGGACTGGAAGGTCTTCAGGGCGGAGACCGCGGCCGGGGTGTCGAGGGCGCCTTCGGCCTTGCCGTCCTTGAGCAGGGAGCCGCCGGCCGACCAGACGATGGGGGCGAAGCCGTAGGTGCCCCACTCGCCGGCCAGACCGTACTGCTCGGAGATGTCGAGGGTCTTGCCGTCAGAGTCCTTGGCCTTCAGTGCCTTGAGCGCGGCCGTGAACTCGGCGGCCGTCCAGGCGTCGGCCACGCTGGTCGGGTACTTGACGCCGGCCGCGTCCAGCAGCTTCTTGTTGCCGTAGATGCCCAGGCCGGAGTCGTACATGCCCAGGCCGTAGTGCTTGCCGCCGATCTCGCCCTGCGCCTTGCTCGCGTCGGTGGCGTTGCCCATCGTCTTGACGGAGACGTAGTCGTCGATCGGGGCGAGCTTCTTGTTGTAGACGAAGTTCGCCATCGTCGGGCCGTCGAACTCCAGCACGTCCGGCAGCTTGGACGCCTCGGTCGCGGTGACCGTCTTGGTGTAGTCGTTGCCGGGCAGCAGCTTCAGTTCGACCTTGATCTTGCTCTGCGAGGAGTTGAAGGACTTCACCGCGGCCTGCAGCACGGCGTCCTCGCTCTTCTGGCCCTGGTGGGCCCAGACGCTGATGGTGCCCTTGCCGCTGCCGCCCTCGGCAGAGGCGTCACTGCCGCCGCTCCCGCCGCAGGCGGCCAGCGCCGCCAGGGGCAGGACGAGGGCGAGGGTGGTACATGCCGTGCGGCGAGGTCTGCTGTTTCCGGCGATCATGGCGGGTGCCTTCCGTATGCGGTGCGGGGTGAGGGTGGGTGGTGCGGTTGTGCTGGGGTGTGGGGTATCTGGGTGGGAGCCGGCCCTACGGCGATGTCGGCGCCGGCTCTGCGGCGTCGGCGCTGGGCTCCTTGATCACGAGCGGGTGCAGATCCCACGCGTCGACCGTGTAGCCGAGTCGTGTGCCCGGGGTGGTGCGGGCCTGAAGCCGCCAGGGGCCGTGACCTGTCGGGTAGAAGCGCAGTGTGAGGACCTGGCCGGTGGTGGTCAGGAAGATTTCGGCGATGGAGTGGTCGACGACCACGCGCACTTCGACGGGCTGACTGGTGGGGCAGGGCATCCGGTAGGAGCCGCCGCGGGCCCGGGCGTCCATGGAGGCGTGGTCGCGGTCGACGACTAGTTCGCCCGCGACCGCATCTAGGCGGATGTCGAGGTACTCGGCGCCGTCCGGGGTGGTGAGCAGCCGCAGACCGGCCGCCGTCTCCGCATCCAGACGGACTGTGAGGTCGAAGGCGCGGCCCACGCTGCCGAGGTCCACCGGCTGCGGGCCGTGCAGCTCGCCTGCGGCGTGGAGGGTGTGCTCGCCGCGCAGCGCGAGCAGTTCCGTTGCGGGCTGCTGACGCAGCGAGCCGTCGTCGCCGACAGAGATCTCGCGCGGAACGGTGAGTGTGCCGGTCCATCCTCCTGCGACGGCCCAGGCTTCTTCGCGGGCTTCCCCGGACCAGCCCCACAGCAGCCACCGGCCGGCCGGTGCGCGCAGCAGTGCGGGTGCGTAGCAGTCCGGACCATGGTCGACGAGAACCGGTGAGTCGGCGTCGAAGACGTCACCGTGTTCCTCGCCGACCAGGGCGACGACGCACCGGGGGCTGTCGTCGTCGTTCCACGCACTGAAGATCAGGGCCCCAGCTCCGGAGCCTGCCGGGAGGTACTGCGGACATTCCCAGCCCTCACCGGTGTGCAAGCCGGCATCGCCGACAGATTCCGGCTCGCGGGCGTCGAAAGGCCCCCGATAGGTCCAGGTCTCCAGGTCGGGCGAGTCGTAGAGCAGGGCCGCGCCGCGCCCGTCCGCGAGGGCGGCGCCGACCAGCATGCGCCAGCCGTCGCCGTGCCGCCAGACGTACGGGTCGCGGTACATGGTGCAGTCATCGGGCAGCTCGGGGATGAGCGGCTCTCCGCGCGGGCGCAGGGTCCGGCCGCCGTCGCGGGAGGTGGCGCAGGTGACCGGCTGGTGCTGCGGGCGCTCTTGGCGGTGGGCGGAGTAGAAGGCGACCATCCTCTCGCCGTCGGAGACGGCGTTGCCGGAGAAGCAGCCGTCGGCGTCGAGGCTCCCCGGGGTAGGGGACAGGGCGATCGGCAGCGGTTCCCAGCTGATCAGGTCGGGGCTGCGGAAGTGACCCCAGTGCATGTTCGCGTGGGTCGCTCCGTACGGGTTGTACTGGAAGAAGACGTGGTACTGGTCGTCGTGGAAGACGAGCCCGTTGGGGTCGTTGATCCAGTTGCTCGGCGGGCGCAGGTGCACGACGGGCCGGTACGGATCGAGGGGTGCGGTGGACACACACGTGCCTTTCGGTATGTCAGAGAGCGTGCCGCGGCCAGCCGGGGACCGGCCGCGATCTACGCGAAGGCGTCGGCTTCCACCAGCGGCGAGTGGATGGCGGCCGTGATGCCGCCGCGGCCATCCGGCCCGGAGGATCGATCCGCTGCCCGGTGAGCGGGGGCGGATGAACGGCCGGCCTGACAGGGCTTTATCTGGGCGGCGCCCCGCACGCGGGGCGGGCAGGGCACGGGGCGCCGCGGTCGAACCGGTGGACCAGGCAGGTCAGGGATGCCTGGCACACCGGCCGTTCGGGAACGCACCCGCGATCTGGGATGGGCGCGTTGCTGCGGTGGACCACTGCGGCCGGCTCGGCCGGGGTGGTGCGCCGTACACAGGGACACGGCGGCTCAGCCCCCTTTGCTCACACGTCCGGTGCGGGCGTGCTGTCACGGATGACCAGGGACGGCTCCAGCAGGACCCGCTCCGGCGGCGCGTCCCGGTCGGCCAGCCGCGCCAGGAGCAGGCTGACGCACTCCCGGCCGACCGCCTCCAGCGGCTGGGCGAGCGAGGTCAGGCCGGGCGAGAGGATGCCGGCGGTCGGCGAGTCGTCGAAGCCGACCACGGCGACGTCCCGGCCCGGTGTGGCCCCGCGCTCGCGCAGGGCGTAATAGCAGCCCAGCGCGAGGGTGTCGCTGGCCGCGACCACGGAGGTGGCGCCCGCGTCCAGCAGCGGTTTGACGGCGGCACGCGCATCATCCACGTCGTCGGCGCTCTCTGCCCTCCGCCCCCGTGTCGGCAGGCCGTGTCGGCGCATGGCCCGCTGCCAGCCCTCAGCACGGTCGTCACCGACACCGGAGCCGCGCTGCCAGCCCAGGAACGCGATCTTGCGGTGCCCGAGGGAGATCAGGTGCTCCACCGCCGCGTCGGTGCCGGCGGCGCCGTCCACGTCGATCCAGTCCCCGATCTGTCGTTTGGACCACATCCGGCCGAAGGCGACGAAGGGCACGTCCCGCTTGTCCAGCCAGGGCTGGCGCGGGTCGCCCCGCTCGTCTGTGTCACTGAGCACGAAGGCGTCGACGTCGTACTGGTCGAGGAGTTCCTCATAGCCCTTGAGGCTCGCGCCGCCGGGCGGTGAGGCGAACAGCAGGATGCGGTAGCCGGCCTCGTCGGCGGCCTCGGACAGGGCGTGCAGAAAACGGTCCATGACCGGGGCCGTGGTCCCAGGCGGGGAGGGCCTGACGCCGTAGCCGATCAGCTTGCTGGAGCGGGTGCGCAGTGTCTGGGCGGCGCGGCTGGGGCGGTAGCCCGTCTCGTCGATCGCACGCAGCACCCGCTCCAGAGTCTCGGGACGCAGCTTCTCCGGCGCATTGATCGCGTTGGACACCGTCGGCGCGGAGACACCGGCCCGGGCGGCAACCATGGCGATGGTCACCGGACCCTTGGCCGGGGAACTGCGGGGAGAGCGGGGCATGGCGATCTCCAGGATCGGTCGGGCTGGAACAAGCTGGGCGTGGATCCATTTAAGCGATTCAGAGCGGCTTGTCAGCCCTGCGAACTCGCGGTTAGGGTTCTTTTATCGATTTAATGAACGAGAGGTTGCGCCCCATTGGACGTCACTGTCAAGACCCATGACGGAAACATTTCCGCCACCGCCCTAGGGGCAGCGGTCCACGGCCTGCAGCCGTTCCTGCACGACGCCGTCGTCACGCTGCACGCGCCGAGCTTCGTCATCTCACCCGCGAACGGGCAGCTCACCGACGGTGCGGACGGCTTCTACCACGGCGACAGCAGGGCCCTGTCCCGGCTGGCCGTCGCCGCCTCGAACGCCGTGCTCGCACCGGTCGCGGGCGGGCTGCAAGGCGCCGACCGGGCGGACTTCCGGGCGGTCCTCCGGGGACTGGGCGAGATGACGGAGGACCCGGTGGTCGCCCTGCACCGGCGCCGTACCGTCACCTCCGGCCGCCTGGAGGAGACCTTCACGGTCAGCAACGCCGGCGCGCGGCCGGTCCGCCTCCGGCTCACGGTCCAGGCCGCCACCGACCTCGCGCCGATGGAGAAGGTCAAGGCTGGCCACCTCTTGGACCACATACCGCCCCAAGCCGTGGCGGACGGACTGCTCTGGTCACGCGACCGCTTCGCGGTGCGCCTGCACAGCACCCCGTCGCCGGACACGCTGGACGCTGCCGCCGGACAGCTGTCGTACGACATCGAACTGGCCCCCGGCCAGTCGCAGGCCGTGCTCCTGACCTGCACGGCCGCGCACGCCGACGGCGACCAGTTCCCGGCCCCGCCCACTGCGCAGGTGCCCTGGAGCGTGCCCGTTCTGCGCAGCGCCGACCGGCGCTTCGACCGCTGGCTGCAGCAGTCGGTCGCCGACCTGGACCGGCTGCGTCTGACCGATCCGCTCTCCGGCGACAACGCGGGAGCACGCGCCGATCAGTTCCTGGCTGCCGGCGCTCCCTGGTACCTGACCCTCTTCGGCCGCGACGCCATCTGGGCGGCCCGCATGCTGCTGCCCCTGGGCACCGACCTGGCCGCCGGCACCCTGCGCACCCTCGCCCGCCGCCAGGGCACCATCGTCGACCCGGCGACCGAAGAACAGCCGGGCAAGATCCCGCACGAAGCACGGCGCACCACCCAGCAGTTCAGCGACACGCTCGTCCTGCCGCCGCTCTACTACGGCACAGTGGACGCCACCCCCCTGTGGATCACCCTGCTGCACGACGCCTGGCGCTGGGGCCTGCCCGCAGGCGACGTAGAACAGCTCCTGCCCCACGCCGAGTCGGCACTGGCCTGGATGCGCGAGCAGTCAGCCGCGGACGGCGACGGCTTCCTCAAGTACGTCGACCAGACCGGCCGGGGCCTTGCCAACCAGGGCTGGAAGGACCACGACGACTCCATCCGCCACCGCGACGGCCGCCTCGCCGAGCCGCCGATCGCCCTGTGCGAGGTCCAGGCATACGCCTACGAGGCCGCAATAGGCGGAGCGGCACTGCTGCGGGCCTTCGACCGCCCGGGAGCCGAGGTATGGGAGGAATGGGCCGAACAGCTGGCCGACCGCTTCCGCGAGCGGTTCTGGGTGCAGGACGCACTCGGCCCCTACCCGGCCGTCGCCCTGGACCGTGACGGCCGCCCCGTCGACTCGGTGACCTCGGGCTTCGGCCACCTGCTCGGCACTGGCCTGCTCAACCACGAGGAGAGCGCGCTGCTGGCCGCCCGGCTCACCGACCCGGACCTCGACTCCGGCCACGGACTGCGCACCCTGAGCAGCGCCTCAGGGGGCTTCAACCCCTACGGCTACCACACCGGTTCGATCTGGCCCCACGACACAGCCATCGCCGTACACGGCCTCGTCCGGGCCGGCTTCCCCCAGGCGGCGGCATCGCTCGCCTCCGGCCTGCTAGACGCTTCCGCCCACTTCGACGCCCGCCTGCCCGAACTGTTCGCCGGCCACAGCGCCGAAGCCGGCGCACGCCCCGCGCCCTACCCCGCCTCCTGCCGACCGCAGGCATGGGCAGCAGCATCGTCGGTCCTCGTGCTCCAGGCCGCCCTGGGCCTCGACGCGGACGTCCCCGGCGGCACGGTGACGGTCGCCCCCACGTTCGCACACGAGTACGGCCCGCTGACAGTGACGGGGCTGCGGGTGGCCGCCGACCCGCTGGAGGTCACCGTCGCAGCGGACGGCGCAGCAAGCACGGTGGCGCCGGAAGGCATGACAGTGGTCATCGATCAGTCGTGACCAGCAACGCCCCTCTTTTCTCAAGGCGAGTTGGGGCGCCGAAGATCTCCGCACGATCATCGACACCTTCCTCGCCCAACTGCAAAGGCGTGGAAACACCAGCCACCCGGGTGCTGTTCAATCGCGATGTGCGTGCCACACCAGCTGCAAACGAGAGGTGTTGCGTGCGGCGACGTGCGGCGGGGTCGCGTTCGGCGACGTGTCGGGCGACCGAGTCGACGCCGGGGCGGGCGTATCGCTCCAGGGAACGGACCGAGGCGTGGCGGGAGCGGGCCAGCAACATAGGGGGGAGGTGCCGTCCTCAGCGTCGTGTGTCAGAGCACTGTGACGGAGCCGGTGGAGTGTCCAGCCGTCCAGGTCCTCAATGTCCTCGGGTGAGGCGAGCGGGTTGGCCAGCAGCGCCGGGTGTTCTCCTCGAAGATCTCCTCAGCCCGGCGGTAGGAGAGTCGGGCCCGGCCGGTCTCCGGGCACATGTCGAGCGTCGGTGTCCCGGCCGGGGCCTTGCGGTCGGTGAGGAACAGCGGCCCGCGGGTGCGGCGGGCGATCAGTCGGGGCAGGAGCTGGGCGGTGCTGGACTGCCCGTGAATCCATTCGATCGCCCCGCCCTTGGCAGTGATCTTCCCCCGCTTGTCCTGCGGGTAGAGGTCTTCCACGTTCAGGCACAGCACCTCATCTGCCCGCGCGGCGGACTCGTAGAGCATCTTCCAGAACGCCTTCTCCCGCCGGGCGACGTCCAGCCGCCACAGGGCGACGATCTGGTTCCCCGCCAGAGCCTTGGTGCGATCCGGCGGCGCCGGCCGCCGCTCGATGCCGATCGTCGGATCGACGACGATCCAGCCTTGGCGCTGCCACCAGCCGATCGCCTTGCGCGCGATGGACAGCTCCCGGTTTACGGTGTCGGCGTCCATCTCGTCCGCCCGCGCCGCCGCCAGTTCGGAGCACCTCCGGCAGTGCCGGGTCGTCGATCCCGGTGACGGGGAAGACGGGTGGCTTCGCGCCCCGGCGGGCGGGTCCGGTCGGAGCGGGCTCGCCGGCGAGCATCCACCCCCACGTCGTCAGCGAGATCCGGTAGATCCGTGCGGAGGACTTCGCGATGCCCACGCCGGTGAGGTACCAGAGCGCGCCCCCGTTCCCGAGTTCAGTCACCGGTTCGATCGTCACGTCCGTCCCGCCTTTCCGGCACTGCCGCAGTAAATGCGTACACCTCGCCGGCAGCGGCCGGAGAGTCCGCTGCAGGTCGCGACGATCACGGTAGGGGGTCTGTCGCAGTAAATCCGGCCTTTACTGCGGCAAGACGGGAGGCGGCCCGGCAGGCGTCAAATAATGTGACACCAAACTGCAGTCTCTGCACGGTTCCTACTCGACCCCCGTTGTCGACGACCGTGCCGAGGCGATGGTGGTGAACTCCTTGCGGGCAGAACGCGTCACCGCGAGCCGTCCTTCTGGACGCCGCGTATCAGGCGAGTTGGTTCGCGGGGCGGCTCGACGACGCCAGGCGGGCCTTGTGGACAGGGCCGTCGTCCCCTCGCACCAGCTGCATCACCGTGGTGCGCGATGAGCAGGACCGCCCGCCCGGACGCCTTCGCCGACACCGGAGCGACAGCCCGCGCATTCTCGGCCAGGCGCTTCAAAGCCCGCTCCGCGATTGCCATTTCATCCCGCTCGACCTGAACCTCCTGAAGCTGCTTGCCCAACTGCTCGGCGAGGGCGTCCAGTTCGCACCGACGAGCGGCCACCCCTGTCACTCCCGCCCCCCCCGGGCCCAGCCCGCGATCACACGGCACGCCGACCTGCCAACGGACCTGCTCGCGGGCCGGTCGTGGGCGCAGCCGAACCCGGTATCCGCCGGAGCCGGACCTGCCCGACGATCCACACCATGGTCATCGGCCGCCGACCGGCACGAATACCCGCCTCTCCCTTCACACCAGCCTCGTGACCAGCTCCTTCAGCTTGCACACCGCTCACTGAGACCGAGTGGCCGGACCGCCCGTCCCGGGTCGCGACGCCGCCGGGTGACGGAGCCCCTGGCCCCGGAAGCCGAGGGCCCGCTTCCCGCCTGCGCACCCTTGACGGGCCGTATCACCGTCACTAATCTCCGAATAAATTTCGCCAAGCGAAAACTGCATGAAACAGTGACGACATAGGGAGATCGACAGTGGCCATCACCGAGTCCGAGGTCGGGGCGAGACTGGATCGCCTGCCCATCTGGCCTCACCCGAAGTCCCTGCTGTTCATGCTGGGCGCCGGGTTCTTCTTCGCCTACTTCGAGGGTGTCAACATCGGCATCGCGCTCCCGGGCGCACTGGACCAGTTCAACGCCTCGCTCGGTGACGGCGCCCGGGTGATCAGCCTGGGTCTGTGGGGCACCCTGCTCGGCACGCTCAGCAGTGGCTACCTGTCCGACCGCAAGGGCCGTCGCGCCGCCCTGTTCTGCGGGGTCATGCTCTGCGGAGCCGGCTCACTGCTCAGCGCGTTCGCCCCGTCCCTGACGGTGTTCACCGGCGCGCGCTTCCTCGCCAACATGGGCTCCGCGGCGGCCGCGATCACCATCGGCTCCTACCTCAGCGAGCTCTCCCCCGCCGCCCGACGCGGCCGCCACGTGGCCACAGCCGTCATCCCCGGAATGGCCGGACTGGCCAGCGTGCCGTTCATCGGCCTCGCCGTGGTGCCCGCATTCGACGCCGGCTGGCGGATCATGCTGGTGATCCCGGCCCTGGCAGCCGTGATCTACCTGGCCGGATACCGCGTGATGCCGGAGTCGCCACGCTGGCTCGTCACTCATGGCCGTGCCGACGAGGCGGAGAAGATCGTCCGCAGGGCGGAGGACCACGTACGCAGCCGGATTCCGGGCGAACTGCCGCCGGTCGACACTCGACAGACCGCACGGCCCGTCGCCGCCCCGGACACCAAGGAGGGCGGCCAGACCCGGAAACTGTTCCAGGCCCCCAACCTGCGCTGGACGATCCTCTTCGCCCTGATCTGGTTCGGCTTCCAGGTTCCGGTGAAGTCCGTACTCGGACTCGGCGTCGAGCTGCTGACCCGACGCGGCTTCGACATCGCCCAGAGCATCGCGCTCTCCATCGGCCTGAGCGTGGGTGTCGTCATCGGCGCGCTGCTGGCGTTCGCCGTCACCGACATGTTCCCCCGCAAACACTCGCTGGCGGCCCTGACAGCGACCAGCGCGGTGCTGATCATCCTCATGGGGATCTTCCCGACCACCGCGTTGATCGTTGTGGCCTGGGTGGCCATGGGAATGGTGATCGGCTTCAGCACTCCCCTCCTGAACCTGATCACCGCCGAGCACTTCCCGACCAGAATCCGCAACCGCGGCGCCTCGGTGTCCTCCGCGCTCGGCGACCTCGGTGGGGTGGCTGGTCCCTACATCGCCGTGGCGGCGTTCAGCGCCGTCGGGTTCTCGGGAGCGTGGTTCGCCTTCGGCGGTTTCCTGCTCGTGCTGCTGATCCCGCTTGCGATGACCCGCAACACGAACGGGACGGCTCTCGAGAGCGTCACACCCGGACTGCCGACGGACGCGCCGGCCGGCAGCGAAGAAGAAACGGTTACCCGCACCCCTGTGTAGGTCTCCCCCATAGCCGATGAGCCGGACCGGCCCTCGACAGTGCCCGGACGGGTCGCGCGGGCGGACGTTTCTCACCAAGTACGGACCCTCTCCGTGCGGTTGCCCACGCCCGCGCGGAGATTGGTCTCGTCGGCCGGTAACCCCATCCGGCCGCACCGGTGACGGCTCCACGCCAGCGGAGACCAGGAGGGACAGGGACAAGCCCGGCCCGGCTCAGCGGCCGCGAGTCGCGTGCGCGCTCCCCTCCGTTCCGTTCTATACGACCGTGCGGTCACCGGGCGACGGAACATTGTCAACGCCCCGGAGCGGCCGAGGGCGGGCCGAATTCCCCGGACCAGGGGCACCACCCCGCCCGCACGGACCTGTGCCGGTCCCCTCAGCTGTCATACGGCCCTGATGTCATCCACGTACACGACGCCCTTGACGGCCCCGCTGGTGCCGTGTCCGAGGTACAGGTTGAACGCCGTCACCTTGGCGAGATGAGCCGCGTCGAGCAGGGCGTCGGCGTGTGCGGTATCCCAGGGGGCGGGCCTGAAGTCGCTGAAGAGTGCCTGGACCCGCTGCCCAGTGGTGCCGGACAGCGGAACCCCGTACTCGAAATAGGCGCCGTCCGCAACGATCTGGAGCGTCGCGCCGTTTCCGGATCCGTCGCCCTGGAGCCACAGTGCCATGGATGTGAAGGCGGACCAGTCGGCGTCGACGGACTTGCCGATGCCGGTGTACTCGGCGCTGGTGAAGTCGTAGGCGTAGGCCAGCCCGTAGGAGCCCGCGGCCCTGTGCTCGCTGGACAGGGTGGTGACGTTGGAGTTGACGTGGCTGTAGGCCTCGCTCAGGCTGACGTCGTCCCCGGCGTAGCCCTCGAAGTCGTCCACCCACCCGTTGGGCAGGGGTGCGACCTCGCCGAGGAGCACCACGGCCGAGTCGGTGAGCGTCCTGCCGTCCACCCGCGCGCTCACCGTGACGTCCGCTTTGCGGTTGTCCAGCCAGGCCGGGTCGACCGACCAGACGCCCGAGTAGAAGCCGTCGGCGTCGAGGCGCAGCGGTCTGGGGCGTCCGCCGTTCACGGCCCAGGTGACCCGGCTCGCCCGCGCGGGTGTGACCCGCACCCGCACGGTGGTCCTGGATGCCGTCACGCGCTGCCGGTCCGTGGGGATCACCAGGTGCAGGAACGGGTCGTTCCTGACGGCGGTGGCGTGTGTGGAGAACACCCCCCGCAGATCGTCGGCGAAGACGGTGTACGGGTCCTTGTAGTACGACACGAAGTCCGCCCACAGCGGATGGCCCGGGTAGGGCACATAGGCGCGGTTGGTGCCTCCGAAGTTGGCCCAGGTGAGCATGTACGTCGCCTGACGGGCCAGCGGGTCCGCCTTGACGGCGGCCAGCAACCGGGTGAACCACTTCACGTCGCGTCCCTCGGTGCCGCTCTCCCCGAACTCGCTGAGGGCCGGTGCCTTGCCCCGCTCGTTCGCCAGCCGAACCACCATGGCCAGGTCCTTCACCAGGCCGTTCAGCCAGGTGGCCGAGCCGGCCGAATCGTCGTAGGCGTCGTAGCCGAGGATGTCGACGAACCGGTCGCCGGGGTAGGTCCTGAGATAGCCGGTCGGGTCGCCTCCGAAACTCTGGTTGGGCGAGTAGGCGTAGAGCAGGTTGTGAACGCCTTTGGTGTCGCGCAGGTACTCGACGGTGTAGCGGTACAGCTCGATGTACTCCGCCGAGGTGGTGTGGCCCGCGCCCCACCAGAACCAGCCGCCGTTGTTCTCGTGGAAGGGACGGAAGATCACCGGGATCTCGGTGCCGTCGGATCGACGCGCGCCCTTGACCGCCTTGGCGATGCGGTCGAGGAAGGCGGTGAACTGCGCGTGCTGCGCGCCGCCGGGAAGGATCCGGCCGACCACTCGGCCCGCCGTGTCGTTGAAGTTCCCGCCAGTGACGAAGTTCGGCATGTGTGCGCTGAGCGTGTTGATGCCGCCGCGGGCATCGCCCTGCCTGATGACCCGGCTGAGCGCGGCGATGTTCTCGGTGTGGGTTCCGCCCTCGACGCCGGGACGCTCACCGCCGTCGAGGATGAGGGTGTCCCAGCCGAAGACCGCGGGATGGTCACCCACCGCCGCCTCGGTGTCGGACGCCCTGCCGTTCGGAGTGCCGAAGGTGAAACCGTAGGTGAGATCGTGCTGATGGCCGAAGAGGACGCCCTTGCCCTGTTGGCGCTTCAGAAAGGCGAACAGGGAACGGGTGGCGGGGTTCGCCCTGTCGTCGACGAGCCGGACACGCATCGGCACGCCGGCGGACGTGGAGGGCGACGGTGAGGCGACGGCCTTCGACATCTGCGAACCCGCTGCGACGGCGACCGAGGCGCCGAGGAGGACGAACGCGCGACGGTTCAGGCGTGGGTTGGGCATGGACGTCTCCTTTGACGTGGGTAGCCCTGCTCAGGGGAAATGACTCATTGCGGTGGAGTGGGTGAACGGCCCTCGCTGTCCCGGCCGACGTGCACCGGGCATCGGGGCGGCCGTGGGCTGCGCGGCAGCGTCGTGGAGATGGAGCCGGTCCCGTCGGCGTGTGCCGAGGCGGCTGCACGACCGCCACGGCACAGGGCGGGAGCGCGTTCACGTCACCGTGAACCGGTCAGGCGGGCACGGTCGCGCGTTCTCTCCTGGAGCTGCTTCCGGCACGGTCGGCGGTGTCGGCGGCAGACCCGTCGCCGCCGACCCTGCCCGCCCGTTCACTTCGTGGCGCCCCGTGCGAACCCGTTGTAGATGTAGCGCTGGAGGAAGAGAAAGACGACGAGCGTGGGCACGATGACGAGGATCGCACCGGCCGAGATGGCCTCCCAGTGGGCGCCGAAGGGGCCCTTGAAGCGGAACAGGGCCGTGGAGATGGTGCCCAGGTTCTCGGAGGGCATGTAGAGAAAGGGGATGTAGAAGTCGTTGTAGACGGTGATGCCCTTGATGATGACGACGGTGGCGATCGCCGGTTTGAGCAGCGGGAAGATGATCCGCCAGTAGACGGTGAGCGCGTTCGCGCCGTCGAGCCGGGCGGCCTCGTCGAGGGAGACGGGGATGGAGCGGATGAACTGCAGGAAGATGTAGATGGACACGATGTCGGTGCCCATGTACAGCAGGATCGGCGCCCACCGGGTGTCGAAGAGACCGAAGCTGTTGACCACCTGGAAGGTGGCCACCTGCGTGGTCACGCCCGGCACCAGGGTGGCGACCAGGAACAGGCCCACGACCAGTTTCCGGCCGCGGAAGGTGAACCGGTCGATGGCGTACGCCGTCATCGAGCCGATGATCACGGTGCCGGTGATGGAGAACAGCAGGATGAACGCGGTGTTCCCGAACGCCGTGAGCATGTGGCCGTCGCTGAACGCGGTGGCGTAGTTGGACCAGTTGAGCCAGTCATGGGGCAGACGGAAGGCGCCTCCCCCGTCCGTCACCTCCTTCGACGTCTTGAGTGAGGTGAGGAAGACGACGACCAGGGGCACCAGGACCACCAGCGACGCGGCGGCCAGGGACAGATAGATGAGGAACGAGCCGATGCCCCGGGGGCGCCGGCCGTCCACGGCGTTGGTGGTCATACGAGGTCTACCTTCTCGTCGGGCACGAGGCGGCGCTGGATCCAGGTGATCACGAGGATGATCAGGAGCAGGACGACCGCCGCGGCGGAGGCCAGGCCCGTCTTGTTGAACTGGAACGCGAGCTTCACCGTCTGGATGACGAAGGTGGTGGTGCCGGTGGCGCCGCCGGTCATGATGTAGGGGATCTCGAAGACCGAAAGGGACCCGGACACGGCGAGGATCACGCTGAGGCTGATCACGGGCTTGATGCTCGGCGCGATGAGGTACCGGAACTGGTGCCACCGCGTGGCGCCGTCGAGTTCGGCCGCCTCGTACAGTTCGCCGGGGATGGACTGGATCGCGCCCAGGAAGAGCACGAAGTTCAGTCCAGTGAAACGCCACACGGACACGCCTGCCAGGGAGACGTTCGCGGAGGTAGGTGTGGAGAGCCATGCGTGGTCGCTGCCCGCGCCGAACCACGACAGCACCGAGTCGAGGGTGCCGCCGTCCTGGAAGAAGTACAGGAAGACGAAGCCGATGGCGACGCCGTTGATGAGATACGGGAAGAACAGGATTCCCTTGAAGAGGTTGCGCAGGCGCAGGTCGAAGCTGAGGACGGTCGCGAAGTACAGGGCGATGACGATCTGTACGGCGGAGGCGGCCAGGTAGTAGAAGCTGACCAGGAACACCCGGAACAGTTCCGGCCGGGTGAACAGCTCGGTGTAGTTCCCGGCGCCGACGAGGTGGATCTCCGGGCTGACGCCGTCCCAGTCGGTGAAGCTGTAGTAGATCATGTTGGCCACGGGCACGTAGGTGAACGTGATCAGCAGGACCAGCGGGGCCAGCAGGAACAGCCAGGGGGTGGCCCTGCTCAGTGGGCCGCGTCCGCGCCGGGGACTCCTCGTCGCCGTCCGGCGGGCCCTGCCGCCGGACGCGCGGGCGACGGTGCTCTCCTCGCCCACGCGTGCGGTGGGCGTCTGTGTGGTGGGGGTCATGTCGGCCTTTCGGTCGTCCGCTGGATGCGGTCGGCGGGCTGGACCCGGAAACGGGGAGACTTTGGCCGGGCCCGCACGCCGCGCTCCGTCAGGAGCCCGCGGTCTTCTCCGCCTCGCTCCACTTCTTGTCGAGTTCGGCGAAGTAGCCCTTCAGGCTGCCGCTCTGGACGCCGCGGGCCATGTCGACCAGCTTCTGCCGGTAGTCGGGCTTGGCCAGGCCGATCTCGGCGGCGTTGTCGATGGCGTTGACCTGGGCGCTGTTGGCCTGGGACTGTTCGAGGAGAGTGACACCGTTGTCTTCGAAGGGCTTCAGGGTGTCCGGCAGGGCGCCCGACTTGAGCGTCGGGATCGAGCCCTCGTTCTGGGCGAAGCCGGACTTCTCGGTGAACCAGTCGACCCACGCCCGCGCGGCGGCCTTGTGCGTCGAGTGGATGCTCACCGCCTGCTGGTAGTCGGACGACGTGATGGCGCAGAACTTGCCGTTCTTCTGCGCCGGGAACGGCATGAACCCGATGTCGTCGGGATTCGTTCCGGCGGTCTCGGCCGCGTTCTGCATCTGGCTGATGGCCCAGGAGCCGAGCTGCATGGTGGCGATCTGCCCCCGGGCGATCATCCCCTTGGAGTTCTCCCAGTTGGTGGTGGTGGGGTCCTTCTCGACGAGCTCGTCGTGTACGACGTCGTAGAGCAGGGTGTCGATGACGTTGAGGTCGCTGCCCGCGGCCCAGGGGGCGGTGGAGGTCGCCAGCTTGTCGTTGGCCCGCGCGTCGCAGCTGACCGAGCCGATGCTCGCGGTGCCGGCCGTCAGCGGCCACATGTCCTTGAAGTTCGTGTAGTACGGCACCGCGCTCGTCTTGGCCTTGACGGCCTTGAGGTCGGTCAGGAACTCCTGCGGGCTGGTGGGCCAGACGGTGATGCCGGCCTTCTTCCAGACCGCCTTGTTGTAGACGAACCCGTTTGCGTTGCCCACGGTGGCGAGGCCGTACACCTTGCCACCGACGGTCGCGTTACCGGTGAAACGGTACTTCTGGCTCAGTTCGGCGGTCGTGCCCAGCGAGGCGAAGAACGAGGGGTAGTCCTTCTTGGCGATCGCGTTCGGGATCATCAGCACGTCACCGTAGTTCTTGGTGTTCATGCGGATCTTGACCTCGCCCTCGTAGTCGGTGACGCCCTCGAACTTCACCGTCACCTTGGGATAGGCCTTGTTGAAGGCGGCCGCGTACTTTTTCATCGTGCCGTTCTGGACGAGGTCCGTGCGGTGCGTCAGAACCGTGATGGTGCCGGACACACTTTCCGGGTCCTTCGCGGCGGCGGCGGACTCCCCCTTCGTCGCCGCCGCCCCCGTGCATCCCGTCGCCGTGAGCGCCGTGACGGCGATCAGTGCGGCGACGGCGAGCTTCTTCCTCCCCATATGCGCAGCTCCTTCCAGATTTGCGGCTCAGGCCCGCCTTTGGGCTGTCGGCACTATGGCACCGCAGGATTGAACCGGTAAAGCTGTCGGTTCGACCGCGATATCAAATCGTTACCTTGCGCTTCACGGAGTAGCCATCTCACCAGGAGAAAGAGGAGGAACCAACCGAACAGCACCAAATCAGCGAGGACTAGACCGGTTTATGGACATCCCTGGAACGGGCAGCTAGGTTGGCTGGGCCGTCACCGGAACCGACCTTGCCTCACGTGAGGGGAGCCGCACATGAAGGACGTCACCCTGCTCAGCGACGGGTGGGGGCTGCGCCACGAGGACACGGTGCTGCCCGCCCGGGTACCGGGCTGCGTGCACACCGACCTTCTGGCCGCGGGGATCATCTCCGACCCTTTCATCGGCACCAACGAGCACGAGATCGCCTGGGTCGGCGACCAGGCCTGGGCCTACACCGCCCGCCTCACGGCCCACACCGCGCACGAGCACACGGACCTGGTCTTCGACGGCCTCGACACCGCGGCCGAGATCACCCTCGACGGGAAGGTGCTCGGCCGGACCCGCAACATGCATCGCACCCACCGGTTCGACGTCACCGGCCGGGCCGGAGAACTCCAGGTGCGCTTCACTCCGGCCCGCGAGGAGGCGGAGGCCGTACGCAAGGCGGTCGGCGACCGGCCGAACGTCTATCCCGAGCCCTCCCAGTACATCCGCAAGATGGCGTGCAGCTTCGGCTGGGACTGGGGCCCCACCGTCGTCACCGCCGGGATCTGGCGGCCCGCGCGTCTGGAGCACTGGTCGACCGCGCGGATCGCCCAGGCCCGGCCCGTCGTCACGGTCACCGGGGCACAGGGCCGTGTCGAGATCCACCTCACGGTGGAACGCACCAGCGGCGGCACCGGACGTCTCCTGACCGCGCGGGCGTCGGTGGCCGGGACGGACACCGAGGTCACCTTCACGGACGGACACGCCCTGCTCCTGCTGGACGTTCCCGAGCCGGAGCTGTGGTGGCCGCGCGGATACGGGAAGCAGTCGCTGTACGACCTGACGGTCACCCTCGCCGACGGCGACGACACACTGGACACCTGGCGGCGGCGCATCGGCTTCCGCACCATCGAACTGGACCGCACCCCCGACGAGTACGGCACCGGCTTCACCCTGGTCGTCAACGGCGTACGCCTCTTCGCGCGCGGCGTGAACTGGATCCCCGACGACGTCCTGCCCTCCCGCATCACCCCGGAGCGCTACCGGCACCGCCTCATCCAGGCCGCGGACGCCAACGTCGACCTCGTGCGCGTCTGGGGCGGCGGCATCTACGAGGACGACGCCTTCTACGACGTGTGCGACGAACTCGGGCTCATGGTCTGGCAGGACTTCCTGTTCGCCTGCTCCGCCTACCCCGAGGAGCAGCCCCTGCGCGGCGAGGTGGAGGCCGAGGCCCGGGAGAACGTCGTACGGCTGATGCCGCACCCCTCGCTGGTGCTGTGGAACGGCAACAACGAGAACCTGTGGGGCTTCAGGGACTGGGGCTGGGAGCCCGCGCTGGCCGGTGACTCCTGGGGCGGGGGGTACTACCTGGAGCTGCTGCCGCGGGTCGTCGCCGAGTTGGATCCGACCCGGCCGTACACGGCGGGCAGCCCCTGGTCCGGTTCCTGGGACCATCACCCCAACGACCCGGCGCACGGCACCCACCACTCATGGGAGGTGTGGAACCGGAGGGACTACGCGGAGTACCGCGACAGCGTGCCGCGCTTCGTCGCCGAGTTCGGCTGGCAGGCGCCGCCCGCCCTGGCCACCCTGCGGCGTGCCCTGCCCGGCGAGGACCTCGCCCCCGACTCGCCCGGCATGCTCCACCACCAGAAGGCCGAGGACGGCAACGGCAAACTCGACCGAGGCGTGGCCCGCCACTTCGCTCCCCCGAAGGGCACCGGGGCCGGTTTCGACCGCTGGCACTACCTGACCCAGCTCGTCCAGGCCCGGGCCGTCGCCGCCGGCATCGAGCACTGGCGCTCCCACTGGCCGCGCTGCGCCGGCACTGTCGTCTGGCAGCTGAACGACTGCTGGCCGGTCAGCTCCTGGGCGGCCGTCGACGGCGACGGACGGCTCAAGCCGCTCTACCACGAGCTGCGCCGCCTGTACGCCGACCGGCTGCTCACCCTCCAGCCCGCCGCGGACGGTGTCGCGCTGTGCCTGGTCAACCAGGCGGCCGTCCCCTGGCGGGCCGAGGTCACCGTACGCAGGGCAGCCGCCGACGGGACGGTGACGGCCCGGGTGCCGCTCACCGTGGAGGTGGGCGCTCGTGACGCGGTACGGACGCCGCTGCCCGCGGACCTGCTCGGGCTGGACGGGGAGTTCCTGGTCGCGGACGCGGACGGGCTGCGCGCGGTGCACTTCCCCGTACCGGATCGTGAGTTCCCCTATGTGCGCCCGGATTTCGACGTACGGGTGGAGTCCGTGCCCGGTGCTGCCGATACAGTCGACGTCGTGGTCAGCGCACACACCCTGGTCAGGGACCTCCTCCTGCAACCTGACCGGCTCACCCCCGACGCCGTGTCCGACACCGGCCTCGTCACCCTGCTCCCCGGCGAAGAGAGCAGAATCCGCATCGGCGGCTGGGCCGGGCCCGACGCAGAACAGGCCCGTGCGGCGATCTTCTGTGTGGAACCGTCGTGAGCGCACCCACGCAACGCGTCACCATCAAGGACGTCGCCGCCCTGGCCGGTGTGTCGAAGGGCGCGGTGTCGCTCGCGTTCAACGGCAGGCCCGGGCTGTCCGTCACCACCCGGGACCGCATCTTCCAGGCGGCCCGGGAACTGGGATGGACACCCGACGTACGGGCCCGCAGCCTGTCCTCCGGCGCCGAAGTGGACACCATCGGGCTGGCGATCTGCCGACCGGCCCGACTGCTCGGCCTCGAGCCCTTCTACATGGAGTTCATCTCCGGGGTCGAAAGCGTGCTGGTCGAGCGGTCCTGCTCGCTCCTGCTGCACCTGGTGCGGGACGTGGACGAGGAGATCGCACTGCAGCAGAGATGGTGGCGGGGCAGGCAGATCAGCGGGTCCATCCTCGTCGACTTCCGCGAGAACGACCCTCGCCTCCCGGCACTGCGCGCCGTCGGGCTGCCCGCGGTGGCGGTCGGTCACCCGTCGCTGACAGGCGGATTCACCTCGGTGTGGACGGACGACGCCACCGCCGCCACCGAGGCCGTACGGTATCTGGCGGCGCTCGGCCATCGCCGCATCGCCCGGGTCGGCGGACCCACCGGGCTCGGCCACAGCGCCATCCGCGCGAAGGCGTTCGCCGAGGCCACGCGGGACCTGGGCCTCGCCGACGACCTCCAGATCGCCACGGGCTACGAGGGCGAGGAAGGAGCGCGCGCCACCCGTTCGCTGCTGCTCATGACCGACCGTCCGACGGCCATCCTCTACGACAACGACATCATGGCCGTCGCGGGAGCCGCCGTCGCAGCGGAACTGGGCGTCGCGGTGCCGCGTGACCTCTCGCTGCTCGCCTGGGACGACTCCCAGCTGTGCCGGCTGACCCATCCACCGCTGTCCGCGATGAGCCACGACGTGCACGGGTTCGGCGCCGACGTGGCCCGGACCCTGTTCGCGGTCATCGCCGACAAGGAACCCGAGTCCCACCAGGTCGCCACCCCCTCGCTCACCCCACGCGGCTCCACGGCACCACCGCCGCGGTAGAACCGCGGCCTGCGGTGGAAGTCTCCGGGGCCGGGGCCGACCACACCGAGGCAGCGCCGGCACCCGGCCCCGCCCGTGCCCGGCGCCGCTTCGGAAAGCGGCCAGGTCCGGCCTTGGGGACCAACGGAACAGCCGGTATCGGTGAGATTGATCTTGGCCGAATCGCCGTGATCTTTGAGCACAACTGATCCGTCGCGTGCGGGCGTTCACTGAAAGATCCTCGGTCACTCGCTCCGGGTGGTTACGTCCGCCGTATGCCGGTGGAGTTTTCAGCTCATGAGCAGGCTGAGGCGTACGGGAAGTTCGCCGAGGAGCCGACGAGGCCCGAACTGGAGCGGTTTCTCTTCCTGGATGACGTGGACCGCGATGTGATCGCGCTGCGGCGTACGCCGCACCACCGGCTCGGGTGCGCGCTGCAGATGTGCACAGTGCGGTATGTGGGTCTGTTCCTGGGTGAGGACCCGCTTGAGGTGCCGTGGCCTGTCGCGGAGCACCTGGCCGAGCAGTTGAGGATCGAGGACCGTCGTGTGTGAAGCGGTACACCGGCCGTCGGCAGACGGTCCACTAGCACGCGTGGGAGATCCGCGAGCGTACGGCTGCCACCCGTACGAGGACCACGACCAGGGGCGGAGGTTCCGGGCGTTCCTGCACGGGCGGGCCCGGACCGCACACGCGGAGGGGCCCAGGGCACTGCACTGTTCGACCACGCCGTGGGCTCGTTGCGCCGACACCGGGTGCTGCCGGGTACCTCGGTGCTGGCCCGGCAGGTCGCCGAGGTCCGCGGAATCACGGAGCAGCGGCTGTACGCCACGGTCGCCAAGGCGACCCGGTGGGCGGACCCCGCGCTGACCGGGGACCTGGTGGCCACGCTGAAGACGCCGGAGGGCAAGCGGTATTCGGAGCTGGAGCGGATGCGCCGGCCGCCGACGCGGACGACGGGCACCGCGATGAAGGGCGCATCGCAGCGAATCGACGACATCGCCGCGTTCCAGCTGGGGCGGGTGAAGCCGGACAAGGTCCCGCCGAACCGGCTCTCCTAGCTGGCCCGCTACGGGCTGGGCACCAAGGCGCCGAAGCTGGAGCGGACGCCCGAGCCCAAGCGCACCGCGACGCTCACCGCGGTGATGCGCCACCTGGAGGACGAGGCGATCGACGACGCGCTGGACCTGTTCGAGATCCTGATGGCGACGAGGCTGATCAGCACCGCGAAGCGCTCCACGGACAAGCAGCGGCTTCTCGCCCCTGCCGCAACGGGAGAGAGCGGCACGGATCACGGCCAGGGTCTCGAAGGTGGTCATCGAGGAGTTGGAGCTCGTCGAGCAGACTGGCTGCGATGTGGACGTGGCCGCGCTGGGGAACGCGCCCCTGGCCGCGCTCCCCAGCGCCCGCCACGCCAGGTGGGCCTTGAAGCCGTCCCGCTGGTTACTGCGGGCCTTGGGGACGTGGCGGGACGGAGGATCGACGGTGGAGACCATCCGGCTAGGGGCGGTGCCGCGGGTGATGCGCCAGCCGAGTTGCTGGTCGGGCAGGTGGCCCAGCAGCCGCAGCGCGTCGGTGACCAGTGCGTCGACGAGCTCGGCGCGGGCCTGTTCGTCGTTCCAGGCGATCTTCGGCTTGCCCGGGTCGGTGTAGTCGTGAGCGGTGCACTGCGCAGCGGCGACCGCGTCGGCGCCGGGGACCTCGCGGATCGCCGCGCGGACGGCGGCGATGATCTGGGTGACGGTGTCCTGGGTGGCGACCGCGTCGTCCAGCACGGTGGAGTCCAGCGCCCGGCGGTGCTTTCCCGGCCGTGGTACTGGTGGGCTCGCCTATTCAAGTGTCGCCAGTTTCCCGCATAACCCACCCTGCCGGTGACCGTGTGTGGTCACCGGAGGCGTATCGGCTCCAGGTCCCACCAGCCTCCGAGGCAAGGCGAGTTGTGGTGACGTGGTGGTAGCCGAGGGCGTAGGCATGCCTGTTGAGTACCTGTCTGCTGAGCAAAAGGCCCGCTATAGGCGGTTCGCCACGGAGCCGTCGCCCGGGGAGCTGGAACAGTTCTTCCGCCTGGACACCAAGGCTCTGGGTCTGACGCGGGCGAAGCGCCGTCCGGCGTCGAGGTTGGGATGGGCGGTGCAGGCCCTGTCCGGCGGTGGTCGGGGCCGCGAGGACGGCCACGGCCGCCGTCAGCGCGGTGACGGCGGGGATCAGATTTCGCATGCCCCGATCAACGCCCCCGCACCATCGCGGTGATGCCGGCCGCCCGGCCTAGCGGCCCGGGGCGGCGCGTTGTCGGGCAGCTCTCACCGATGGTCAAGCGGTGGTACGACCGCCACGCTGCGAGGTGGACATTCGGTGTGGATCGCTCAGTCTTCGCTGCGAGAGATTCGGCGGGAGCGGACGGTCTACGCACGCGCCCAGCGCCGGACCATCGGAACCGCCACGGCGGCACCAACAAGGGCCCCGACTCCTGCCCCACCGAGAAAGCCGAAGGCCGACGCCGACAGAGCCCCGTCACCCCAGGCCGCGACGATGGGCAGGCCTTGCGGGAGGCAAGCGGGCGATGCGTCGCAGGCGGATCGCGAGTTGCCGGGAGGGATGACCGGGGGGAACGTGAACGGAGGGGGCGGCGTCGAGCGGAACGTGGAGCGCGTGATGACGAAGATCAAGTTCGAGAGCGTGTTCGCGCCGGCCATGGAGGGCCACGGTCAGCGATCGATCATCCTCCGTGTGGACGGGGAGGCGGTCTGGGAGGGGCACATCGGCCAGGGAGAAATCGTCAACATCAACGTGACATTGCCGATCCAGACGCTGTCGGTCGAGTTGGGGACCAGGAGATTCGACGAACACGGAAATCCCGACGGCTTCCTCAACTACAAGCACCTCGTCGAGATTCCGCACCCCTCGGAGGAGGACGTCTGGAAGGTCACGCTCTTCGACGACAACATGACCCGGGCCCTCTTCCGGAGCCGTATCGACGGCCTCGGAGGAAAATTCGAACTCGAAGTCTCCTTCCACGGCTGACCGGGACGACGGCCTTGGTACTGGTGAGCTGGCGTATTCAACTATCGCGGATTCCCTTGGGAGCCCAGCCCGCTGGTGACCGGCTGTGATCACCAGCGGCGTATCGGCTCCAGGTCCCGCCGCTTTCTCTGAGGAGGCGGCTGGTGGTCTTGTCGTGGTAGCCGAGGGCGTCCGCGACGACGGGGGCGGGTAGTTCGAGGAGTTGTTGTCGGATGGCGGCGCCGCGGGCGGCGGCGACCGGGATGCCGATCTCCCGCAGTCGTGAGGACATGTGGTCGGGACGGGCCGGCCGTCCGGCCCGGCGGCCGGGGAAGAGCCAGCGGGATACCTGGTTGGTGGCGGTGTTCATGTTGTCGCGGTCTGCGAGGTAGGCCAGTAGCAGGGCTGCCGCTGGTTCGGGGACGGGAGAGGCGGGCTCCCCGAGCCGCAGGAGCGTGGTCTCTCCGTCGTGGAGCACGTCGTCGACCGTGAGCTGGACGATCCGGGTCAGGGGCTGCGCGTAGAGGAGAAGGATGAGGCCGGCGACACGGAGGCGCATCGGTGTGTCTGCGTCGGTCAGCAGTCGCCGAGTGCGGCCAGGCGCTCGTCCTCGCTCAGCGCGGGTCGTCTGGAGATCTTCATGGTGGGGATGGACAGGGCCTGTGGACATCGGCGGCTCTTCCTGGCCCAGTTGAGGAAGGGCCTCAGACAGGTGCGGCTGTTTTCGGTGTTGTCCGCGAACCAGGCGTCGATGTCGAGTTGGCCGCAGGACGAGAGGGTGCTGTCCCGGGTACCGAGCCACTGCAGGAAGGTGGTCGCGTGCTTGATCTGCTCGGCTGCGAAGCGGCGGATGCTCGGTGTGATGGGGCTCCGGTCGGCTCGTCCCCGTAGGTGGGGAAGGACGTGCCAGGTCGCGAAGAGCTTGATCGTCTTGACGTCTTCGGGATCGGCGATGTCGGCCAGGTGGCCGGGCAGCCATCGCTGGAAGGAGCAGATGTACTTGTCGACGGCGGGCAGGACGCCGCTGGCCATCAGGAGTTCTTCCAGGTGAGCTGCTGCCCGCCAGGGCTGGAGTTCGTGGAAGGCGTCGTGGGTCAGAGGTAACTGTCCGAGTCCAAGTCGTCGTAGAATCTGGGAGGCGTTTCCGGGATGGCCGCGGCGCATCGCCAGCCAGGCCAGGCCGCTTCTGGGCTCGTCCATCGCCACCAGCATGTCGAGCAAGGGCGTGAGCGTCTGGCGGACGCGGCCCGTGCCGTCGTCTAGGAGAGTGGTCAGCCGGTCGGTGAGCGTGCACCGCTCGCAGAGTCGGCCACCCAGCAGTTTGCCCTCGAAGCCGCAGCGCGAGCAGTCGAAGGTCTGGGAGAAGCCGGCGCAGGTCGTACAGATCGCGGAGCCGTCGGCGGGGTGATGTCCGGGGAGAGCACGGTCCTGGCCGCATCCTGGGCACGTTCCTCGCGTTCGCACCGCGCCGTCCGAGCAGGTCCGGCAGACGTATCCGTCCGGCCAGGTGCCGGACTTGTGCCTGCGGCGGCCGCAGCGGCAGCACTCGGCCATGAACCAGCGTTCGTACTGCTCGTCGGTGGCGTAGGGGCGGCGGCTCATGCGTCGGGCAGGATGCGGGCCGCACGGGGCCGGAGCTTCGCGACGTTCGCAGGTGGGGTGGGCAGGTCGCCGGTGGCGGTCTTGCGGACGCCGGCGTTCTCGGCGGTGGTGGTCACCAGGTCGGCCGGGGTGCAGGAGAGGATGTCGCAGAGCGCGGACAGGACCTGCAGCGACAGCCGCTCCGGGGTTCCGGAGACCAGGCGGTGGACCTGGGAGGCGGACAGGTCGATGCCGCGTTCGCGCAGCAGCGGAACCAGTTCGGTCGCGGTGAAGATGCGATGCTGGGCCATCACCTCGCGCAGCCGCCATGTGTAGCCGACCTTGCGCTTCATGCCCGCTTCCCGTTCTGGGCTTGGAGGGCGGCGGCGACGGTCGCGTCCAGGTGCCGGCGCAGGGTGCGGGTGCGGAAGTCCGAGGAGACGCAGGTGTAGATGGACGTGGTGCTGGCGTGCTCGTGACCGACCTGTTCCTGGACGAAGCGGGGATCCCAACCGTCCTCGACGAGGTGGGTGACGTACGACCTTCGGAAGGAGTAGTAGTCCAGCCCGTCGTCCAGGCCCAGGGCCTTGCGGTAGGTGATGAAGCGGGAGTTGATGCGCTGGCAGCCGATCCGCATCCCGCGCTCGGACGGCCAGGCCGCCGGGTTGCCGTCGGTGCCCAGCAGCGGGCGGACCTCGGTGAACCACTCGTCCAGGACATCGGGGGTCCAGTCGAACACGGTCAGCACGCCGCGGCGCTTGGGCGGCGAGCCCTTCTTGGCCTTGCCGAACCGGACCTGGCAGCGGCCGAAGTCGCCGTACTCGGTGCCGTGCGGGTTGCGGCCGAAGTCGGCGGCGTCGAGCATCCGCGTCTCGTTGCGCCGCAGCCCGTAGGCGTAGGCGGTCTTGAACAGGGTGGCGTCGCGGAACGCCGGCAGCCATCCCTTGCGGCCGAAGGCCCTGATCCGGGCGACCTCGTCGTCGCAGTGCTCGAAGAACGCGTGCAGCTCGGCCTTGGTGAACGCCCGCTTCTTCGCGTCGGCCTCGTTGTCCTGGACGTGCACCGCGGTGTTCCACTCGTGCACGACCTGGACCGGGTGGGTGCCGAACCGCTCCTCGCACGTGGCCGTCCAGTCGTAGAGCGGGTCGGTGACGAAGTGGCAGAACGCCCGGACCGCCTCCGAGTAGGAACGGATCGTGGAACGGCGCAGGTCCAGCAGCGAGCGCAGGTCACCGAGCCACTCGTCGATCATCGCTGGCGTCCAATGCCACGGGTAGGTGTTCACGTACGCGGCGAACGCCTTGACCGTGTTCTCCCGGCCCTCCACCGTCGTCCGGGCCAGATTCCGCGCGAGCTGCTGATTGGCGAACCCGGTCAGCATCGCGGTGAAGACCTGTTCCTCCGGCCGCAGCAGCCAGGTGCAGCCGTGCCGCACCTGGGATCGACCCGTTGAACCCCACCGGTCCACCACCCTCCGTCACTCGCGTCGTATGCGAGAAAACCGCATCTGATGCGAGTCAGTGGACAAACCCCAGGTCAGTCAGCCGGACGAGTGACCCCAGCTGGCGGCGCCCTCACGTCCGTCGTACCGTCGCCACCCGCAGATTGGGCTAACTTCGATGGGCAGCGTGCTGGTTGGCACCGTCGTCCACGACGATTCGCGAACCGTCGCGAGTTCGCATCGGATGCAATTGGCGGCGCTTGGACCATCGGTACAGCCATTAACGCTAAGTGGTCGGCTCCGTAAGTCCTTCGGGGGTTGACGTCGGAGGCAGTTCTGTGTCTGGCGTCTGCTCAGATGTCGGGGGCGGCGAGGTGGAGATGGCAGGCACAGTCGAGTGCGTCTGTCCGGGCTGCCGGGGCCGCCGGTTCCGGAGCGAGGTCCTCGCGGTGCGCTACGAACGGGTACGACATCGCGGAGGTGCTGGCCGCGACGGTGGACGAGGCGCTGACCGTCTTCCGGGGCGTACGGCAGATCGCGGCCCGGCTGCAACGGCTCTCGGACGTGGGCCACGGCTATCTCCCGCTCGGCCAGCCCGCCACCACCATCTCCGGCGGCGAGGCCCAACGCCTCAAGCTGGCAAAGGAGTTGGGCCGCCGCGCGACCGGCCGCACCCTCTACCTCCTCGACGAACCGACCACCGGCCTGCACGCCGCCGACACCGCCCGCCTGCTCGACGTACTCCAACGCCTCGTGGACGCGGGCCACTCGGTCGTCACGATCGAGCACAACGTCGACGCCATGCGCGCCTCCGACTGGATCATCGACCTCGGGCCGATGGGCGGCGCCGGGGGAGGGCGGGTGGTGGCCGAGGGGACACCTGAGCAGCTCGCGCGGGCGGCGGCGGAGGAGGACGGGGGCGGTTCCCGGACGGGTGGGTCTCTGCGCGAGTCCGAGCCCCATGTCTGAGCCCCATGTCTGAGCCCCATGTCTGAGGCCGATGTCTGAGGCCGATGTCTGAGGCCGATGTCCGAGGCCGATGTCCGAGGCCGATGTCCGAGGCCGATGTCTGAGGCCACACTGCTTCGATTCGACGGGACAATAAATGCCAGAAAGCCAGGGCCTGTTGTGGTCACAATGCCCCTGTGAAGCATGCCGATGTCCTGAGCGGGCTTGCCGCCAACGCCTCCCTTCCGCCCGAACTCGTCGACCGTCTGATCGAACTCGCGGTCGCCGACACCGACGCCGACTTCACCTATGACCTCGCCGAACGCCCCGACCTCACCCACGCGCAGGCGCTCGCGCTGTACGCACGCGTCCCGGAGAGCGGCCCACAGCTCGCGCGCGAGGGCCTGCTGACCGTCGCCGACGTCGATCCGGCAGCCGATCCGGACACCGCTCTCGCGCTGCTCGGCGAGGGGCGCGGCGATCCGGCGTGGGGCCGGGTCCTCGTGGCGGACCCGGATTCCTGGAGTCGGCAGCGGCTGGCCCGGTGTGTGGGCCTGCCGCCCGATGTCGTCGAGACGCTCGCCGCCGGTCCGGATGTGCGGGTGGTGGGGGAACTCGCCCTGTGGACGACGGATCGGGCGCTGGCCACGAGGCTCGCGGGGCATCCGAACGCCGAGGTCCGCAAGTACGCGGCCTGGAACGAGGCAACGCCACCGGCCGTACTGGCGGCACTCCTCGACGACAAGGGACTGCCTCCCGTACAGCGGTGCTCAGTCTGCGGCGTCGAGGAGACCGGCTGCGAGGTGCTGTCGTACGAGGTCTGTGACGGCACGCACGAGACCGCCGTGCACGACGTACGTCACGGGGCCCTGAGCAACCCCGCCACCCCCATCGAGGCCGCGATCCCCTTCGCCGACCACCCGTCGGAGAACCTGCGCTTGGCCCTCGCCGAGCACCCCGACCTGCCCCCGGAGGTGAGCCGACGGCTCGCCACGGACCCCGACATGCGCATCCGGGCCTGCATCGCCGAGAAGCCGGCCGGCGACGACGCCCTAATGCGCGTACTGGCCGAGGACGAATGCCAGGACGTACGGCGCCGACTCGCGCACAACCCCAACGTGCCCCTCGACGTCCTCGTTCGTTTCATCGCCACCAAGAAAATCGGCCCCACCCTGCTACCCCGCGTCGAGGCCGCGTCCCCGGCCGAGGTCGGGAAACTGGCCCACTCGACCGACTCGACCGTGCGGATGCTCGTGGCCCTGCGCCGCGACCTGCCCGCCGAGATACGCGACGCCCTCGCCACCGACCCCGACGCGAAGGTGCTCAAGAGCATCGCCCCGCACCCCGGCCTCTCCGAGGCGCGACTGCGGGCCATGGTCGACCGGCACGGAGTCCAGGTCCTGGCGGCGGTGGCGGCCAACCCGGACGCGTCCGGGGCACTCCTGGAACACCTCGCCCACCACCGTCCGTCGGTGCACGAGGCGTTCCGCGAAATCGCCGCCCACCCCCACGCGACCCCGCGGGCCCTGCTCGCCTGCCTGACGGACGGCCAGGCGAGGCCCATTGCCGCGGGCCATCCGGCCCTCCCGCCCCAGGTGATCGTGAAGTTGCTCGCCGACGATGACGGTCATGTGGCGAAGGCGGCGGCGGGCAATGCTTCGCTGCCGGGTGCGGTGATGCGAAACCTGGTGCCTTAGCGGTCGGCTCCGTAAGTCCTTCGGGGGTTGATCATGTAGCTGGCTCGGCGGAGGATTCTTCGTGGTGATCGGTGGTGTGCCGGTCGAGCCTGGCCAGCAGATCGTCCAGGTCGGAGGTGGTGAACTTCCACTGGAACGGCTGTGCTGTGGCGTTGTAGCGGTCTTCGAAGGCCCCAAGCCGGTCGGCGACCTGGGCGAGGTCGGTGAAGTCGTTGGGTGAGACGACCTTGCGCTGCACGACGGAGAAGTAGATCTCCACCTGGTTCAACCACGAAGCATGCACGGGGGTGTGGACCATCACCGCGTTGGGGAAGGCGGCGGCCAGGCGGTCGGCGGCCTTCTTGCCGCGGTGGGAGGAGCCGTTGTCCACGATCCAGAACACGCGCTTCGCGCTGGCGTAGGGCTCGGTGCTCATGACCTGGGCGACCAGGTTCATGAACGGGTCGATGCCGGTGCGTGGCTCGGTGCGGCCGGACACTTTCGCGGCGTGGACGTCGTAGGCGGCGAGGCAGGCCAGGGCGCCGCCGCGTCCGTAGGTGTGGTTGACGCGCATCGCGCGGGCCTGACCGGGGGCGAGGGTGGGGTGGCAGCGGCAGCGGGCCTGGATGGAGGTCTTCTCGTCCGCGCTGATGACGTACTCGTCCTCGCCGAGCCGGACGCCTCGCCAGGTGCGGGCGTACAAGCCGAGCACCCGCTCGGCCTTGGTCCAGAAGCCGGGGTCGGTGATGAAGATCCAGGACTGGTGCTGCCAGGGCTTGAGCGCGTCGTCGGTGAGCCAGCGGCGCACGGTGGAGGCGGAGACCCAGCAGGCGATCGCCTGGGCGACGACCTCACGGGCCAGTCCCGGGCACGACCGGCGCGCCAGCGGCACGCCGCTCTCGGCTGGCAGCCGGCAGGCCAGGGCCTTCACCTGGGCCACCTGCAACGCGGTGAACGACGGAGGCCGCCCTGACCGCTCGCGGTCGGACAGACCGGCCGGACCGTGCTCGACGAACCGGCCGCGCCAGCAGCGGACCGTGTCCAGATGCAGCCCCGTCTCACGGGCGATGCGCGCGTTGGAGCGTCCGCGTGCGGCGTGCAGTACGACCTGCGCGCGCATCCGCAGCCGGTGCTCGGTCTTGTGGCCGTAGGCCATCTTCTTCGGTCGCTCGCGCTCGGCGGCGCCCAGGACTGTCGGGCGGGCGGCGGTAACGGGCAAGGCAGGCAGGCCGATCGACAGAAGTGGATCATGACAGGCCGAAGCCTGCCGCATCCGGCAACCGGCCCCTCGGGCAGGATGACCGACATGCCCACGCCTTCGGAACACACCCGGTTCTCGGTGGAGGCGCGCCTCGGTGAGCGCGCCCGCACCGCCTGGCCGCAGCTGGAGCGGCTACACATCCGCCACCGGGGAGCCTTCGCCTATGTGGAGGCCGAACTGGCCGACGGCGAACGGGTCAAACTGATGCGACTGCGCTACACCGGCGCGGTCGACAGGTGGGGCTTCGCCCTCTACCACGCCGGCGGTGACCACTACGAGGACTCCCTGCTGCCCAGCGGCAGCACCACGGGCACCCCCGCAGACGCACTCGACTGTGCCTGCCATCTCCACCTCGCCGCCCCCGACATCTGAGCAGACGCCAGACACAGAACTGCCTCCGACGTCAACCCCCGAAGGACTTACGGAGCCGACCACTAAGCACTTGATCTTGGTCGGACTGGTGTCAGATTCCCCGCTCCAGGATCGGCCCAGGGCGGCGGCCTGGTGGGGGCGGCCGGTAGCCCGGCGGCGAGGCCAGGTGCTCGCACGCCCCGCCGTACGCGGGGAACGCGACGCCGGTCTCCTTCTCCAGCGCCGGGAAGAACTGCTTCGCCTCCGGGGACTGGCCGGTGGTCTGCCAGGTGTACCCGGGCCCGTCGGCGAGCGCCCGGCGGATCAGCTGGCGGCCGATCCCCTGGCGCTGGTGCTCGATCGTGATGGAGATCTTGTTGATGCTCCCGACGCGGCAGTCATCGCACACCATCCACACCAGCGTCCCTATGTCGCACCCCTCGCGGTCGAACATCCGGATGCGGCGGTGCCCGGCCGGACGCCGCGGTGGCCAGTACAGGAACCGCACCTCCTGGCGTTGGGTGGTGAGCAGAATCCACCGCCACCGCAGCGGTGAGAGGTACTCGGGAACGGGTGGCGTCACCGGCTTCTCCTTCGTCTCTTCGGGAACGCTGCGGTCAGTGTGATGACCACGCCATCGCGGGCGTACAGCCCGATCCACTCGGTGAACCTCGTGTCCGCGGTCGTCTCGCTGGTCCACTCGCCGATCACGTCCGCGTCCTTGGTGAGCTGGGCCCGGACCTCGAACTGACGGACGTCCGCGCCCTGTTCGCCCACTCGGTCCCCGGGGACGGGAGTACTTGGGCCTCAAGGCGCTGTCGAAGGTCGGCTTCCTCGGGCGTCAGCGGATCGTCGAGGCGCCGGATGCGGGCGGGCTTGGGCCTGAGCGGCAGGCCGTCGTCCAGCGTGTCGGTCTCGGCTTCGGCCAGGGCCCGGTAGAGCGAGGCGACCGACGAGGACTTGCCCGCGTTCTTCCCGACCTTGATGGTGAGCTTCTTCGCGATCTCGGGGACGGGGACGCCCTTGTCCTTGAGGGCGACAGCGAAGGTGAGCATGTCGTCGTCGATGACCTTCGGCCGTCCGCCGTGGTTGCCCTTGGCCGCTACGGTGACCTGGCCTTCGAGGTCTTCTCCCGGATGTAGTTGCGCTCGATCTGCCCGGCCACGGCGAGCACCGCGAAGAACATCGCGCCCATGCCGTTGGGGTCGTAGATGCCCGTGAGCGGGCCGGTGAGGAGTTCGAGCTGGATGCCGCCGGCCTGCAGCTCCGCGGACAGCGTCATCAGCTCCGCGGCGTTGCGCGCGAGGCGCTTGAGCTCGTGGACGGTGACGATGACCGGCGTCTCGGGCGCGGCCTCCTTGAACTGGTGGGCCAGCGCGAGCGCCTTCTCCAGCTCGGGCCGGATCTTGACCCGGGTGCTGATCTGCTCCTGGAAGATCTTGTGACACTCTGCCCGGCGGGGAGCTTCGAGCTGGCTCGCCAGCTCCTGCCGAGCGGTCGACGTACGCACGTACCCGATCCTCACGGGCCGCTCGGTGCGGGGCGCGGGCACGACGGCGAGCGCCGGACTCTGCTTCTATGCGCGGCCGGGTCCGCGGTCGGCAGGCACCGGGACTTCGAGTTCCTCGCGCAGCGCGGGCACGAGGACGAAGCGGGGGGTGTGGTACTTCGCGGCGGTCTTACCGCCCCGGGTGCGGCAGGCGCTGTCCGCCGGGGCCTCACAGTTCGGACAGTCGTTACGTTCCACCACCAATGCGGCCTGATCGGGCGTCACATCCATGATCGGAGTCTCTCAGAACCCCGTCGCACAACGCGCGGGTTTTGAGGGGACTTTTGCGAGTGGCGACCTGCGGAAACGTGATCACTCCGGGGCCGTTCTCAGAACTCTCACAGATGGTCACTTGTGAGAGGCCGCTTCCTGCTCGTGCGAGGCGGAGCGGCCGCGATAAGGGCCGGACTATGGCTCGATAAGCCCCGCGCGGATGGCGTAGCGGGTGAGTTCGAGGCGGTCTTTGAGGCCGAGTTTCTGCAGCAGGTTGGCGCGGTGGCGTTCGACAGTCTTGACGCTGATGACGAGCATGTCGGCGATCTGCTGGGAAGTGTGGCCTTCGGCGACGAGTTTGAGGACCTCCTCCTCGCGGTCGGTGATGGCCCGCTCGGGCAGGGGCTCACCGTGTCGGGCTCGGTCGAGGTAGTGGCGGATCAGGGCGTTGACGGCGCCTGGGTAGAGGAAGGGCTCGCCGCGCATGGTGGCGCGGCAGGCTTCGACGAGGTCGCGGTCGGCGACGGATTTCAGGACGTAGCCGGAGGCTCCGGCCGCGAGGGCTTCGAAGAAGTACTGCTCGTTGTCGTACATCGTCAGCATGAGGATGCGGACGTCAGGCTGGGTGCGGGAGAGCTCGCGGGCGGCCTGCAGGCCGGTCATGCGGGGCATGGCAATGTCGAGGATAGCCAGGTCCGGGTGGTGGGTGCGGGCGGCTTCGAGGGCCTCGGCGCCGTTGCCGGCTTCGGCGACCACTGTCAGGTCGGGCTCGGCATCGAGGATGAGGCGCACTCCGCGGCGGACGAGTTGGTGGTCGTCGGCGAGCAGGATGCGGGTCTGGGTCGCCTCGGGCATGGTCAATGGCTCCCGTGGTGGGTGGGGACGACCAGACGTACCTCGGTGCCGCTGCCGGGGCCGGGGCCGAGGGTGAGGTCGGCGCCAATGAGCAGGGCGCGTTCGCGCATACCGCTGATACCTGCGCCTTCAGGAGCGCCGTAGATGCCGTGGCCGTCGTCGCGGACGCTCAGCTCCACACCGGCGGGGGTGTGCTTGAGGGTGAGGTCGACGCGGCGGGCGCCTGAGTGGCGGGCGGCGTTGGTCAGGCTTTCCTGGGCGACGCGGTAGAGGACGAGTTCGGTGTCGTGGTCCAGGGGCGGCAGGTCGGCGTCGGTGTGGGGGCGTACGGACATCGTGGGGCCGGTGAACTCGGCGGCGAGGGCTTTGAGGGCGCTGGTCAGGCCGAGTTCTTCCAGGACGCCGGGGCGCAGGCGACGGGCTATGCGGCGGATCTCGTCCAGGCTGGCGCGGGTTGTCTCCTGGACTTCGTGCAGTTGCTCGCGCACGGGGTCAGCGGCCTGGTCGGCGACGCGTTTGAGGTCGAGCAGGACGGCGGTGAGACTCTGGCCGATCTCGTCATGGAGTTCTTGGGCGATGCGATGCCGCTCAGCTTCCTGCGCTGACAGGGCGCGGCCGCTGCTAGCGGCTCGTTCGGCTTCCAGACGGCCGATCATGGCGTTGAAGGCCGTGACCAGTTCTGCGATCTCGCCGTGCCCGGTGGCGGCCGGCCTGGGGCGGGGGCGCAGCAGGTCGACGGTGGCCATGCTGCGAGCCAGCCGCCCCAGCGGGGCCAGTCCGAGGCGCAGCAGGAACGCGTTGGCGATCAGCATCACGGCCAGTCCCGCCATCAGGATGACCGCCTCGGTCAGCAGCACCGGGGTGGAGACGGTGACGGGTCCGAGCAGCAGCAGGGCGGTGCCGGCGAGCAGTACCACCGCGTTGAGCAGGAAGATCCGCCAGGACAGGGACATCGACACCGCCTTCCCTCTCTGTGCTGTGTCGGCGGCTGGGACCGGCGCCCGGCTCGCTACACCGGCGTACGTGTCCTGGCTGCCGTCGAAGAGCCTTCGGCCTTCATGGTCAGCCTGCGCGGTGCGGTGCGCAGTGTCCATCGGTGCCGGTGCCCATGTGACGGCCGGTTGTGGGGGTCGGGCACCTGCGGAAATGGGTGCTGGGCCCGATGGTGATGCCGCAAGCCTGCGTGTGACGGTGGCATAGACCCCCGAATTGCCGGTCCCCGGAAGGAGGAGTCATGACGCAGCCCGACACCAATCCACTGCACGACCTTGAGGCGCAGACGCAGCGAAGCGACCCTCATTTCGCCCACGGTCTGCAAACAGCGCGCCCGCACCAGCCGCGCGAATACCGGCGACGGCGCGGCCCGGCCTGGGCGCTGCTGGCCCTCTCCGTGGCGATGCTGGTCATGGGCACGGTGCTGCCGCAGGGCCTACTCCTCGCATCAGGCCTGGTCACCGCAGGGATGGCGACTTATCTGCTCGCACCGCCACACGACCCAGCCCCCCCGCCCTCCCCTGACACGCACCGGCGCACCCCATCCCGGAAACGATCACCCGGGGACTGACCGACCCCGGAACAAAGGAGGACGTATCTACTCCCGTCAATCGCGACACGCTACGCCCGCCACACTGCGGAAGGTGGTGACCCGTGGGACATGCTGACACCCTGCTCGCCATGGGCGGCGCCTTCCTGGCCGCCGCCGTCTTCGCCCGCCTCGGCAGGAGGATCGGCCTGCCGACCATCCCGCTGTTCATGCTCGCCGGCATCCTCCTAGGCCCCCACACCCCAGGCCTGGTCCTGGTCGAGGACCCACACGACTTCGAGATGCTCTCCGCGCTCGGGCTGGTACTCCTGCTGTTCTACCTGGGGCTGGAGTTCCACCTCGACGACCTGCGGAGCGGCGGCAGACGCCTGCTGACAGCCGGCGGAATCTACCTGCTGCTGAACGTCGGCGCCGGCCTGGGATTCGGGTTCGCCCTGGGATGGGGCGCACGGGAAGCCCTGGTGCTCGCCGGCGTCCTGGGCATCTCCTCCTCCGCCATCGTCACCAAGATCCTCGTCGACCTCGGCCGCATCGGCCGCCCCGAAACCCGGCTCATCCTGGGCGTCACCGTCGTCGAGGACATCTTCCTCGCCCTGTACCTCGCCGCGCTCCAGCCCGTCATCAGCGGCGCCCAGGGCATCACAGAAACGATCCTCCAGGCGGCCAAGGCGTTCGGATTCCTGATGGTGCTGGCCATCGCCGCCCGCTACGGCACCCGCCTGATCGGGCGCCTGATCGCGGTGCGTGACAACGAACTGCTGGTCATCAGCTTCCTCGGCGCTGCGATCCTCATCGCCGGTGTCTCCGAGGTCCTCGGGGTGGTCGACGCCATCGGCGCCTTCATGGTCGGCCTGATCCTCGCCGGCACCCCCTCCGGGCCGCGGATCCGCGAACTGGTGCATCCGCTGCGTGACGCCTTCGCCGCAATCTTCTTCTTCGCCTTCGGCCTGGCCATCAACCCGGCAGACATCGCCTCCGTCGCCGTGCCGGTCGCCGCCGCCGTCGCGCTGACGATCACCATGAACGTGGCTGCGGGACTGTTCGCAGCACGCCTGTACCGCTACGGCCCACAGCCCGCCGCGAACATCGCCACCACGCTCCTGGGACGTGGCGAGTTCGCGCTGATCCTGGCCGCCATGGCCGCCAGCGCGGGACTCGACGGCCGCCTCGCCCCGTTCATCGCCAGCTACGTCCTCGTCCTCGCCGTACTCAGCCCCATCGTCGCCGGGCGCTCGCACCTGCTGGCCCGCGCCCTGAAGGCCGCACAGTCCCTGCTGCCCGGCGGCCGAGCCCGCCACCCCACGGCCGCCAGCCCACCCGCCGACCCGGCACCGGACCCGCCCGACACCACTGCTTCCCGTCCCACCGGCGACATCACCCCGTCGGCCTCATCCGCCCTGTCCGCGGAAGTGGAGCGATAGCGCCAGCCCCGAACAGGGCAATGCCGCCAGCCGACGGCCACACGCAGGCACCATGCGCGAGACCGCCCCATCTACGACGTCACGGTGGCTGGGAAGATGCACGTTCAGCTTCGCCCGCCCGTTGGGCTGTACCTCGATGCTGATCTTCGCGTCACTGCCGGCCTCTTCGAGGCGCTCGGCCATCTGCTTCCACGTCGCGTCCAGCACCTCGATCAGCTCCCCCAGGTGCTGTTCGGCGTCCTCGTCCAGGCTCAGGCCCGCCAGGACGTCCTCGCGTACCGCCTCCCAGCCCTTGCCCTGAAGCAGGCGGGCGCGCGGATCGGACCAGCGGTGCGAAGGGGAGGCGAAGATGTCGCGGCGCTTCAGCGCGCGGAACAGCTGCTCCAGCACGCACACCACGTACGCGTCCCGGTCCACCGCCCCTCCGGCAGGTCCGCGTTCGCGTACACCGCCTTGCGCCAGTGCGGCGGCACCAGCTTGTCGTCGACCTCGCGCGGCAGCAGCGGCTTCTCGCTCACCTTCCGCCTCGACAGGGCCGGGAGCCGCCGCACCCCGGTCAGGACGCGCATCCCGCCGGTCGCCGCGCCGAGCGCCGAGGTCTCGCCCAGCAACGACAGGAACCGCTTGACGGTGTTGTAGCGCAGTGCCAGCGCCCCGCGCAGCGCGGTCTCGGCCGTGTCGTCGTCCTCCGGCACCAGGCTCACCACCGTGGCGGCCTCGCTGGACAGCGTGGCCCGGGGCGCGACCTCCTCCAGCGCCCGCCACAGCGCGGCCACGTCTACATTGCAGCCCCTCTCCTCGATGAGCTCCAGCTCCTCAATGACCACCTTCGAGACCCTGGCCGTGATCCGCGCCGCCTTCTCCAGCTGCGGCAGGGTCGAGAGCCGCTGCTTGTCCGTGGACCGCTTCGCGGTGCTGATCAACCGGGTGGCCATCAGGATCTCGAACAGGTCGAGGGCGTCGTCGATCGCCTTGGCCTCCAGGTGGCGCATCACCGCGGTGAGCATCGCGGTGCGCTTGGGCTCGGGCGTCCGCTCCAGCTTCGCGGCCTTGGTACCCAGCCCGTAGCGGGCCAGGGCGGACAGCCGGTTCGGCGGGACCTTGTCCAGCTTCACCCGCCCCAGCTGGAACGCGGCGATGTCGTCGACCCGCTGCAACGCGCCCTTCATCGCGGTGCCCGTAGTCCGGGTCGGCGGCCGGCGCATCCGCTCCAGCTCCGAATACCGCTTGCCCTCCGGCGTCTTCAGCGTGGCCACCAGGTCCCCGGTCAGCGCGGAGTCCGCTCGCCGGGCGGCCTTGGCGACCGTGGTATGCAGCCGCCTGTCCGCGATGGTGCGGACCTCGGCGACCTGCCGGGCCAGCACGCTCACCCCCGGCAGCAGCACCCGGTGTCGGCGCAGCCAGCCCACCGCGTGATCGAACAGCGCCTTCGGGCCCTCCGCGTGCGCCGTCCACGCCCGCCCGTGCAGGAACGCCCGGAACTTCCGCCCCTGGTCGTGGTCCTCGTACGGGTGGTAGCCGTACGCATCGCGGATCTCCCACGCGTGCTCGTACGGCGTCGGCTTGCGCTCGGCATACCGCTTGATCTGGGAGACGTCCTCGATCCTCAACTGCCCGGCCAGATGCTCAACGACCGGCCACGGCACGTCGAGGGGGTCCTCCAGGAACAGCCCGATGTACCTCACCGTACACATCTGGAGAGCGAAACCGAGACGACTGTGATCACCGCGCCGCTTCGCGATCAGCTTCCGGTCCTCGTCATCAAGAAAGAAGAAGCGCTCCAGCTCGGGCCTCGTGGGCTCCTCGGTGAATTTCCCGTACGCCTCAGCCTGCTCATCAGTCAGAAATTCCACCGGCATGCGGCGGACCGTAGCCACGGCCCACCAGTGATCGAAGATCTTCCACCGAACCCCCGCACGGGACCGATCACCTGTGCTATAAGGTCAAGATCAAGTGCTTAGCGTTAATCGCTGTACCGATGGTCCCCACGGCCGTTTCCCTTGAGTACGCCGGTGGCCTTCGCGAGCTCGCGCACGGCCTCGAAGACGCGGTGGGGGCGGGCGGAGCGGGCCAGTCGGCGGCGGAAGTAGGCCGGCAGCGACGGGTCGAAGGCCATGTCGTGAAGGCCCAGCCCGCAGGCGGCCTTCCATCGCAGGTCGCACCGCAGTTCCTGGACCGTCTCGAAGTCCGACAGCCCGTCAAGGGCCTGCAAGGTGATCGCGGCGGCCAGGATCTGCGGCGGCATGCTCGGCCGCCCGTTCACCGACGGGTACATGTCCGCGAACATCTCAGCCGGGAACAGCTCGCCGCGATGCTCGGCCAGGAACATCGCACTTCCGAGGTGGCAGGTGTTGCGCGCGAGCGCACATGCGGTTGCGTGTCCGGAGCAGCACCGCCTCCCGCCCCCGTCCATGCTCGGAGCCATGCGAAACGACATCGAATTCCGGACCACCGACGGGACTCTGCTGCGCGGCTGGCACTACGTACCCGAGGGCCCCGGTCCTTTCCCCACCGTGGTCATGGCCACCGGCCTCTCCGGCGTCAAGGAGGGCGGACGCCTGCCCGACCTGGCCGAACGGTTCGCGGCGGCCGGCCTGGCCGCCGTCGTCTACGACCACCGCAACCTCGGCACCAGCGAGGGCACCCCGCGCCAGGAGATCGACCCGCTCCTGCAGATGCGCGACTACAGCGACGCCGTGACCTTCGCGGAGACCTTGCCGCAGACCGACCTGGAGCGCATCGGGGCCTGGGGCTCCAGCCTCTCTGGCGGACATGTGATCGTCCTCGCCGGCCAGGATCGCCGCGTGCGCGCCATCGTCACCCAGGTGCCCATGGTCAGCGGCCGCGAATGCGGCCAGCGGCTGGTGCCCGCGCCGGCGCTCGCCGCGGCGGCAGCCTTCCACCGGGCCGACCGCCGGGCGCGCATGGCGGGCGAGGCTCCCGCGATGATCCCCGTGGCCTCCCCCGACCCCACCGCCCCGGCCGCCCTACCGACCCCGGACTCCTGGGAGTTCGTCCAGACGCACAACGACCTCCCCACCTATCGCAACGAAGTGACTCTTCGCAGTATGGAGCTGCTGACCGGCTACGAACCGGGCCTGCTCATCGAGCGCGTCAGCCCCACCCCCATGTTGATGATCGTCGCGGAGGACGACCTCGTCTGCCCGCCGGAGCTCCAGTTCGCCGCGTACTCCCGCGCCCACGAGCCCAAGAAGTACGTCAGCATCCGCGGCGGCCACTTCGACGTCTACCGTGACGCCCCTGCCTTCGACCGGGCGGCCGAGGCGGCCGTCGCCTTCTTCACGGAGCACCTCGGCGCTGCCGGCTGAGGGCCGTCGCGCGCACCTCGCGCGGGCTCGCACCGTAGCGTTCGTGGAACGAGCGGCTGAAGTGTCCGGCGTTGGCGAACCCGACGGCGAAGGCGATCTCGGTGACACCGCGGCCGTCGGCTCGGCTCAGCTCCAAATGGGCGCGGCCGAGGCGGAGGGCCTTGACGTATCCCCGCACCGTGTGGCCTCGCTGGGCGAACACGTCCTGGAGAGTGCGCAGCGGCACCTTCAGTTCGGCGGCCAGGACCCCGGGGCTCAGATCCGGGTCCTCCAGCCGTCCCTCGACATGGGCGCAGGCACGCTTGAACAGCGCGGCCTGAAGCGCCGCCCGCCCGTGCAGCACCCGCGGCCGCAGACATGCCACCAGCAGTTCGGCGAGGGCCCGGGACGAGGCGTACCGACCCATGTCGTCCAGATCCGGCGCGTAGCGGGCCACATCGGCCGTCACCGCCCGGAACAGGCCGACAGCCGGGTCCGCGGACGGCAGCTCGAGCATGGGGCGGGCGTCGAGCGTCGGGCACAGCGTGGAGAGGAACTCACGCGGGAAGAAGACACTGCGCTTGTGGTCCTTCTTCTTGATGTCGAACCAGGCCGGTGCCGTGCTGTCCCACACCACGACGCCACCCGGCCGGAGTTCCAGCGACTCTTCGCCACCACCGATGACCATACGTCCCCGGAGCTGGATCAGGGCGACGATCCATTCGTCCTCGGTACGCGCGATCTCCTCCGGCCCGCGCCACCCGCCCACCGGAGCCGCCGAGGACTCCACGATCCGGGACCGCGTCAGTTCGTGGGCGCGCATCCACCCGATCTCGCCACCGCCCGGCCGGGAATCACCGGGCTCCCGGGGCTCCAGCCGCCACGGGACATGGACGGCGGACAGCACGTCCTGTTCTCGTGTGCGGCCGTCGCCCCCGACCGGCCGGATCCGCGTCGCTCCGGTAGCCATACGACCAGTGAAACACACCCGCTTCTCTCTGTACGCCGTCTCAGATCTCGGCGCTGAGCCGCCCGGAGCGGAACGGCTCGACGCTACGGGGCGGTTCGGTGAAGCCGGCGTCCTTCAGCTCTCCCGGCGATCGCCGGGAGTGCGGCGACCCGGGCGACGAGGCCGGGATCCACCTCCAGGCGCACTCCGTCTCCGAAGTCACGGACCCGCAGATCCGCAGAAGCCGGCGGAACCTGGAGCCGATACGCCCCAGGTGATCACACGCACTGACTGTCGGGAACGGCCCGGCCAACACCTCACACCACCGATGCCCTCAAAGGATCAGTGGGAACGATCTCCGCGTCGTCGAAGAGTTGCTCCAACGCCTCATGCCCCTCGCGCCTGCGGAACTCGATTTCGGCGGCCGTCACAGGAAGGGCCCACAGGATGCGGGCGTGTCCCCCGGGTAGTGGACAGTGCTCAAGATCAGGACCGTGGAGAAAAGGCAGGCTGATCAGCAGACGGTCGCAGGCCGAGCCCGGCGCCCATGGTCCACCGATCGGCATGCTGCGCTCCAGATCGAGCTGATGCCCTCCGCAGTGGTAGTAGGCGATCATGGCCATGAGGTCGATGAACAGCTGGTCTCGGACGTGGGCGGTCAAGACGAACTCAAGCACATGGCCGTCCTTCTCCATCGCGGCCCAGCACGCGGCGGTCACATAGGCCCAGCTATCGCTGCGTCACGGACATGTGACTCAACGGCCTCCACCGCCAGCAGCCTCGCATCACTCACCGCGCGATCATGCCAGACCCAATCAACCGGCCCGACTTCTCACCAAGCGTCACAGTCCGTAGGCCTCCCCCCGCGAATGCTCGACACCTCAACATGCGGGCCTACCAGTCCCAAGGGCGAGGTCCTCCTCGGAACCGGCGATGCGGTCCTCGGGGCCATGCCCTCAATAGCCGCCTTCGTCCGCCACAGCGCGATCACTCGGCGTCACGCCGTGCCGTGCCGTGGTCACCACGGTGATCAGCAACCCGGGGTCATCGCATCTGCCGGTACGGCCGCTCGCCCACGTCGATGTGAACGCCGTCGTCGCCGACCTTGACCGCGAAAGTGGTGAGAGGCTTCGAGGCCGGAAGAGAAAGGGCACGCCCATCACGAACGCAGAACTTGGCGAAGTGGAATCCGCATTCGACCTCGTCGCCCGACAGATAACCGTCTTCCGACAGCGACGAGAGCGCATGTGTGCATGTGTCGTCGGTCGCGAAGAATTCCCCTCCTACGCGATACAGGGCGATGGGCGGCAAGGTCTCGATGCGCAGCGCCTCACCTTCCTGGAGATCATCGGGGCCACAGGCGCGAAGCCATGCCATTTTCCACGTTCCTTTCCACCGAAATTCTTGATCCACTGCCGACGACGGCGAACGGCTCCACGCGGTCCGGAGGGAGTCGGGCCACTGCACCCACATGTTCGGGCCCGACGCCGGATGGAGGGAAACCCGATGTTCCGCATGTTGAAACAGCCCGTAAACACCCAGCTCACCGGGGTCCCGGCGGGGCGGCCAGTCGCCCTGACGCTCACAGGAGTGCCCGGAATACCAAGGAGAGGTGAACCTTGTTGACATATTCCCGTAACCTGCCACACTCCTCCCCAGGAGCTTCGAGAGCGCGGTCGGGCCGCTGACTCAACAAGGGCGTGAGGCATGAATGGCACGGAGCCGGTCGGCGAGGAAACGGTAACGCTCGACCACCGTGAGCATTCGCTGAGTTCGGTACACAAAGCACTCGCACTACTCAATTCGCTGGCCGGTCTGGAATCAAAGGCTGGTCTCACCGAACTCGCCCGTCGTGTCGGTATTCCCAAGCCGACCGCCTACCGTCTCCTCGCCGTCCTCGCCGAGGCCGGAATCGTCGAGCGCCGGGGCACCGACTATCTGCTCGGGCTGCGGATGTTCGAGCTCGGGGCAGCGGCGAGCCGACCGAAGAGCGTGAACCTGCGTGAGCGCGCGCTGCCGTATCTCGAGGATCTCTACGAACTCACCCACGAGACCGTCAGCCTCGCGGTTCTCGACGGGCCGGAGGTCCTCTACGTCGAGAAGATCCACGGCCACAGGTCGATGCCCACCCCCTCGCACGTCGGCGGCCGCCTCCCCGCCACCTGCGTCGCGCTCGGCAAGGTGATGATGGCCTACGCGAACCCGGGCCTCGTGCGGGAGATCGTGTCGGGGCCCCTGCCCCGGATGACCAGGTACAGCGTTTCCCAGCCCGGTCGGCTCCTCGCGGAGCTCCGCAAGATCCGCGACGCGAAGGTCGCGTACGACATCGAGGAGGCCCAGGTCGGTCTCACCTGCGTCGCCGCACCCATCTTCGACTCCGGCCATCGCGTGGCGGCGGCGATCTCGATGTCCGGCCCCACCTACCGCTTCGACGCGAAGGCCTGCGAACGCGCCGTGAGCCGGGCCGCTCAGCTCATCTCGACCGTGGTCATGCCCTCGCTCGACCCGCAGCACACCGACTGGAAGCCGGAACCCGGCGACCCGGGACAGCCCGCGGCGCCGCACGGCTCCCCACGTCACCGGGCCTGAGCCCCGGCCCGCCCGATTTTGTCGAGCGCCGCGACCTGCTCGGGCTCCAGAACCACGTCGACAGCGCCGACCACAGCTGCGAGTTCCTCGACCGACTCGGGGCCGATGATCGCCGCGGCCACGGGCCGCCGATCCAGCAGCCACCGCAGCGCCAGGTGTGCCGGGGCCTGCCCCCAGTCCTTGGCGAACGTTTCGAGCGCGCTGGCCGCGTCACGCTGTTCCTCCGAGAACGTCACAGGGACACCCCATCGCCGCAGACCTCCGAAGGGGCGCTCCAGCACGTCGAGTCCGGCCAGCGCCCCGCCTGCCAACGGGCTGAAGCAGGTCAGCGACACTCCGAGCTCCTGGGCGGCCGGCACGATCTCGCGTTCCGCGGCACGTCGGATCAGGTTGTACTCGATCTGGTTCAGCACGGGCCGCGCCACACGCCGCGCGTCGGCCGTGAGGACCGCCTTGGTCATCTGCCAGCCCAGGTGGTCCGACAACCCGACGTATCTGATCTTTCCCTGCCGCACCAGGTCGTCCATCGTGCCGAGCGTCTCCACGACGGGAGTGTCGGGATCGGGGTGGTGCAGGTGGTAGACGTCGATGTGGTCCGTCTGCAGGCGGCGCAGACTCCTGTCGACCTCCCGCAGGATGTGGAACCGGCTCAGCCCGCCACCTGGGTGCACCTGCCCCGGTACGGCCAGTCCGAGACCACCGTCATTGACGCCGGCCCCAACGGGCTCACCGACCTTCGTACACACCAGGACGTCGTCGCGCCGGCCCCGCAGGGCTTTGCCGAGCAGTTCCTCGGCGTGCCGTCGTTCCGCGGCCGCGGGATGCCCGGGGCGGTCGAACGCCGGACGGTTTCCGTAGGTGTTCGCGCAGTCGAAGACGTTGATGCCCAGATCGACAGCGGCGTGCACGAAGCGGTCGGACTCGGCCTCACCGGGAGCGAGGCCGAGAAGCGCCGTGCCGAGGGCGATGCGCGACACTCTGACACCGGTACGGCCGAGGAGTGCGTGTTCCATTGGTCATTCCGTCCTTAGGGCCCTTGCAACGGCGGACATTCGCCAACACCGGGCGTTTACAGCGGCTCAGTGGTCCCGGGGCGGGCTGTTCGGCTACGGCCAGGCACTCACGAGCCCGCCGGAGTCGGCGACGGCGGTCTGCCAGGGGGTGCGATCGCGCACCATGCGGCGCAGCCGGGCGAAGAGCCGCGGCTGGTCGACCACCACGGCGGACGCCAGCACTCCGTCGTGCCCGGTGATCGCGGCGAGGCCCTCTTCGACACCCCGCAGCAGTGCGAGATCGTCCGAGGCCCTGGGCCTGCCGACGACCTGCACACGGTGGCCGAACTGGTCCGACCACACATAGGGCAACAGGTCGTCCAAAGGCGTCGACCCCTGGATCGCGGCGGCCACCATGGCGGCCTGCTCCCCCGCCGCGGTCCAGTGCTCGGTCCGTACCGCCTCGCCGTAGCGGGGGCTCCACCAGCGGGCGACGTCACCGACGGCGTACACGTGCTCCGCTCCGGCGGTCTGCCCGGAGGCAGTACAGAGCACCCCGTCCGTGACATCCAGCCCCGACGACGACAGCCATTCGGTGTTCGGCACGGATCCGACGCCGATCACGAACAGGTCGCCCGCCTCGGTCCCGTCGTCGAGCAGCACTCCGTCCACACGGGAACCTCCGGCTTCCTTGAACGACACGACGGTTCTGCCGCACAGCAGCTAACTTCCCGCCTGTTCGTGGAAGGTACCCAGCCGGCTGCCCAGCTCCGCCCCGAACACCCGGGCCAGGGGCGCGGACGCCGACTCGATCACCGTCACGTCCAGTCTGCGGGCACGGCCCGCCGACGCGACCTCCGAGCCGATGAATCCGGACCCCACGACCACCAGTGACGTCGCGGTCGTCATCGCGGCCCGGATCGCCACCGCGTCCTCCAATGAGCGCAGTCCGAAGACGTTGTCGTACCCCGCGGTGCCGGCCAGTCGCCGGGAGCGGGATCCCGTGGCGAGCACGATGACATCGGCGGTCAGCCGGGAGCCGTCGTCGAACCCAACGCCGTGGCCGACGAGGTCGAGGGACGTGGCAGTGGTGCCGAGCCGCAGGTCCAGCTCCAGATCCGCCAGTTGCTCGGGCGTGCTCAGCGCGACCTCATGTGGTTCCTTGTCACCGGTGAGCAGTTCCTTGGACAGCGGTGTCCGGTCGTACGGCGCATGGGCCTCACTGCCCACCATCCAGATGGCGGCGTCGGAACCGGAGGCTCGCAGGGCTTCGGCGGTGCGCAGTCCCGCCAACGAGGCTCCGACTATCAGCACCTTCACATGGGGCTCCTTCACGGCGTCAGGACGGTCCTGCCCTGGAGAGACGGGACCCTGGGCGGTAGCGTCCGGGCTGTCGAGTGCAGGGGGCGATCACGAGCCTGGCGGTCACCGTCCGCAGGGTCAGGGAGGCCGCGCCCCGGGGCAGTCACGCCCGGGGCAGTCACGGCATTCGGCGGCCGGGCCCCGGCTTCCTCGCAGGCCCCGAGAGCGAACGGCGTCGGGACGGTGGGTTTCTCGCCCCCGGAACGGGGCCCGCGCCTACGCCGCCCGCTCGGTTGCGGGTCTAGAAGAAGAGGCTCAGGTTCTTGGACAGGATCGTCGCCTGGTCGAGGGTGATCGTCCGGTCGGCGATCTGCCACCGGTGTTCACCGACCCGCCGGAGCACGTCGTCCCGGCGTCCGACCCACATGTCCCACTCGCTGTCACCGCGGGTGCGGTACGTGAGGAAGTACGACCGGGTGTCGAACTCGTCCGGCGAACTCCCGGGCTCGACCGAGATGTTGGTGACGATGTGTCGGGCCCGGCTCGGCGGGTCCTCGGCCCAGGCCATCCCGGTCCGCAGTCTCACGATCCGCTGCCAGAGCGAGGATTTGTCCTCCTCGAAGTTGGCCGGCTCCCCGACGCCCGAGGTCTCGGAGGCGAGTTCACGCGACAGACGGTTGTAGCGGATCGGCATCCAGTACCGTATGTCGTCCGCGAAGAGCGCGAACCACTCCTCGTAGCGCCGCTCGTCGAGCAACTTCGCTTCGAGATAAAGGACTTGGCTGATCTCGTGGTACGTCGGGAAATCGACGTCCAGGCTGATGCCCGGCACGTCCGCGGAGGTCTCCTCGTCGACGGTTGTCATGATCCGGACCCTCCTCTCTAGATGTCGGCCGCGGCGGTCAGCACGCCCGACGCGTCCTTCGGGACCGGCCATTCCTCGGACTTCAGCAGTTCGAGCCAACGCTGGTAGAAGGTGCGCTGCGGGCCCTCCCCCACCAGTTGGCTCCCGATGGTGCCCGGGTAGGTGTCGCTCGGCCCGTCGTGCCCGAGGCCCATCTGGTAGTTCAGCATCGTGCGGTGGATGACCGCGCCGCCTCGGCTGAGGTTCTCGCCGATCTGGCTCCAGTTCTCGCCGTCGTCCTGTTCGTAGATCCCGGAGGCGCTGAAGGTGCGCATCGTGGCGACCCGTTGCGCCTCCTTGACCTCCGGCGGGGCGGCCTTGTCGACGAGGGTGAGGGCCCACACCTCGAAGCTGTTGGGGCCCTTCGGGTGCCACACGCGCAGGCTGTTCTGCGGCTTGAGGTAGGAGAGGTTCGGGAAGATGTTGTTGTGGGAGGTGTGGAAGCCCCACTCCGGTCCGAGCCTCTCGACCTGCTCCGCGTGCGTGGAGCGGTAGTAGTCGGTCAGCACGTCGGAGGTGAAGAACACCGGGAAGAGCTGTCCGCGCGGGTCGAACGAGAACCCCGTACCGTGGCCCCAGCCGTCGGAGTACTGGCAGCCGACGACGCTGCCGAACGGATCGCCGCCCCCGGGAGCCGCCTCCAGGGACACCCCTTCGAGCATGGCGATCGCGGCCGAGGCGTGGCTGATCTGACCGTGGTAGGCGTCGCCCGCGAACTGCTCGGCGGCCAGCTTCCAGTTGCCGACGAAGGTCCACTTGTAAACGCCGGGGAGGGCCTCGACGCCGCCCTCGCGGCGGTCGATCATGGTGTCGAGGAAGCGGGTGGAGTCGCCGAGGTACTGCAGCAGGGGTGGCGCGGAGGGGTCCCAGTTGCCGAAGATCAGGCCCTTGTACTCGTCGACCTGGGTGACCGGCACCAGTCCCCAGTCGGCCGTCTTCAGCTCACCGTAGTAGGCGTCCTCGAAGCTGGGTACGTTGACGAGCTTGCCGTCGGTTCCGTACGTCCAGCCGTGGTACGTGCACGTGAACGCCTTGGTGTTGCCCGAGTCGGCGCGGCAGACCTTCATCCCCCGGTGCCGGCAGGCGTTGAGGTACGCCCCGACCGTCATGTCCTTCCTGCGGACGACCAGGACCGGGTCCCCGCCCATCCAGGTGGAGAAGAAGTCACCCGGCTTGGGGATCTGGGACTCGTGGGCCAGGAAGAGCCACGACCGCGCGAAGATCTTCTCCTGCTCCAGGCGGTAGATCTCCGGGTCCGAGAATATCTCGGGACTGACGAGTCCCTGTTCGAAGTCGATGAGCCTGTCCAGACTCTCCATTTCCGTACCTCCGTGACGAAATGGCGTGGCGCGTGCGGGAAGCGGATCTCCTGCCGGAAATCAGCTGACGTCGACGAGTTCGGGCAACGGAGGACGCCGGTCGGAAATGCCGGACCACTGTGCCGTCTCCCACGACACCTTCCCGTCACGGAAGAACTCCAGGAAAAGCTGGTTCACGAGTTCGGGCTGATCGGTCTGGCCCTGGTGCCCGGTGTCCTCCGGGTAGAAGAACTGCACACCAGGCAGCGCGTCTTCCTGCGGGTAGCCGAAGACGTCGTGGGGTACGAGCACGTCCTCCTTCCCGTAGAGGTAGATTCCGGGAATCGACAGGCGGTCGAAACGACCCTTCGTCGACAGACGCGCCTGGATGTCCTTGTCCTCGCCGCCGAAGGAGAGCTGGGTGCGGCGACGGTAGTAGTCCTGGTGCCGGAGCGCGGCGGCGGTCCGCATGGCGACGAGATCCTCGGTCACGGTGGACGAGTCCCGGATGATCGCCGACATCATCTTCCGCATGGATTCCGGCGTGCCGTCGAACGCCATGATGTCCGGCCGGTCCGACTTCTCCTGTCCGGGCCGCAGATCCGGTGACGGGACGAGATCGCCGAGACCGCCGGCGATGAGGGCGTAACTGCTGACGCGCTCGGGATGGGCGAGCGTGTAGTTGACGGCGTTCAGGCAGCCCATGGAGTTGCCGGAGATGTGGAAGCTGTCCAGGCACAGCGCGTTCACGAAGTCGTGCAGGAAGTCGACGTGCGCGGCGTTGCCGTGTTCGGCCGGGTAGGCGCTCTCGTAGCCGGAGGTGTGTCCGAAGCCCGGCAGGTCGGGGCAGTACACCCGGAAGCCGTGGGCACCGAGGAAGGGGGCCATGAACCGCCATCCGGCGGTGGCGGACGAGCCGATGATCCCGCCGTGCAGCAGCAGGACGGCCGGGCCGGTCTCGCCGGACGTCATGTAGTGGGCCTTGGTTCCGTTCGGCAGCCGGACATAGCGGCTGAGCATGCCGGGGACGGTGATGAGTTCTTCGTCGTTCAGGGCCATTTCAGCTCTCTCTGCGGGGAAGGGGAAGGCCTGCGGACGTGCGGGTCAGTCGGTGCCCAAACCGTCCATCATGGCGGTGCCGGGGGGCGGCCGATGGCCCCACACGGACGCGGCGTCGTAGTACCCGGTGTTGTGGTCTCCGCCGACGAGACGGCCGCCCCAGCCGTATTCGACCTTCACTCCCGAGGGGCTCTCGCAGTAGAAGGAGAGCATGTGGTCGTTCGTGTGCCGCCCGAGGCTCAGGCTGAGCGGTACGTCGTTGTCCTGGACGCGGTCGAGGGCCCGTCCGACGGTGTCCAGGTCGTCGACCTCGAGCATGAAGTGCTGCAGCATCGGCGGCACGCCCGGAATCGACACGAACGCCATCGTGTGGTGCCGTGGGTTGGGCGAGGTGAAGGAGCACGGCTCCCCCATCACCAGGACGTCCCGGACCTGGAATCCCAGTGTGCCGACGTAGAAGTCGCGGACCCGTTCGTACTCGTCGACGAAGAGAACCGCGTGCCCGAGTCCCTGCGGGCCGGTCACGAACCGGGCTCCCCGCGGCGAGACGAACGGCTCGCGGTCGCTCTTCCCGCCGTAGTAGAACTCGACCGGGTGCCCGGAAGGGTCACGCGTCCTGAATACGTCCAGTACGCCCCGCCGCTCGGCGAGTTGCGGCTCGTCCTCGATTTCGATCCCGCTGTTAGAGAGTCGCTTGCACAGGTTCTCGAGCGCCCCGCGGCTGGAGACCTCGAGCCCGATGGCCGTCAGTCCGCCATCGGCGCCCGGTTGCACCGCGACGCGCCAACTCCGCTCGTCGACGCGGAGATGGAGACTTCCGTCGTCGGACCCGTCAGGCGACTGACCCACCTGCATTCCGAGGACGGATTCGGCGAATGCCCGCCATGCCGCGATGTCCTCGGCGGTGATGACGAGATATCCGAGGGAAGTTACCTCGAGACTCATATGGAATCCTCCCGGAGACGCTGTGCGAATTCCTGGAGCCGACGGTAGGAGCTGGCTCACGAAGGCCACAACGCGGTTGGTCCGCATGTCGGACCCGCGCCGGGAGATCCCCGGGTGTCATGAACGGCATGTGCGTCGAGGTTCAAGGGCTCACGGGCCCACTGACCGCATGAGCAAGTCCCCCGGGGTCCGGAGTGACGTTCAACTCCGGACCCCGGGGGACCTGTTGGTTGTGCCCGGCGGGCGACCTGTCAGTAGGCCACGGTGATACGGCGACGGATCGCGTCGCCCTTCTCCAGCTCGTCGACCAGCGCCACCGCGAAGTCCTCGGCGCTGATGGTGCTGCTGCCGTCGGGCGCGTACAGCATCTGGTCACCACCGAGCCGGAACACACCCTTGCGCTCACCGGGGCCGATCTCGTCCGCCGGGGACAGGTACGTCCAGTCGAGGTCGGTCACCTCGCCCCGGAACAGCCGCAGGACCTCGCGAAGGGCACGCGACTCGGGCTTGTAGATGTCGAGGAAGTCCGGGGTGTCCACCCGGTCCACACCCGAGGGGGTCTGGAGGCTGCCCGCCCCGCCGACGACCAGGAAGCGCCGTACGTCCGCCGTGCGCAGCCCCTCGATCAGGGAGCGGTACGTCGCCAGGAGTGACACCGCCGGGTCGACGGAGCCGTCGCGGGCCGGGGAGATCGCCGAGACCACGGCGTCGTGACCGGCGGCGCCCTTGGCCACCTGGGCGGGGTCCGAGGCGTCGAGGGTCGCCGTGGTCAGCGCGGGGTTCTCCGGCAGGTCGCCGGAACGACCCGAGCGGGTCGCCGCGGTCACCTCGTGTCCACGGGTCAGCGCTTCCGCGGCGATGCGCGAGCCGACCATGCCGGTGGCGCCGATCAGGAGGATCTTCACGGGGTGTCTCCGTTCGTCTCTTTCACATGGGGTGAGTCCCGGTGCGCCGCCTGGGCCGCGCATGACCCCGGCGCCGCCTGCTGCCGGCCTCGGGCATCGTTCGCCAGCACCTTGCTGACCAGCTCTCGCAGAATGAGCCGCTCGACCCTGGTGAGCGGCTCCAGCAGATCCGCGGTGACCTGCGGAACGTGGGCCTCAAGTGCGCGTGTCAGCTGTTCCCGGCCGCGGTCGGTCGGTTCCAGCAGCATTGCCCGTCTGTCGTCAGGGTGCGGATGCCGCGTCAGCAGTCCCGCGGTCTCCATCCGGGCGACCAGACGGGTCAGCCCACCGGAGTCGACGGACAGCTCCTGCGCCAGGCGGGCGTTCGTGGTGCGGTTCTGCGGGTGGCGGGCCAGCCGCAGCAGGACCTCGAACTCCGTACCGGTGAGCCCGGTGGCCTCGCGCATGACGCGCGAGGCCCGGTCACCGATGGTGTTCACCAGCCGCAGGATGTCGCCGAACAGCACGACACCCTCGTCGTTCACCAGCGAATCGCGATCCGCGGCACCGTCACTCATAAGACTGACCATACAGCATAGTTTGAGCGTTCCCATCACACCGGTACCCTTACCCAGAGGGTCAAATCATTCTTTTTCAGGCATGATGATCGATGACTTATCAGCGGTTTGGTTCGTAGGTGTACTCCTTGACCTGCCTCAGAATGAGCGCGGTCTCGATGGACTGGACACCCTCGAGCGCTCCGATCCTGTCGCTGAGGTAGGTGTACAGCTCGGCCGTGTCGCGGTGCAGGGTCGCCGCCACGACGTTGGCCTGACCGGTGGTGGCCGCGGCGAAGCGCACCTCCCCGTGTCCCGCGAGAGCGCTGCCGACGGCGGCCAGCGCTGCGGGCGCCACCGTGAGCCAGAGCATCGCCTCCACCGTTCGGCCGAGCGGTTCGTGATCGAACTGGACGTCCATGTAGAGGACGCCGGTGGAGCGAAGGCGGTCGAGGCGTCGCCTCACCACTCCCTCCGACAGGCCCGTGGCTGCCTGGAGCTCGGTGAGCGGAGCGCGTCCGTCGCGTCGGAGTACGGCCAGGAGCGTCTCGTCGGCCTGGTCCAGGGTGACGGGTGTTCCGGCGCCGTCCACGGAGGACGGCCGCAACGCGGCCGCCTCTTCGGGCCCGAGGGCGTCGATCTTGCTCGGCAGGCTGAGCGGACCGCCGTAGAAGTGACGCAGCACGCAGTGGGCGCTCACCGAGATGACGCTCGGTGAGCGCGGGAGTCGTCCGAAGAGCAGTTCGTCGCGTTCCTGCCGACTGCGCGGCTTCATCCCGCACATCACCTCCGTGCCGCCGGAGATCAGGCCGAGGTAGGCGGTGTCCGGACGCCGGGCCAGCGCGTCCGCCAACTGCGGTGCGATGTCGGGGGTGCAGCGCAGCCTGACGATCCAGGTGTCACGACCGAGCCGGCTGCCGTCCGTGATACCGAGCACCCGTAGGCGCACGGTGTCGCGCAGCCGCCGGAAGCGGCGCGCGATGGTGTGGTCGGACACGCCCAGCGCCTCCGCGATGCGGTTGAAGGGGGCCCTGCCGTCCAGTTGCAGAGCCTGCAGCAGTTTGAGGTCGAGCGAGTCGAGCACGCCGTACTCCAAGTGGTCCTTGTTCACCCCGGTGTCGATGCGCGGCACCCGTCCGGACGAGCGGGCCGAGCCCGTGCGCACCCCGCAGCGCCCTGAACACACGGCCCGCGCGGGCCGTGTGTTCAGGGCGCTGTGTCATGTCCCCGGTCGGGCGCGCGAGGTGCCTGGCACACGCGCTCGCAAGGCGCCGGACGCCGCGATGATCCGACCGGCGACATGACACAGGTTCTCAGGGTCGCACCGGGGTGCGGCCTGCGGACTGCCGGGGGCGACTCCTCCTGGAGCGCCATCGGCAGGCCGTCCCGTCCGTGCCCTACCGGACCGGATCGGGCAGCTTTCCGGACTCCCCTCCCCCGGCGACCTGAGACGGAGCGTTCGATGCGCCGGGAGATGTCGCGGCTGACCGCGGACGCAGCAGGACGACACCGACCAGGGCGGCGAACAGCACCAGGCCGGCGGACACACCGATGCACAGCCTCAGTCCGTCGAGGAACGCTTCCGAGAGGGCGCCGAGGGCACGCCCGGCGTTCGCGCCCAGGTCCATACGGGCGACGGCGCCCAGACCACCGGCGTCCACGGCAGCCGTGACCTGGTGCACTGTCGCGCCGGGGAGCCCGGCGTCGGTGAGATGGCCGGGCAGAGAGCCGGTTGCCCTGGTGGTCAGCAGGGCGCCCAGCACTGCAGGCCCGAGTGCGCCGCCGACCTGCCGGAAGGCGTTGTTGCCCGCCGACGCCATGCCCGCCTGGTGGTGCGGCACGGCGGCGACCGCGGTCGCCGTCATGGGCGTGATGACGATGCCGAGGCCGACCCCCAGCAGGAACAGCCGCCAGGCGAGGGAGGCGAAGGAGACGTCCGCGTCGATACCGATCAGGGACAGCAGCGAGGCCGAGACGAGGAGCAGGCCGGCGGTGATCAGGGCCCGCGGCGTGAACCGGTGCATCAGCTTCCCGGCCGGCATGCCCGCCAGGATCGCCCCGAAGGTGATCATGAAGAGCCGGTAGCCCGCTTCCAGGGTGTCGAGTTGCTGCACCATGCCGAAGAACAGGCTCAGGACGAAGAAGAAACCGATCATCCCCAGGAAGGTGATCATGGCCACCAGGGTGGTCGCGGTGAACGCCGGGCTGCGGAACAGCGTGAGGTCCAGCATCGGACTGCCGCTGCGTCGCTCCACGAGGACGAAGGCGGTTCCGGAAATCACCGCCAACGCCAGCGCCACCAGGACCTTGACGTCGGTGAACGAGTCGGCGCCACCCTCGATGACGCCGTAGACCAGCGCGGTGATGGCCACCATGCCGGTGAGCTGGCCCGACCAGTCCAGGCGTCGCGAGCCGGGGGCACGGGAGTCGGGCACCAGACGTGCGGCGACCACGATGGCGATCAGCGAGACCGGGACGGGCAACAGGTAGATCCAGCGCCAGGCGAAGTGTTCGAGGATCACTCCGGACAGGAGCGGGCCCAGGTTGAGGGCCGCCATCAGGGCGGTCGCCCACAGGCCGATGAACTTACCGCGCTCCCGGTGGTCGGGGACGGCGTGGCTGATCAGCGCCAGTGTGGTCGGCAGGAGGGCCGCCGCGCCGAGTCCGGCGACCGCCTGTCCCACCCACAGGACCTCGACGGACTGCGCACTCAGCGCGATGACGGCCCCACCTCCGGCCATTGCCAGACCCGCGAGATAGACCTTCTTGCGGCCGTGTACGTCTCCGAAGACCCCGGCGGTCAGAATCAGCGCGGCCATGGACAGGACGAACGCGTCCGTCACCCAGGCCAGTTGGGACGTGGACGTGTGCAGCGCCCGCTGGATGGCCGGCAGGCTCACCGAGACGGTGGTCACCGGCAGATAGGCGATGAACACGCCGAGACAGGCCATGACGAGCGTGACCGTCCGCCCCTCTTGGGGCGCCCCCGCCCTTGTAGTGCCGTTCACGAGAATTCCCCTCCACGACGCCGTGCGCCGGATCGACTGCAATCGGGGGCAGCCTCCGTGTCCCACGTGCCAACAGGCCAGCCACGACAGGCAGAACGCGGAAAATCGACGTCCGGCCCGGGTGTGACGCGGATTTCCGACGGCGGACGGTCGGGCTTGGAGTCACCGGATCCGTCACCGTGTGACCCGTGTCACCACGGAATGCAGTCTCTGCACTAAGTGCAGCTCCAGAATATTTTGCAGAGTGTGCAAGAATCTCTCTTATGCCTCGCCCCACCGAAAGCCTGCGCGAGCGCAGGCGCCGTGAGACGCGACGGGAGATTCACGCCGCCACCCTGCGGCTGGCCAGGGAACACGGCTTCGACAAGATCACCACCGAGATGATCAGCGAAGAGGCCGGCGTCTCCCCCCGTACCTTCTTCAACTACTTCCCCAGCAAGGAAGCGGCGGTCATCCAAGAGCCGCCGCAACCGTCGCAGGAGTACGTCGACGCCTTCACGGGCGCCGGTCCGGCGGAACCCCGCGAGGTACTGGCGGACCTGACCCGGTTCCTCCTGCAGGGGATGGTCGAACACCCGCCGCGGCGCGACGAGTTCCAGGCCACGTTCGGCGCGGCCGCCGAGCATCCCCCCGTCCTCGCGGCGCTGCTCGCCCGCTTCCAGGCGTTCGAGCGGACCCTGGCGGCGATGGTGGCGGTCCGCACCCAGCAGGATCCGCAGGACGAGTTGCCCCGGCTGATGGCCGCCCTTGCCATGACCGCCGTCAAGATCGGCATGGAGAGCTGGGCATCGACCGACCCCACGGACGAGGACGACAGCCCGATCCCGTACATCGAGCGCGTACTCGCCGTACTCGGCGGCCTCCTCTCCCCCTGATCGAACCCTCGCCATCCCCCGACCTCCCCGGGACCCGGCAAGCCGTGTCCCGCCCCGCGACTTCGGAGTTCCCTGTGACCGACACCATCCCGGCCGAGGAGGCGGAGGAGAGCGAATCCTCCGGCCTGCCTCCGCACTTCGCCCTGATATTCGCCGGCCTGATGGCCGCGATGCTGCTGTCCTCCCTCGACCAGACAATCGTCGCCACCGCGCTGCCCACGATCGTCGGTGAGCTGCACGGCGTCAGCCACATGGCATGGGTGACGACCGCGTACATCCTCGCCGCCACGATCGGCATGCCCGTGTACGGCCGCTTCGGCGACCTGATCGGCCGGAAGGCCCTCTTCCTCAGCGGCATCGGCATCTTCATCGCGGGCTCCGCGATCGCCGGTGCAGCACCCAACATGACCACGCTGATCATCGGCCGCGCGGTCCAGGGCCTCGGCGGAGGCGGTCTGATGATCACCTCGCAGGCGATCATCGCCGACCTCGTGCCGCCCCGGCAGCGCGCCAAGTACATGGCTCCCATCGGGGCTGTGTTCGGTCTGTCCGCGGTGGTCGGACCGCTGCTCGGCGGCTTCTTCACCGACCACGCCAACTGGCGCTGGTGCTTCTGGATCAACCTCCCCATCGGCGTCATCGCCCTCGGCGTGTGCGCCTACGCGCTGCGTCTGCCGCGCCGCTCCGGCAAGGTCACCATCGACTACGTGGGCATCGCTCTGATGGCCGCCGCCGTCACCGGCACCGTGCTGGTCGCGGACTGGGGAGGCACGGACTACGGCTGGACGGACCCGGTGATCCTCGGTCTGGGCGCGGGCACCGTCGTCGTCTGGACGCTGTTCTTCCTCTCGCAGCAGCGTTCGGCCGAGCCGATCATCCCGCTGCGGCTGTTCCGCAGCCCGATCTTCAACATCGCCACGCTGATCAGCATGATCATGGTGGGCATCGGCATGTTCGCGGTGATCGGCTACCTGCCGACCTACCTGCAGATGGTGTACGGGGTGAGCGCGACCGAGTCCGGACTGCTGCTGCTGCCCATGGTCGTGGGCATCATGGCGACGGCCGTCCCGTCCGGGCAGCTGATCAGCAAGACGGGGCGCTACAAGGTGTACCCGATCATCGGCGCCGTCCTGATCGGCGTCACCGCCCTGCTGATGTCCCTCACCCTCGACATCGACACGCCGATCGCCCTGATCCTCGGATACGTGTTCCTGCTCGGGGCGGGCTGTGGCCTGCTCATGCAGAACCTCGTCCTGGCCGTGCAGAACGCCTTCCCGGCCAGCGAGGTCGGAACCGCCACCTCGGCGAACAACTTCTTCCGTGAGATCGGAGCCACCCTGGGCACGGCGGCCGTCGGCGCCGTCTTCACGCACCGGCTCACCGACCAGCTGACCCAGCGCCTGCCCGGCGGTGCCCTCAAGGCCACCGGGGACACCAACTCCCTCACCCCGTCCGTGGTGCACTCGCTGCCGGACCGGATCCAGGACGCCGTGGTCAGCTCCTACCAGCACGCGCTGACCCCGGTCTTCGGGTACCTGGTGCCTCTGTTCGCCGTGGGTGTGGTGCTCGCCTTCCTGCTGCCGGAGAAGCCTCTGTCCAACACCAACTCCGAGACGGAGACGGGTGTCGAGGTGTCCGTCGCCCATTAGGCCGACACGCACCCGGTGCCCCGTCCGCCCCCGCCCCGTCGTTCACCCGGCGGCGGAGGGGGCGGCCCCGTGTCGGTCTCAGCCCGCGGAGGACGCCGAACCGTAGAACCGGGCGGCGATATCGGTGAACGAACGGATCAGCGGGTCGCCGTTCGCGCTGCTCCACGCGACGACGAGACTGCTGCGGGGCATGTCGGTCACGGGAACGCAGACGAGCCCGGCCGGCAGTGCGTGCCCGATCGGCATCAGCCCGATCGTGCGGTTCCACAGCACGGCCTGGACGCACTCGTGAACCGTGCGTACCACGGGCCCCTCCCGCAACTCTCCGCTGGCGGCGCTCCAGTAGGCGCGCCAGACGGGGTCGCTGTCGTCGGGGAGACGGAACCACCGGCGGTCGGCGAGGTCGGCGACGGCCAGACTCTCCCGCCCGGCCAGCGGATCGTCGATGCGCAGGACCGCGCCGACGGCGTCGGAGCGCAGCACATGCACGCTGATCCCCGTGTCGTCGAACGGCCAGCGGGTGAGGGCCACGTCGACCAGTCCGCCGTGCAGCCCCGTGGTGGGATCGGTGAGGTCCGCCTCACGGACCCGCACGTCGACGTCGGGGTGAAGCTTCCTGAACGCCTCGACCAGCCCGGCCCCGGCCTCGTCCGCGCTGTCGGCGAGGGTACCGATGGTCAGTGCGGCGGCACCGGACGCCGCGGCGACCCGGGCCCGTACGTGCTCGGCCTGGTCCAGCAGCGTCCGCGCCTCGTCGTAGAGGGTGCTGCCCGCGGCGGTGAGGGAGACCCCGGTGGCCGAGCGGTGCAGCAGGACGGCACCGAGGTCGGACTCCAGCTGTTTGATCGCCCGGCTCAGCGGCGGCTGGGTCATGTGCAGTCGCAGCGCGGCGCGCCCGAAGTGGCGTTCCTCGGCGACGGCGACGAAGTAGCGCAGGGAGCGTAGGTCCATCACCAGCAACGATACCGGCACGGCATGGGGATTGCGCAATGGGTGTTGGACACCCGGGTCACGGCGCGCTGAGCTGGACTCCGGACCATCCGCCGGCCCAAGGCACAGCGGAATCCGTTCCCAGCAGCCAAGGACGTCGAAGGAGCCGTTTCATGGCGGAACATCCGGCACCCGAGCCCCCTGTGCACACCATCAGGCCGCGGGAACTGGCACGCGACCTGCTGGTGATCCCTCAGCTGCCGGGTCAGTTGGCCGCGAACATGGGCGTCATCGGCGGCACGCACTCCGTACTCGTCGTCGAGACCGGCATGGGCCCACGCAACGGCGAGGCGCTGCTCCGGTTCGCCAGCGAGTACGCCCGCGGACGCAGAATCTTCCTGACGACCACCCACTTCCATCCCGAACACGCCTTCGGCGCCCAGGCCTTCGCCGGGGAGGCGGAGTACCTGGTGAACCGGGCACAGGCCAAGGACCTGAAGACGAAGGGGGCCGGCTACCTGGACATGTTCCGGGGGTTCGGCGGACCCATCGCCGAGCAGCTGGAGGGCGTCGAACTGGTCTCTCCGGACCAGGTCTACGACCACACCCATGTCCTCGACCTCGGCAGCCGTGTGGTCCAACTGCGCGCCACCGGCCGGGCCCACACCCTGGGTGACCAGGTGATCACCGTCCCGGACGCGGGAGTGATGTTCACCGGCGACCTAGTCGAGGCCGGCCAGTTCTCGATCTTCCCCTGGTTCCCGCCGTACGACACCGATGTGTCCGGCACCCGCTGGATCACGGTGATGGAGAAGCTCCTCACCGAACAGCCCGAGGTCGTCGTACCCGGACACGGCGACGTCGGCGGTCCCCAGTTGCTCGCCGACGTCAGGGACTACCTCCGGCTGCTGCGCGACGAGACCTGGCGGCGCCGGGACTCAGCGGCGAGCGAGGAGACCATCGTCGAGGAGGTCACCGCGCTGATGCTCGAGCGTCATCCGGAGTGGACCGGCCAGGAGTGGATCGAGCAGGGCGTCGGCTGCCTGTGCGCGGAGCACGCCCACTGATACCAGCACGCACCTCCCACCCATGACACCCCAGGAGAGCACACCCGTGCCGACAACCCCCATCACCCGCCGCAGAGCCGTCACCACCGCACTCGCGGCAGCCGCCTTCGTGGGCGGCAGCGCCCTGCCCGCCGCCGCGCGGCCCGGCGCATTCCCCCGCAAGCGTGGCGGACAGGGGGACTGCGCCGACCTGGAGTACCAGAAGCGCGTCTCAGTACGTCTGCAGAAAGCGCTGTGGCAGGACGGCGACACCTCACTGGTGGACGAGTTCGTCAGCCCCACCTACATCCAGCACAACCCGCTGGCCGCGGACGGCCCCGAGGTGCTCAAGGCCATCGCCACCGCCGTGCACCAGCAGTTCCCCGACGAGAAGTTCAACATCGTCCGGGTGCTGGCCGAGGGCGGTCTCGTGGTCATGCACACCCACCAGGTCTTCGTGCCCGGCGCCCCCGGCCGCAACGTCATCGACATCGTGCGCTTCGAGCACGGGAAGATCGCCGAACACTGGGACGTCATCCAGGACGTGCCCTCGACCCCGTCGGTCAACGGCCACGACATGTTCGCCACGCTCAGCAGCCCGCGCACCGACCAGCCGGGACCGCAGCGGCTGACCGCACACAGCAAGCGGGTCGTCCTGGAGTACGTCAACCGGCTGGCACGCCAGGACCTGTCCGTCCTGGACGACCTCCTGGCTCCCGACGTCATCCAGCACAACCCGAACCTGCCCGACGGCGCGCGGGCCACCAAGGCCGTCTACGCCGACCACTTCCAGCAGTTCCCGAACCTGACGTTCGACCTGAAGCGGGTCGTCGCAGAGGGGGACCTGGTGGCGGTGCACGCGCACCTCATCGACACGCCCGGGGCGCTCGGCCAGGCCGTCGCGGAGATCTTCCGGGTACGAGACGGGAAGATCATCGAGCACTGGGACGACTTCCAGGACGTGCCGGCCACTTCTCAGAACAACAACACCATGTTCTGATCCGGTGGGCGCGGGACCCGCGGCGGTGCGGGTCCCGCCCACTCGTCCGTCTTCCCCGACCAACCGAGCATCCACGGGAGCAACCATGAGCAACGCCGACGCGGTCATCGCCGTACTACGCACCGGACACGACTCCCTGGCCGAGTCGGTGTCGGGGTTCGGCGACGACGACCTGGCCCGCCCTTCGGGCGCGGCTGAGTGGGACGTCTCCCAGGTGCTCAGTCATCTGGGCAGTGGCGCGGAGATCTTCGGGGCCCGCCTGCGTGCCGCCGTCGACGACACCGAGTATCCCGGGCCCGATCTCAACCAGAACATCTGGGACAAGTGGAACGCCATGAGCCGGCGAGAGCGCGCCGACGGCTTCATCAAGGCCGACGAAACCCTGGTGGCGCTGTACGAGTCCCTGGACGCCGCCACGCGCGACAAGCTCCGCATCGACATGGGCTTCCTGCCCGAGCCGGTCGACGTGGCCACCTCGGCGCGGCTGCGGCTCAGCGAGTTCGCGCTGCACTCCTGGGACGTCGCGGTCGCCTTCGACGAACACGCCACGGTCTCCTCGGACGCCGCCGCGGCCCTGCTGCACGCCAAGCCGGACATGCTCGCCTGGGTGGGCAGGGCCGACGCGTTGGAGGGCCGCACCTCGGTCATCCACGTCACCACCTCCGACCCCGGCTCCGTGTTCGAACTACGGCTGCAGGCACCGGTCAGCGTGGAGTTCGACCTGTCCGAGAAGTCCGACGGCACGCTCAGGCTCCCCACCGAGGCCTGGCTGCGGCTGGTCGCGGGACGGCTCACCGAGCGCCACACCCCGGACAGCGTGACGGCGACCGGGGCCGCCGACCTCGGCCTGCTGCGCCGGGTGTTCCCCGGTTACTAGAGCCGAGCGAGGGCGGCGACCGTCCCGAGGGCCACACCGCAACGGTCGCCGCCGTGTCCCGGGCTCACAGGGCCGTTCTGCTCCCCCGACGGCCAGGTGACAGGTGACGCCCCAGGGTCCTCAGCCTGGCCCGCCGCAACCGTCGCGCACCCCATGGACAGGGGACGCGCGAGGCCGCCGTGGCGGGCGCGCAGCCTCCCGGCCATCGGAACAGCACGCATATTGCGCAAGCCGGAAATAGGGTCGTAACATCCTCTAGAATGATGGTTCTAGCCTCAACGCGGAGGTCAGACCCCATGATCGACCAGCCCCCGGCGGGCAGCCGGGTCCCTTCCGGGGCCATAGCGCCGTCCGTGCTCTGGAAAGCGTTCGACGTTCTCAGCGCGTTCAACCACAAGGAACGCGTTCTCACGCTCGCTCAGATCGCGCGGCAGAGCGGCCTGCCCAAGTCGACCGTGCACCGGGTGCTCGCCATGCTCGCGGACATCGGCGCCGTCGAGCCGCACGAGGGCGGATACCGCATCGGGCTCCGCATGTTCACGCTGGGAGCCCTCCCACCGGAGGCAGCACTGCGCGAGACGGCGCTGATGCACATGGAGGAACTCCACCGCTACACCGGCCAGACCCTGCACCTGGCGGTGCTGCGCGGCGCCGACGTCGTGTACCTGGAGAAACTGCCCAGCCGCAAGAGCCTCCCCACGCCGGCGACCGTCGGCGACCGGCTTCCCGCACACTGCACCGCGGTGGGCAAGGTGCTTCTGGCCTACTCCGGCGACAGCATCGCGGCGACCGCGCTCGCCGGCCCGTTGCAGCGCAGGACCGCCAAGTCGCTGGCGACCACGGATCAGATCCGCAGCCAGTTGGAGAAGATCCGAGCACGCGGTTACGCGGACGACCGCGAGGAGGCCGCCGACGGTCTGGCCTGCATGGCCGTACCCGTGATGAGGGGGGATCGGGCCGTCGCCGCCGTGTCGGTGGCCTTCCCGGCGTCCGCGGGCAGCGGTCAGGTGCTGGTCTCCGCGCTGCGCCAGGCCGCCGTCGCGATCTCACGATCGACGGCGACGGTCTCGACCGACCTGCTGGCATCCATCGAGTAGCGGCGGGAATGGACGGCTCACAGAACCAGATCCTGGACGCCGCGGAGCACCTGTTCGGCACTCACGGCTACACGAATGTGAGTATCCATCAGGTGTGCGCGGAGTCCGGTCTGCCGGTCGGCTCCGTCTACCACCACTTCGGCAGCAAGGCGGGCGTCCTCAGGGCCGTGCTCTTGCGTGGAATGGGAACGTTCTTCGACGCGCTGCCCTCGTTCGACGACCTGGAGGGCTCCCCTTGTGAGCGCCTGGCCGCGTTCTACACGATCGCGGGCGACCTCATCGCCAAACGGCTGCCGTTGTTCAGGCTGTTCACCTCGCTTCAGCTGCACCAGGCGGACAACGACGAGGTGCAGTCGATCGTGGACGCCAGTGTGCACCGTGGCTTCACGCGAGTCCTGGACTTCATCGAGGCCGTCGCCGACAGCTACGGCGTCCGCGACCCGGCCGTGTGCGCGAGAGAACTCGCGAGACTCAACATCGTGTTCACCAGCGGTCTCGTGGCCTCGGGCGACGGCGCGGGACTGGACGTCATGACCGGCGTCAGCCGCCACCTGCACCGGCTCATCCTGGCGTCGATCATGGACCGGGCCGCGGGTTCGCCGACCGGCAGGTGATCCGTTGCGCGGTCGGGTCGGCCGGGCCGCCGGCCTGCATCCATCCAGGGGTCCAATGGCTGCCATCGGATCCCTGCAAGTACCTTCCCCTTCTCTTCCCCGGGCACAGCCCCCTCGTTACGCTCCGAATCCAACCGAGCTTCAATGACGCGGCCGGAAGGAACTTCCATGGGTCTCGGAGCGATGGACCTGAATCTGCTGGTGGCTCTGGAAGCCCTCCTGGAAGAGAAGAACGTCACGCACGCCGGCGTACGTCTCAACTCCAGCCAGTCCGCGATGAGCGGTTCACTGGCCCGGCTGCGTCGGCACTTCAACGACGAGTTGCTGGTGCGGATGGGGCGGGAGTACGAGCTGACGCCGCTGGCGGAGCGGCTGCTGCCGGTCGTACGGGCCTCGCTCCACAAGGCCGAGGAAGCACTTTCGCTGACCCGCCACTTCGACCCGGCCCAAACACGCCAGCGCTTCTCGGTCGTCATGTCCGACTACGTCATGACGGTGCTGGTGGAGCCGCTGCTGCGGGCCATCGCCGTGCAGGCGCCCGGCGTCCGCATCGACTTCCACCCGCTTGTGCACGGCGAGCCGGAGACCGACACCCACCTGCGCTGCCACGACCTGATGATCGCCCCGCTCGGCTACCAGTTGCCGGGGGTCAGCGAGACCGTCATGCACGACCGGTTCGTCTGCATCGTCGACCCCGGCAACCCACTGCTGACGGACGGACGGCTCGCGTTGCGCGATCTTGCGGAGATGCCCCACGCCGCCTCCGCGTTCGGCAAGAGCCTCACGCCCACGGACCGGCAACTCGAAACCCTCGGCATCACTCCGACGGTCCAAGTCAGCGCGCCAGGCTTCAGCGTCCTGCCGTTCCTGGTCAGCGGCACTGACATGGTCGCCCTGGTGCCCGAACGGCTGGCCAGGCGCTACGAACCCTTCGCGCGCTGTGTCGCGGTGCCGACACCGTTCCCGGACGTCCCACTCGTCGAGGCCATGCACTGGCACCCCCACCGACACGCCGACCCCGCCCACCGCTGGCTGCGCGAGATCGTGCGCAACGTCGGCGCCTCGCTGGACGAACCGGTCCAGCCCCCCGCCGAGGGGGGCGCCCACCGGGCGCGCGAAGTGTTCGCCCCTGCGGACGTCTGCCATCGCCTGCCTGCCGTGCCGCGCATGACCACCTTGAGCTGAGCAGCGCGCCGCTCGGCCGTCGCCGAACCGGATGGTGAACACTGCGCGAGCCCGTGCAGACGGACACCCTGCGGACGGGTCCGGAGGCTGCCGCCGTCGAGCGTCAACGGCGGCTGCCATGGCCGACGTTCGGCCCCCATCGAGAGATCGTACGGCTCGGCGGACCTCGGTCGCCGGCCGTCGTCGCCGCGCCGGACGCCTGCCCGTCAGCCTTCGTGTGCGCTGCGCGGCGGCCGTCGACTGTACGACACGGTGGCGGCGATGCCAGCCATCGTGGATCTCGGCTTCTCCCCGCATCGGTTCCGTGGTTGCCTGGCAGCATCCCTTCCCCGCACCCCGGACCTTTCTCACCCGGCACCTGCACGGGCATCCCCAGGGCACAGCTGACCGCCACCGCTCCGGACACGGTCACCGCCCGGGCCCCTCCGCGCAGTCCTTCCGCCGAGGTACGCCGATCCCCACCACCGAGAGGAAACAGCACCATGAGCGACGAGATCGACACGCTGCTTCGACGACTCGACCGTCTGGAGGCCGTGCAGGAGATCCAGAACCTGATGGGCCGGCGCGCCTTCCTGCACTCCGCGGGCATGAACGACCGGGAGTTCGAGGAGTGCTGGTCGACCCGCGAGGACATCTGCTTCGAGGCCGAGGACTGGGGCGTCTGGGACGGTCGTGAGGCGATCGTCGCCGCTTACGTCAAGGAGAATCCCTTCCCCGCCGGCACCACGGGCCTGCTGATCGAGCACTGTCTGACCACGCAGGTCGTCGAGGTCGCCGAGGACGGCGAGACCGCCAAGGGCGTGTGGATGTCACCGGGCCACGAGACCTTCCCCATCGTGCCGGGCGAGCCGCCGAAGCCGCACTGGTCCTGGGGCCGGTACAGCGTCGACTTCGTCAGGGAGAACGGCCGGTGGCGGATCTGGCACCTGCACGTCCTGACGACGTTCCGTACCCCCTACGACCGCAGCTGGGTGGACTCCGCGCTGAACCGTCCGGAGTACTTCCCCGAGGAGGGCTCCACGATGGAGGGGATGACACCGCCCACTCGTCCGGTGACCTTCAACCAGCCGTACCACCCGGACAAGGCACCGGCCTACCAGCCCGTCCCACCGCGGCCCTACCACGACTGGTCGGAGACCACCTCCTACACGGATCCGCTGTAGCGGCACCCGCAACCCACCCGCACCGGACTGGAGGAACCGTGGACAGGCCCACGTACGAGGAATACGTCCGCCGCTTCAACGCGGAGGACGACACCGCCTTCGACGACTACCTGGACCCCGACATGAGAATGGTGAACGGAACCCTGGAGTTCCAGGGAGTCCAGGGCATGAAGGACCATTACGCCAAGATCTGGGGGAAGTTCCGCGAAACACTGAACGTCGAGCGGTTCGTCAGCGACGGTGAGACCGTCGCCGTACGCATGCACACCCACTTCGAAGCGCTCGCCGACCATCCCGACTCGCTCTTCGGCCCCGTACGCAAGGGCGAGTCCCTCGACTACCGCGGGATCATCATGTACGAGCTCAGGGATGGGCGGTTCGCGACCATCCAGGTCTCGTACAACAGTTTCTCCGCGACGGACCTCGACGGCAGGACGACGGAGCTGGGCGTTCCCCATTAGGTCGTGGCCGGGGCGGACCGCGTCCGCCCCGGCCACGATCCACGACATGTGGAGGCCGGGGCCATCAGCCCCGGCCTCCGCATGTGATCCGCCTGCCAGAGGTCAGGCGGACGCCGCCTGCACGGTCGGCTCGCCGGTCTCCGCGACTTCACGAACGGGGCTCCTCCGCACCAGCAGCAGTGTGACCACCACGCCCAGCAGAGAGGCACAACCGCAGATCACCACGCCCACCGCCATGCCGTGGCCCAGCGCCGAGGTGGCGGCCGCCCGGGCGCTCTCTCCTCCCGCGCTCACCACGGCGAGCGGCCCGGCCGCCGCTTCCATCCCCGCGTCGGCGCCGCTGAGTTTCCCCGCCAGCGCGGAGGAGGCAAGGCTCAGCGCGACGGTGCTGATGACCGCCGGGCCCAGGGCCTGGCCGAACTCCCGCACCAGGCTTGTTGCGCCGCTGGCCATGCCGGTCCGGTCGATCGGTACGGCGTTGACGGCAGCCGATGTCAGCGAGGACACCACACAAATGAAGCCGACTCCCAGCAGCAGCACCGGACCGATGAAGGCCGCCAGGGACGTGGTGGTGACGGGCAGGGCCGCGATCCAGAACTGCCCTGCGGCCATCGGCAGCAGACCGCCCGTCAGCAGCCAGCGCGCGTCGACCCGGGTGAGCATGCGGCTCAGCACGGGTGCGAGCAGCAGCGGTATCAGCTGCAGGATCACGAACGGCAGAGCGGCCCGCAGGGCGCTCAGGTGCATGACCGCCCCGAGGCGGATGGAGACGACGTACCCGGTGCCGATGAACCCGAACATGCCGACCAGGGCGACGACCGAGGAGGCGGCGAACGACGGGATCCTCAGCAGGTCCAGATCGAACATCGGCGACCCGGCGCGCTTCTCGGCGATGACGAAGGCGACCAGAGACACCCCCGCCAGGGCGAGCGCAGCGACGATCGCGGGGCTGCTCCAGCCACGTTCGCCGCCCTCGATCACGCCCCACAGCAGACTGGTCAGCCCCACGGCGACGGTGATCTGCCCGGGCCAGTCGAGCGCGCGGCCTTCCGGGGCCCGGGAGTCGGTGACGAGGATCCAGGAGCACACGGCGACGGCCACACCGAGGACGATCGGAGGCACGAACGCCCACCGGAAGTCGGCAATGGTGGCCAGCACACCCGAGGACAACGGGCCGACGGCCGAGGCGACGGAGATGCTCAGCGCCCAGGTGGACACCGCCTTGGCCCGGTCCTTCTCCTCCGGCGTCGCGGCGGCGATCACGGCGAGGGAGCTCGGGAAGAGCGCGGCGGCGCCGATGCCGGCGAGCGCCTGGCCGGCCCACAGCATCGTCACGTTCTGGGAAACGGCATTGAGCAGTTCACCGAGGGCCAGGACGAGTCCGCCGAACACCAGCAACCGCTTACGCCCGAAGAGGTCACCCACCACACCGAAATTGAGTTCGAGGATCGCGGTGGGGAGGATGAAGGCCAGAGTCACCCAGGCCACCTGTGAACCGGAGGCTCCGAAGGCGGTCTGTATTTCTCCGTTGATGGGGGCCGGAACCGTAATACACATCTGGGCCGCGGCGACCGCGAGACAGCACGCCACGAGCGTCCCCGGGTCCACTCTTTTCAAGGCGATCGATCGTTTCATGGCGTTTATCCTCACTCTGTGTCTTCCTGATGCGTCGATGAGATGTCTCTCGGGGCGTTCACCCAGACCGTGCCGTCATGAGACCGGGTCGCCTTCCGGTCTCCGGTCAGCCCGCCATGGCGCTGTCGCCGCCGTCGACCATGAGATTGGCACCGTTGACGAACGCCGCTTCTTCGGAGCAGAGGAAGGCGGCGGCGCGGGCGATGTCCTCCGGCTGCCCCACCCGCCCCACCGGGATCCGCGCCTCCAGATGGGCCTTCGGGCCGTTCGGGTCGTCGAGGAACGGCGCGGTCGCAGAGGTACGGATCATGCCGGGGGCGATGGTGTTGACGCGGATGCCGTGCGGGGCGCCGGCCGCGCACAGGTGCTTGCTCATCGCCAGCACCCCGCCCTTGGCGGCCCCGTGCGGCACCATCGGCAGGAATGGGGCACCGCGTACCGCGGCCACCGAGGCGACGTTGAGGACGGCACCGCCGCCGCGGGCGATGAGGTGCGGCCACGCCGCCTGGGTGCAGAAGTAGGGGATGTCCAGCTCGTTCCTGATGGTGAAGTACCAGTCCTCTGCGGGCATGGTCTCGAACGGCCCGTTCCGCAGCGCGGACGCGTTGTTGTAGAGGATGTCGATGCCGCCGAATGCCTCGATCCCCGCGTCGATCCACTCTCGCGCCCCCGCTTCGGTGGACAGGTCCACCGGCGCGAGCGACCGCATCACCCCGCCGGCCTTCTCGACGAGTCCCACGGTTTCCGCCGCACGGTCCCCATCGATGTCGCAACCGAATACGAGCGCGCCTTCCTCGGCGAACACCTGTGCTGCCGCCCGGCCTATTCCGGCCCCCGTCCCGCTGATGAAGGCGATTTTCCCGGACAACCGATCCATGATTTCCATATCCTTCTTCTCGAACCGTCGGAATGTGGTTCCGGCAGCGTAGGTGCGGCGGATGAGCAGAACAAGAAATGCACCGACAAGGCGCCATCGAGGGTTCGCATGGCTGGTATGCGAAGGCGTTCAGGCCGCTCGGTCAGCGCTCTCCTTCGCGGTCGGGCAGTGCGCGGCGCGCGGTCTGCGCCGCGTGTGCGCCGGCGATCCGACCGATGGTGTGGCTGAGTCCCTGGATCAGGCCCGCGAAGACGAAGGGGTAGGTGTCGCCGAAGACGTGCGCGGCGTCGCGGCCGATGACATAGAGTCCCGGCACCGGCCAACGCCGTTCGTCGAGTGCGCGTCCGCACTCGTCGGTCGCCACGCCGCCCGCACTGCCGTAGCTGCCGAGGCAGAACTTGGCCGCGTAGTACGGCCCGTCCGGACCGAGGGGCCGCAGGTACCGCGCCTCCTTGAAGAAGCCCTCGTCCACGCCCCGTGCGCAGCCTCGGTCGTACTCGGCGACCGTGGCCCGAAGTCGGTCCGCCGGGATGCCGGTCTGTGCGGCGAGTTCGCCCAGAGTCTTGGCGCGGAAGAGGAACTCGTAGCCTGAATCGACGGCGCTCTGCACCTGCTTGCCCAGTGGTGCGAGGGAACCCGGAGCGTGATGCATCCCGAACAGCTGGAAGTCGAGCCCGTGCTCACGCAGTTCGTTGTCCACCCGGTCGCTGAGGAGCATGTAGGCGTGGCTCCCCGGCTGGCAGCGAACCGCGTTCGCGGCGTCGGCGGGGTTTCGCATGACCGACTCGTCGACGAAGCGCAGACCGTTGTCGTTGACGAGCAGTCCTGCCTGCCGGAACGCACTGAGCTCAGGCATGGTGCCGCCCGGGCCGCCGAACGGGTCGGGCAGGTAGATGTAGGTCTCCAGCATCGTCGGCGACGTGCCCGCACCGGCGTCCCAGGCCATCTGCAGCCCCTCGCCCTGGTGTTGGGGGTGGGTGAACATCTCGAAGGTGAAGAGGTCGTGCCCCTGTCGCAGACCGGTGTAGCGCTCGATCAGACCGGGGTTGCCCTGATAGCCGCCTGTGGCGAGGACGGTGGACCTGGCCGTGAGCGTCCGGGGGCCGTCCGCGTCCTCCACCTCGGCCCCTTGGACGACGCCGTCCCGGGTGACGAGTCGGAGCGCTCGCGTGTTGAGGAGGAACTCGACACCGAGCTCACGGGCGTGCCGTTCCAGCACGTCGGCGATGACCGGGTCATGAGGGGTGTCACGGATGTGCCACACCGGCTGGGCACCGTTGTAGTAGGCGATGACGTGGTCGAACGTGATGCCCAGCTCGTTGAACCAGGTGACGGTCGACGCCGAACCGCTCAGCAGGGCGGACACGACGCGGCCGTCGGCCCGCCACCTGGAGTGCTCCATCAGGATGCGATAGGCCTCGGCCCGGGACGGTCCGAGGTGACGCGTCTGCTGCATCCAGCTCTCGACCGCGAAGGTGCCGATGCTGCCCGGGTTGAGGCGGTACGGGCCGCCGACGTAGTCGGTCTTCTCCACGACGGCCACCCGGGCGCCGGCCTGGGCCGCGCTCAGCGCGGCGGTCAGCCCGGCGCCGCCTGCGCCGATGACCAGGACATCGATGATCGGTTCGGTCATGGTGGTGCTACCTCGATTCGTCAGCGGGTGTGCGACGGGGCGGGTCCGGTGCCGGACCCGCCCCGTGCGTCGTGCCGGGTGCGGTGAGATGGCTCAGGTGGAGGGGGACATGTACCAGAGGTCCGGGGTGATCACGGTCGACGGGGCATCGATCCTGATCTTGTCGGTGTTGTAGGCGTAGGCCGTTTTGAACAGCACCGGGGTCAGCAGCCAGGCCTGCTGCTGCGCGTAGGCGGCGAGTTCGGCGTAGTACTTCTTCCGCTGTTTCGCGTCGGTGGTGGTGGTCGCCCGCGCGAGCAGCTTCCGGATCGTCGCGTCGGAGTTCTTCTGCGGGTTGTAGATCGACGAAGGAGTCAGCGAGTTCACGACATCGCTGTAGGTCTGTCCGGTGATATTGGTGACGAAGGTGGCCACCGGCCACTTCCCGGACATCGTCTGCTGGAAGATGTCGCTGCTGTGGCTGGAGAGCTCCACCTTGACGCCGACCTTGGCGAGCTGGGCCGCTATGGCCTGCTCCATTGTCGCGAACTGGGCGTTGATCACCGCCTTGACGGTGAACCCGTCCGCGTACCCGGCGGCCTTCAGCAGGGCCTTGGCCTTCGCGGGGTCATAGCTGTAGTGGCCGTCCAGGGCGGAGCTGTACCCGGAACTGTCCGGGCTGTACGGCACCGAGCCGTTGACCACGCCCGCTCCCTTCTGGACCGTGTCGAGGAGCTGCTTGCGGTCGACGGCGTAGTTCAGCGCCTGCCGTACCCGCACGTCCTTGAGCGGCTCGCTGATCCTGCCCCTCAGGTCCTGAAACACCAGCCCCAGAATGCTGACCGCTCCGCCGTATCCCTTCTTCATGCCGGAAACACTCACCGACGGATCGGACAGGGTCAGATAGTCGACCTTGCCCGCTCGGGCCGCGTTCACCATGGCGGTGGTGTCGGTCATGATCCGCACCGTCAGCCTGTCGAAACGCTTGACCTTGTCGGCGGCCCAGTAGTCCGGGTTCTTCACGAACACGTAGGTCTGCTGGTTGGTCGTTGCCTTCTGGTCGAGGATGTACGGGCCACTGCCGACCGGAGTCGAGGCGAGCGTCCTGGGGTTCGCCAGCGCCTTAGCGCTGACCATCCAGCCCGCCCATCGGGAGAAGGACCACGGAAGGTCGGGGTTGGCCTGGCTGAGCCGGATCGTCACCTCGTACGTGCCCGACGCCACGACGGACTTGATCGAGTCGAGGTAGGCGCTGTCGCCCTGGTTCCTCGGGTTGACGGTCTTGGCGTAGTCGAGGTTCTTCTCGACCGTCTCGGCCGTGAAGTGTGTGCCGTCGGTGAAGTCCACGTCGTTGCGGAGTTTCAGTACGAGTGTCTTCGGGTCGGTGTATTTCCAGGAGGTCGCCAGCCAGGGACCGACCTTGCCGTCCGGAAGCTGCCGGGTCAGGGTGTCGTACGGTGCCTGGACGGCGTAGTTCGAGATCCAGGAACTCCACGGGTCGAGCGAGTTACCCATGGAGAACGCCGCGATGGTGACGTCGTTCGAACCCTTCGCCGAGTCCTGGGTCTCACCCGCGGTGGTGCAGCCTGCGACGAGTGACACGAGGGCGAGGAAGAGGGTGACAACACGGGCCGTTCTGGCACCTGTGGCTGCGCGGGGCGGTCCTTGCATCGAAAGCATCCTTCATTCGAGGGGATCGGTGTAGCTGGTGACCTCGCTCCAGGTCCGGTACGGCAGTGGCGGCACAGGCTGGTGGGCGGGGGCGATGTCGGGGTGGCAGGGCTGGTTGAAGGTGAGGAGCCGGGTGGGCGGGGTGATGCCGTCCATCACCTGGCCGTCCCGGATGAAGTGGTCCGGCGGTGCGGGGCGGAGTCGACCCGGCTGCGGGCGTACGGCGTCCGGAACGTGTCGGGGACGTGGAGGTGCCATATGTGCCATTCGGCGTCCTCGCGCACGGAGTCGACGGTGTAGCGCCCCCAGCGGTAGTGCGGCTGGGGCTACTCGCCGGGAACGACCGGAAAGGTCTCGTGGCCGGGCGCCGTCCACACGCCCTTGGCGGTCTCGAAGTCAGCGGCGACCTCGACGCCGGCGGTCGTCAGCAGGTGCTCGATCAGCATGCCCCTGGTGCCGTCCGGGAACGGACTGCAGTCCACATACTCCTGACGCACCGCGGCCCGGTCCTCCCGGACGCCCCGGTCCTCGGCATCGAAGGTGATGTCGTCACGGCGTGACCAGCACTCGTCGGTCTCCGCGCCGTTCAGGCCGGGCGACTGAAGATGGGCCCGACGCGCCGTCAACTGCTCTATCGCACAGCGGTGTTCCAGGCGTTCGACACGGTGGGCCGGGGCTGCGGGGTCGGTCATTCCGCGGCGCCTCCCATCGGGCCACCGCTTTCGGGGTGGTCCACGTCCGGGTCCACGAGATGGCAGGCGACGGTTCGGTCCTCGACACGGAGCTGGCGCGGTCGGCGCGTCCAGCACAGGTCCGCGGCGCTGGGGCACCGGGGAGCGAACGGGCATCCGTCCGCCGGCGGCTCGGACGCGTTGACGGTGGCGCGAAGTTCGCGACGGGCGCTGCGGCGGCGCTGCTGTTCGTCGGGGTCCAGACCGGGCACGGCGAGAACCAGTGCTCTGGTGTAGGGGTGTCGCGGGTCCTCGCCCACCACCCGGGCGGGGCCGGACTCCATCACACGGCCTCGGTACAGCACGACCACACGGTCGGCGAAACCCGCCACCAGCGGCAGATCATGGGCGATGAAGAGGTAGGCCACTCCTGTCTCGTCCTGGATCTGCGCCAGCAGTCCGACCACTTTCTCCCTGGTGAGCACGTCGAGCGCGCTCGTCGCCTCGTCACACACCACGAGACGTGGCCGCGGGGTGAGCGCACGGGCGATGCCGATCCGCTGCCGCTGACCGCCGGAGAACCCGTGCGGCAGCCGGAGTTGGGCGTCGGCGGGCAGCTCCACCCGCTGGAGCATCCGCGTGATCCGCTCGCCCGCCTCCCGGGAGGACAACCCGTGCCGCACCTCAAGGGGTTCACGCAACGTCGCTCCGACACGCCGGGAGGGGTTGAGTGAACCGTAGGGGTCCTGGAAGACCACCTGCAGGCGGGATCGCGCCTTGGCCCCGCCGGGACCGGCCAGGTCCACGCCCTCGAACCGGATGACTCCCCCGGACGTCGGCACGAGGCCGAGCACGGCCCGCCCCACGGTCGACTTCCCCGCACCCGATTCGCCGACCAGTCCGACGGTCTCGCCCGCGCGCACGCTGAAGGTCACGTCGTCGACGACCGTGACGGGCTTGGCGAACATCCCGGGGCGGCGGTACTGCACGCTCAGGTGCTCCACCTCGAGCAGCGGTTCCTCAGTCACGGCTCAGTCCTCCCGGGAGCGTGGGGTCGGCGCCGTCCGGGGCGGTCGGGCCCGGGCGGGGGTGGCGGTCCGGTACGAGCTCCGTCGCGTGGGGGTCGGGCTCGGGCGGACCCGGCACGGAACCGTCGCGAGGTATCCGGGCGGTCGGGCGGTCACGACGCGGACGGCCGGCGGCGGCCCGCAGCAGCTCGCGGGTGTACTCGTGACGCGGACGGGCGAGCACGTCCCGTACGGCGCCGGTCTCGACCACCCGTCCGCGGCGCATCACCGCGACCGAGTCGGCCATGTCGGCGACCACCCCCATGTCATGGGTGATGAGCACCAGGGTCATACCGAGCCGCTCCCGCAGTGACTGGAGCAGGTCGAGGATCTCGGCCTGGACGGTGACGTCGAGCGCCGTCGTCGGCTCGTCGGCGACGACCAGCTCCGGGTCCGCCGAGATGGCGAGCGCTATGACCACACGTTGCGCCATGCCACCGGAGAGCTGGTGGGGGTAACTGCCCAGCACGTCGTCGACCCGGGCGATGCCGACCATCGACAACAGTTCGGCGGCCCGGCTCCGCGCCGCCGAGCGGCTGACCCGGCTGTGGCCGCGGATGACCTCGACCAGAAGCGACCGCACCGTGAAGCACGGGTCGAGCGCACGGAGCGGTTCCTGGGCGACGTAGGCGATCCTGGTGCCCCGCAGTCGGCGGAACCGGCGTTCCGGCAGGTTGCTGACGCTCTGTCCGTCGAAGACGACTCGGCCGGAGGTCACCTCGGCCTGGGGCGGCAGGAGCTTGGCGATCGCCAGTGCGGTCAGCGTCTTGCCGGAGCCGGACTCGCCGACGAGGGCCAGTGTCTCACCGCGGCGTGCGACCAGACTCACCTCGTCGACCAGCCGGTCCGCGCCCCGGGACTCGGGGATGCACACCGTCAGCTTCTCCAGCCGCAGCAGAGCGGACGCTTCCGCGACACTGTCGGCCGCCGAGTGCCCGTCCGGGGTGAACGCTTCCGCCTCGGCGGCGGTCCGGGCGCGGCGTCGCGGACTGGCCGGTTTCCTGTCCGTGTCCGACGGCATCGCCCGTAGGAAGGCCGACCCCAGGGCGTTGATCGACATGATCGTGAGGATCACCACTGCGCCCACCGGGACCATCAGCCACGGGTCCTGGCTGAGGTTCTGCGACGCCTCGTATGTCATCTGCCCCCAACTGGGCGTCTCGGGATCGAAGCCCAGGGACAGGAACGACAGGGAGGTGAGGAAGACGAAGATGCCGCCGTAGGCGAGGAAGGCCTGGACGATCAGCGGCGCCGCCACGTTGGGCAGGATGTGCCGGCCGAGCACACGCCGGCGCGTCAGCTGGGCGACCCGCGCCGCGTCGACGTAGAGCAGGTTGCGGGCCGCGACCGTCGACGATCGCACCAGTCTGATGATCGCGCCGCTTCCGGTGATTCCCATGACCAGCGTCATGACGGTCAGACTGTTGTCCGTCGCGGCCGCCACGGCCAGGACGAAGACCACGGCGGGGATGGAGAAGAGCACGTTGACGAGGAAGCCGACCGCCACGTCGACACGGCCCCCGACGTAGCCGGCGAGCAGCCCGAGGGGGACGCCGGCGGCATACGAGACGACCACCGGAATGAGCGCGACGACCAGCAGCTCGCCGCCACCGTGCACCAGCCTGGACAGCACGTCGCGCCCGAGACTGTCGGTGCCCAGCCAGTGCGCCGATGAGGGGCCGTCCAGCATGTGCCCGAGGTTCTGGGCCGACGGGTCCTGCAGCCCCAGGTGGTCGGCGAGGACACTCACGAACACCACCGCCACCAGCCACAGCAGCGCCGGGATCACGGTGGCGCGGGCGAGGACCGCACGCAGCACGCCGAGCCTCGCCTCGGGGGTGGCCGGCGTCGGCCCGGGCGCGGCGGGGTTCGCGGGACCGGGTGAGGAGAGCAGTTGCGACATCAGGCCCTCGCCCTCGGGTCGAGCCAGCCGACCAGCAGGTCGACGACCAGGTTGGTGATGACGACGAGGACGCAGAACGTGACGACCGTGGCCTGGACCACCGTGAGGTCGTGGTTGTTGACGGACTGGATCATCAACGCGCCGAGACCGGGCAGGCTGAAGATCGACTCGACGATAACGACACCACCGAGCAGGAAGACGAACATCATGCCGAGATACGCGATCACCGGGACGAGGCCGTTGCGAAGGACGTGTTTGAAGAGGATGCGGACCGGTGACAGGCCGGTCGACCGCAGCGTGCGCAGGAAGTCCTGCCCCAGCGTCTCCCGCAGGGACGCCCTGGCCTGGAAGGCGACCTGGCCGATCGCGGTCACCGCGACAGCGATCGCCGGCAGGGTGACATGCAGCAGCCACTGGTTCGGCGACTCGGTGAGGGAGCTGTAGTCGGTCGCGTAGAAGATCCGGTGTCGGATCGCCAGGAAGTAGATCAGCAGGGAGGCCAGCCAGAAGGGCGGCACCGCCATCGCGACGCTCGAGGCTGTCTGCACCACCGTGTCCCACACGCCGCCGCGCAGGGCTGCGAGCAGGCCGAGGCCGATTCCCACGACGGCGGTGACGAGCAGCCCGACCGCTGCGACGGAGACCGTCACCGGCAGTGCCTTGAACACCTGCTGGATCGCCGGGGTGTTCGAGGTGATCGAGTCACCGAAGTCGCCGTGCAGGGCCTTGGCCAGCCAGTGCCCGTACTGGGTGAGCAAGGGCTGGTCAAGGCCCAGCGAGTGTTCGAGGCCGCTGATCTGCTGCCGCGAGGCGCTGGTTCCCAGGAGGAACTCCGCGGGACTGCCCGGGATCAGCTGCAACAGGCCGAAGGTGAGCGTGGCGACGATGAGGACCGTCGGCACTGCGGTTGCGAGGCGGATCGCCACCATGCGAATCCGGGCCATGAAGTCGTCCTTCCGTGCGGTGCCCTGTGGTACCGCCTCGGAGTCTGGACGGTGCATCGGCCTGCGGAGAAGGAGTCGGCTTGCCCACGAACGGCATACCTCACATCAGCAGACGTCATGCTGTCGCCTCTTTCGTGCCGGGCCGCGTCTGACGCACGGTGATCCGCAGTCAGGCAGGTCCCCGACGACGAAGGGTGTTCCGTATGCCCCAGCAGTTCGGCCCGCGGTTGGCACGCCGCCTCGCCCGGGTGGAGGCGGCCCACGAGATCCGGACCGCGCTGGCCCGCTGCCAGTACCTGGTGGCGGCCCAGCGCTTCGACGAGGTCCTGAGCCTGTTCAGCCGGCACGAGCCGGCCGTGTCCGTTCAGGTCAAGGGGCTGGGCGAACAGGTCGGACTCGACGCGATCCGTGACTTCCTCGTCGGGCCGACACAGGCGGCGAACGCCGAGAACGGCCGACGTCGGACGGACACCACGGCCGCGCGGGACGTGGACCCGCCGGACGTGGACCCGGGGGCCGGCAGGCTCGCCGAGAACGCCCTGCTGACGCCGTATGTCCATGTGGACCGCGACGCCACACGGGCGCGGGGCGTGTGGATGGTGCTGGGCGCCGCCAGCCGTCCCACCGTCTTCTCGAAGCCCGACGCAGACTGGCTGTGGGCCCACCTGGAAGTCGATCTCGTGCCGGAGGACGGCGAGTGGCGCATCCTGCGGATGCGGACCGTCCCGAGGTTCCGCACGCCGTTCGACCAGGACTGGGTGGAGACGGCACGGCAGACCCTGCGGGCGGGTCGGAAGCCACTCGGCTACTCGCCCGAAGCGTTGCCCGAGTACGACCCAGTCGTACCGGACGAGGTCGACTTCGAGCCGGACGAGGAGCAGCCGACTCCTGAACTGGCCGCGCTGCAGCGGCGGATCACCGCTCTTGAGGACGTCTGGGCCATAGAGAACCTCATGAGCCGGCACGAGTACCTGCACGCGGCCGGTCTCAACGAGGAGGAACTGGACACCTGTTTCGCGCTGTCGCAACCGGACCTGTCCTTCGAACCCGAGGACTGGGGGGTGTGGGAAGGCGCGGAGGCGATCCGGCTCTGCTATGTCGACGGCGCGCCGCCGGTGGGCCCGGGCATGATGACCGAACACGCCACGTCTACGGCCCTCGTCGTCGTCGCGGACGATGGCAGGACCGCCAAGGGCGTGTGGATGTCGCCCGGCCACGAGACGTTCGCCTCACCCGACGGCGACTCGCACGTCTTCTGGTCCTGGGGACGTTACGGTGTCGACTTCGTGAAGGAGAACGGCCGCTGGAAGTTCTGGCACTTCCACATCTACACGACGTTCCGCACCCCCTTCGCCACCAGCTGGGTCGACAGCGCCCTCGGCCCCCGCATGTTCGACTTCGCCGAGGGCGAGACGCCTCCCGGGATGACACCGCCGACACGCGGTGTCACGGACAACGCGCCCTACCACCCGTCCCGTGCCCCACGGCTGCTGCCCGATCCGCCACGGTCGTACCCGACGTTCTCCGAGACGGTCTCCTTCATCCCGCGGCCGGAGTAGTCACCGCCCCCGAGGACTCGCGGAGTTCCGGCTGTCCCTGCGACGTGCGGGAGGCCGCGCGGAAAGGACTCGCCTCACGGCGAGCATGTCGCCGACGCGGCCGGGCCGACCCGTCGGTCATGCCGCACGGCCGACCTGCTCCGTCTGCCGCCGTGTCCTTGTCGAAGTCACCCTGTCCGTAGAGGCTGCCGACGCTCATGGCGCCGTAGCCGAGGACGCCGACCTCCTGCGCGCAAGCGAGGGGCAAGGGCAGCTCGCGCGTGGGTGCTTTCGCCGCAGGGTCAGCAAGCCTCCGGCGAAGGGTGCGGGCAACCTCGACGATGCGCAGGCCGCGGCCGCCGGAGGCGAGCCGGCGTTGACCGGCCGCGGCGCCCACGGATGTGGCGTGCCGTGTTCCGGCCCCGGGACCGATTGCCGTCCGTCCCGGTAGGCCGACGGCGGTCACGAGGCCGGTTCCCGGTCAGCCCAGGACCACGTCCAGCCGATGGGGCCGGTGCAGGATGTCGCCCGGGGTCTTCTCCCAGACGTAGTCCTCGGCCAGCCGCATGCCGGGGTAGCGGTCGAGCAGCGTCTGCAGCATGATGCGCACCTCCAGCCGCGCCAGCGGAGCGCCCAGGCAGGTGTGGATGCCGTAGCCGAGGGACAGGTGCGCGGGGAGGGCCTCCCGGTCGAGGCTGAACTCCTGCGCCTCCGGCCCCCACACCTGCTCGTCGGCTCCCGCGGACTGGAGGCTGAGCAGGACCTTGTCGCCGGTGGGAACGGGGTTTCCGGAGAGCTCCGCACCGTCCTTCGCGGTACGGATGACGAACCGCAGCGGGGGATCGTGCCGGAGCGACTCCTCCATGGCCATGGGCAGCAGCGTCCGGTCCTCGCGCACGCGCTCCCAGAGTCCGGGGTCCCGCAGCAGTTCGTAGGTGAGGTTGGTCGCAAGGCTGCGGGTGGTGTCGGTGCCCGCGAAGACGAGTTGCAGTATGTGGCCAGCGGCCTCGCGCGTGGTGAACTCCTGCTCGCCCGGTTCGGCGTGGACGAGTCCGTCGATGACATCGCCCCCGGTGGGGCCGGCCTCCCGACGGCGTTCCACCTCACCGGTCAGGAACCGGAAGAGGGCCTCGAAGTCGGGGCCCCGGAAGCCGTTCGGCACCAGTTCCGCGGAGACCCGGTCCGTCCAGCCCTGGACCTCGTACCACGACTCCTCGGGAAGGCCCAGCAGCGCGAAGACGACCTGCGCCGGGATGCGGTTGAAGAACAGGGCGTACAGATCCACGGTTCCGTTCTCGGGCAGGCCGTCGGCGATCCTCTCCGTGATCTCCTGGATCCGCGGCGCCTGCTTGCGCAGCTTGGCGGGGGCGAACCACTTGCGCAGCCGGGCCCTCAGCGCGGTGTGGTCCGGCGGGTCCATGCGGGTGATCGCCGCGGAGGGCGGGGCCACCGAGTCGTCCAGGGTGAAATTGCCGTGGTTGGAGAAGTACGCCGGACAGTTGAGTGCTTCGCGTACGTCCTTCTCCGCCGCGACGACGCTGATTCCGGCTCGGGGATGCGACACCGGGCATCTGCGGCGTGCCTCGGCGAGACGTTCGGCCGCCTCCTGCTGATGCTGGGGGTTCAGCGGGTCGAAGGGGGCGGAGGGAGTGGTGGATTCGGTGGGCGGGGAAGTCATGGCGGCTCTCCAGGAGATGTCGCGGTTCGAGGGGCAGGCTCGCGAACTGCGGAAAGGGGGCGGAAACAAAGGGGAAGGCGGGAGTCGCGAAGGAGCGGCTCGGCCGCCGTGTCCGCGGTCGTCAGCCGTGCAGGCGCAGGGCGGCGACCGGACAGGTGCGCGCGCCCGCCTCGGCCTTGGCGCGCAGTTCCGGCGGCACCTCGGTGACCAGCAGTTCCAACTCGCCCTCGTCATCGAGCCGATAGACCTCGGGAGCCACCTGCTCGCACAGCCCGTGGCCTTCACAACGGTCATGGTCGAGGTCGACGTACGTCATGTTCGATCTCCTCGGTCGGGACGGCGGACGGAAAGGAGCGAGCGCGGCGGCGGTGGCCCTTGTCGCCGTCGTCGGTTCCGCGATGGCCGCACGCATGGCAGCGGCCGCGTGCATGCAGCGACCCCGCCCTCCGGGACCGGGCCCACTGGTGGATGGCACCCGCACATGTTCCGGCAAACTGCGAATCCCCCGAGGTTCTTGTTCCGGCCGCCGGAACACCGGGCCCGACTCGGGGCCGGAGCCGGTGCCGGTCCGCCGATGCGCCTCAACGCCCTTGACGCAACGGGTCGTTCCGTTCGCCGGGACGCTCGTGCGCAGGCGTGCGTACGGGGTGTGAGACTTCGACGAGGTGATCAGCAGAACCCGGCGGGCGGGCAGCCGGTCACCGTGATCGGCCACACGCCCAGTCGCAGCAGCACACCACATCGTCCGAGGAGCCACGCATGACCGAACGGAAGTCCGCCATCGTGACCGGAAGCTCCCGGGGCATCGGCAGAGCCGTCGCCGTGCGGCTGGCGGCCGACGGGGTCGCCGTGATCGTCAACTACCTGAGCCGACGCGAGGCCGTGGACAAGGTCGTCGCCGAGATCGAGGCCGCCGGCGGACGGGCCGTGGCAGTCCAGGCCGACGTCGCCGTTCCCGACCAGCTCTGCGGCCTGTTCGACGCGGCGGACCAGCACTTCGGCGGCGTGGACATCCTGGTGCACAACGTGGGCTCACCGCGCTTCACCACGATCGCCGACGCCACGGACGAGGACTTCGAGGTCGCCTTCGCCCGGAGCACGCGAGCCGCCTTCGTCGCGTTCCGCGAGGCCGCGAACCGGCTGCGCGACGGCGGCAGGATCGTCGTCATTTCCAGCGGCAGTTCCGTCGACCACATACCGAACGGCGGAATCTACGGCGCCGGCAAGGCGGCGACCGACCGAATGGTCCGCACCCTCGCCCAGGAACTCGGGCCCCGCCGGATCACGGCCAACAGCGTCCTTCCTGGCGCCACCCGGACCGACGGGCTGCTCGAGCACCTGCCCGCCGCAGCGGTCGACCAGCTGGCCGCGCTGAGCCCGCTGGGCCGGATCGCCGAGCCCGAGGACATCGCCGACATCGTCGCCTTCCTCGCCTCCGACGCGGGCCGATGGGTCACCGGGCAGGCCGTCCGCGCCCATGGGGGCGCGTCCTGAGGCGACGGCACCAGCTGCCCGCCTCCCCCCTCCGTGCGCGCGGCTCTCGCGTGGGGAGTTCTCGTGCTGAACGCATGGCGCGGGCCTGGCCGCACGCTCCGGACAACGGCGGTCCCGCTCGGTGTTTCCCTTCGCGGTACTCTTGGTGGGTCTCCTGGACCGTCCGGCCTCCCGGGCCCGGGCCGCACGGCGCGCACCGGGCACGGAGGCCGGATGGTCCACGCTCGCGGCGATCGTCGCGGGACCGGCGCCGCCCGGGACGTACGGCTTCCGTCGTCTCAGGTGGTGCCGGTCGCCGGGCGGCGTACTACCGCCTGGTGCGGCGATGGGCGAGCAGCGCGAGGGACACGGCGAGGATGAGGGCGGCTCCGTTGAAGAGGTCGGACACGTAGGTCGGGGCACCGGCCAGTTGGAGTCCGTAGATCCCGGTGCCCAGCAGTGCGACGGCGAGAAGGGTGCCCAGGACGTTCACCCGGCCGTTGGTCTTCACCTGGGTGGCACCGAGCAGCACCGCGGAGAACGCCGGCAGCAGGTACGGAGGCCCGACGTTGGGGTCGGTCGCACCGAGTTCGGCGGCCAGGACGACTCCCGCCACCGTCGCCATGAGGCTGGAGGCGAGGAGCGCGCACACCGACACGCGGCCGACCCGGACTCCGATGAGCCGTGCGGCCTCCTTGTTGCCGCCGACCGCGTACGCGTAGCGCCCGGCCGTGGTGAGTTCGGTGACGTAGAACAGGATGAGGCCGACCGCGGCGACGTACCAGACCGGTGTGGGTACCCCCAGCAGGGATCCCTGCCCGAAGCTGGTGAGGTCGCTGCCCGGAGGCAGGATCACCTGGTTGCCCCCCGTGATCCAGTAGGCGAACGCCGACAGCAGACTGCTGGTGCCGAGCGTGGCGATGAACGAGTCGATGCCGACCCCGACCACGAGCAGGCTGTTCAGCAGGCCGACGCCCAGGCCGGTCAGCACCACGACCAGGAGTGTGACCGCCAGGCTCCTGCCGTCGGCCTGGAGCTGAACGGTCAGTACGGCGCCTACGCCGAGGGTGGCCGCGACGGACAGGTCGAACAGCCCGGCCGCGACGGGAAGGATCAAGGCCGTCGCCGCGATCGCGGTGACGGACTGGTTCGCGCTGACAGTGCGCAGCGTGGTGGCGGTCAGGAAGGTGTCCGGCACCCATAGTGCGTAGAGGACGACGAGTGCGGCCAGGGCGTACACCCCGCTGAGCCGGTCGAGCCCGGCGCGGTGCACGAACGCGGTGCGGACCGTGGGCCGTTCGGCCGACGCGGCGCCGGGGGCCGGCTCGGTGTCCGCCGGGCGCAGGTCTTCGGCAGAGCTCATCCCCGGTCTCCTTCATTCTCGGTGAGGCATGCGGCGGCGAGTGCGTCCGGGTCGACCGGCGCGGCGAACTCCGCGCTCACCCGGCCGCGGGAGAGGACGACCACCCGTGTGCACAGCCGTGCCAGTTCTTCGTTGTCGGTCGAGCAGACCAGCACGGCGGCCCCTTCGGCCGCCGCCTCCTCGACGCGCCGGTGGATCTCCTCCCGGGCTCCGATGTCGACGCCCTGTGTCGGCTCGTCGAGCAGCAGGACGGACGGCCGCAGCCGCAGCAGCCGGGCGAGCACGACCTTCTGGCTGTTGCCGCCGGACAGCTGGGTGAGCGGGCTGCGCGGGCGCGGGGTCCGGATGTCGAGCCGCCCGACCCAGGCGGCCGTCTCCTCGACCTCCAGCCGACGCCGGTACACCAGGCGCCGCACGAAGTCGCGGGGTCGGGAGATCGCGATGTTCTCGGCGACGTCGTGCCCGTGCAGCACCGCGTTGGCGTCGCGGTCGGCGGGCACCAGGACCATTCCGGCGGTGATCGAGCTGTCGGGTCGTCCGGGCGGGACAGGGGTGCCCTCGAGGGTCACCGTGCCCTGGCGCTGGAGGGCCCCGAACAGCAGCGGGGCCAGTTCCTCTCGGCCCGAGCCGGTGATCCCCGCGACGCCGAGCACCTCGCCAGCCCGTACGTCGAGATCGACGCCGTGCACGGACCGGCCGCGGACCGCCCGGGCGGCGAGCTTGACGGGTGCGGTGCCGGCCGGGGGCCTCCCAGTCAGCCGGTCGACCTTCCGCCCGACCATCAGTTCGATCAGTTCGCTCTCGTCGGTGGCAGCGACGGGCACGGTCGCGACGACGCGCCCGCCCCTCAGCACGCTGACCGTGTCGGCCAGTTCGAAGACCTCGGAGAGATGGTGCGAGATGAGCACGACGCCGATCCCGCGCTCACGGACCCGGCGTACCAGGTCGAACAGCTGGGCGACCTCGGGGCCGGGCAGGTTCGCGGTCGGCTCGTCCAGGACGAGCACCCGGGCCGGAGTCCGGTGTGGCGCGACCGCCCGTGCGACCGCCACCGCGGAACGCTCGCTGGCGGCCAGCTGCTGGACCGGCCGGTTCACGTCGAAGTACCGGCTCAGCGAGGCCAGCAGTTCCTCGGCCTCACGTCGGCGGATGCTCCAGCGCACCGGCATGCCTCGGCCGGCGCCGTAGCCCCGCCCGAGTCCGAGGTTCTCGACCGTGGTCAGACCGCCGACCAGGCCGAGGTCCTGGTGGACGAAGCGCAGACCGGCCCGGTCGCTGGCGTCGGGGTGATGCCGTGTCAGGGGCTCGCCGTCCACCAGGATGCTCGATCCCGGATCGGGTTCGTGATATCCGGCGAGGATCTTGACCAGCGTGGACTTGCCCGATCCGTTCTCCCCCACCAGGGCGTGCACCTCCGAACGGGCGACGGACAGACCCACCCGGTCCAGGACGGTGTTCCCGCCGAAGGTCTTGCTCGTCTCCCGCACGACCAGGGCGGGCGCGCCACGCCCCCCTGGCGTGTCGGCGGCCGCGGCCGGCCCCTTCCCGGTGGTCAACTGACCCGCCACAGCTTCTTGAACTGGTCCTGGTAGTCGGCCACGCCGATGTAGTAGCCGGTCTTGTCGGCGGCGACCTTGCCGGCGTTGTCCTGGGTGACCAGCTGCAGGGGCAGCAGGGCGGCCGCCGCGGCCTGCGTGTCGGCCTTGACGTAGTCCCTCGCGAGCACGTCGAACAGCCGCCAGTTCGCGATGTCGACCGTGTTGCCGACCCAGGCCGACTCGGTGCCCGCCTTGATGTTCGCGAGGTCGGCCGGGTCGGGTGATCCGCCCCCGATGTGGACGCCCTTCAGGCCCGCTGTGGCCAGCGCGGCCGGCACACCCTGGGCGAGGTCACCCGTGGCGAACATGAGCCACTTGACGCCCGGGTTGCGCTGAAGGAACCCGACGACGTTGGACGGCGTCTTCGTTCCCTGGTCGGTGACCTGCTGGTTGACGACGGATGTCGTACACCCCGGGCACCACTGTTTCACCCAGGACTGGAACGCGGAGACCCAGGGCGCCAGGATCGGGAAGGCCTGGATGCTGAAGACGCCGACCTTGCCCTTCCCGTCGGACTCGGTCACGAAGTACGCGGCGAGCAGCTTGCCGTACCACTGCATCTGCGGGGCACCCAGGACGTCGCCCAGGACACCGTCGGTCGTGCCGTCGCCGGTGGCGGTGCTGACCACCTTGATGCCGGCGGCCTTCGCCTCGGCGATCTGCTTCGCGAACACGGCGGCCGGAAACCCGGCGAAGAGGATGGCGTCGGGATGCCGCGCTATCGCCGCGTCGAACGCCGCCGCCGCCGAGGCCGGTGTCGGTCCCGTGGCGATCGAGTCATAGGACCAGCCGAGCAGTTGCGCCGCCACCTTCTGCGAGGCGGCGGCCCTTTGCGCGATGGCCGTCGACGCCTGCAGATTGATGACGGACTTCCCCGTCGGGGGTCTCTCGGGAAGTGTTTTCAGGTCACCGATGGACGTCGGATTGGCGATGTACTTCGCGAGAAACGCGGCCGCCTCCTTCTGACCGGCTGTGGCGGGTCCGTGTGTTTTCGTGGAGGCGGTGGTGGAACTCGAATCGGACGAGCAAGCGGTGAGGGCAGTGGCCGCCAGGCCGGCGGCCAGGACGGTCACGATGGACTTGGTGATACGACTGCCCACGGGGGCCTCCTCAGGGATCGAACGCTGCGGCTCGGCTGGAGTATTGCCCCCGATTCAGCCCGTGGCCGAAATCCGTCCCGGGGAGCGGAACGCCCCAGGTCACGTGCGTTGTACACATAGTTCTTCGCTGATTTCAGAGCTGCAGTACCGGGAAAGACGGATTACGCGCGCGAAGTGCAAAGATTCGCCGGAGCATCCGGATTCCGCAAAAGTAAACGCACAAGAACCACGTCGGCCCCCTGGTCCCGTACGGACCACCGATGACAACTGGCGCGCTGACAACGGAATCGCCCTTTGCGAACTCCGGGCCGGCCGATCCAACGCCTCCAGCGTACGCAGTAGTCGGCCAACTGATGTGCGAGAGCCACATGGTGGTCGGGCAGGGACGCCGAATGCCGGTTGGACCGGTGGTATCGCATTCCTCCTCGAGAGATGTGCGGGCACGATGACCGGCGGTGGCGGCATAGGGGAGGTCGCCACTACCGCCGGCCGTCGCGCCCGCACATCTCCTCACCGCGGTGCGACAGGTCTTCAGGCCTGGCGGATCCAGGCGCGTCAGGCGTGGTCGAGTGCCTGCTCCAGGGCGTGACGGACCTGAGCGGGATCGGGCAGAGGGCTCGGCCGACCGTCGTGGCGGAAGTAGACGCGGCACGCGAGTGCGGGGGACGCGTCCTCCTCCGGCGGCTCGATGTCCCTGCCGTCGACGCGAATGGTGGGCGAGCCCGTGAAGCGTTCCCGGGCCGCGTCCGCGTCGGTGACGACCTGCACGGTCTCGATGCCGGCCGGATCCAGCCCGAGTCCCGTCATCGCCTCCTCGAGCATGGCCCGGGCCGTCTTGTGGGAAGGGCAGCCGGACCACCACAGCAGTTCCACCCGCGGGGCGGCTTTCATCGGTTCCACTTGATCGAGCAGCCCACGGGCTCGGTGTCGGCGGGGTCCGGGGCCGTACCGGCGAGCACGTGCTCCAGCGCGCCACGCAGCCAGCCCGCGTTCAGCGAGTCGTCTGCCACGTCGGCGTCGGGGGCGCCGTGGTAGGCGACCGTGCCGTGCTCGTCGACGACGAACACCTCCGGGGTGTGCCGGGCTCCCCAGCGGCGCGCCACGGCCTGGCCCTCGTCGACGAGGTACGGACCGGCGAATTCCCCCTCGGCGACCCGCTTCCGGGAGTGCTCGACACCGTCCTTGGGGTTGACGGCGGGGTCGTTGGGGTTGATGTGCAGGAAGCGCACACCGCGGGCCGCGTAGTCCCGCGCGGCCCGTTGCACCCTGTCGTGCCAGCCGAGGGAGAACGGGCAGTGGTTGCACGTGAAGACCACGACCGTGGCCCTCGACTCCTCCGGGCGCAGGGCGACCTCGGCGCCGTCCACGTCAGGCAACTCAAAGGCGGGTGCGGTGTCCCCCGGTCGCAACGGCTGGATCATGTCTTCGGGTTCGGGGTGATGCGGCTGCGGGGCGATCTCGCTGATCAGGCCGTCGGCGTCCAGCGTGAACGTGAAGTCGATGGCGCCCATGGGTCCTCCGGGACTGGGCAGCGGGGCGCCGCCGGGGCCGACACCCCGCACCGTCACCTTCCCGTCCGTCGCGACCGGCAGCACCCTCCACTCGACCTCTCCGAGCCACCCCGCGGGCATCATAAGACCGACGATCATGACGACGTTGTCGACGCCCTGGGTCCTGCGTCCGCCGAAGTCGAACACCACATCGGGTGCGAGCACGGCCCGCATTCCCGCTGCCGGGTCGGCGGACTTCTCGGCCGCGAACCAGCCCTGAACGCTGGCGGGCGCCTTGTCCGGATACGTCATGCGCATACCTCCCAGAAGTCGTCGCGTGACCTGAACGGCGCGCCGAGCCGGCGCTCCGGGCCATGGTGTGTGTGCGGGGTCCTCATCGCTGTGTCCACTTGATCGAGCAGCCGACGGGCTCGGTGTCGGCGGGGTCCGGGGCCGTACCGGCCAGCACCTGCTCCAGCGCGGCACGCAGCCAGCCCGCGTTCTGGGCGGCATCGGTCGCATCCGAGTCGGGGGCACCGTGGTAGGCGACCGTGCCGTGCTCGTCGACGACGAACACCTCCGGGGTGCGGCGGGCGCCCCAACTGCGCGCCACCGCCTGGCCCTCGTCAACCAGGTACGGACCGGCGAAGTGCCCCTCGGCAACCCGCTCGCGGCAGTGGTCCACGCCGTCCTTGGCGCCCTGCGCGGGGTCGTTGGAGTTGACGTGCAGGAGGCGCACGCCGCGGGCCGAGTAGTCCCGCCCGACCTGCTCCAGCCTGTCGTGCCAGGCCAGGGAGAACGGGCAGTGGTTGCTCACGAAGACGACGATCGTGGCCGCCCCCTCCCGGCGCGCGGGGACCTCACCGCCCTCGACGTCCGGCAGCACGAAGTCGGGTGCGGTGTCCCCCGCCCGCAACGGACGCGGCAGGCCGGGTGGTTCGGGCTGGTGCGCCTGTCCGGCCAGGCCGACGATCAGACCGTCCTCATTCAGGGTGAACATGAGGTCCATGGCGTCCATCCGCTGTGCCGGCGCCCCCGGCACGAACACCTGCAACTGGGTTCCGCCGGCGCCGGTCGCCCGGACCGTCACCTGCCCCGCCGCGCCCACGGGAAGCAGGCTCCACTCGGCGTCGCCGAGCCAGCCGGCCGGCATCGCGAAGGTGACCGTGGCGACGACAGCGTCGACGCCTCGTATCTTCTGCCCGCCGAAGTCCATCACGACATCGCGCCCGAGCACGGTCCGCAGTCCGGCCGCCTGGTCGGCGGACTGCTCCGCGGCGAACCAGCCCTGAACGGCGACGGGCGCGTCCTCCAGCGAGGTCATGCCGGGACCGTCCCTGAGTCGTTCCGACCCCGGCGACCACCGGTCGGGACCCGGGCCGGTCCGCTCCGGACCCGGAATTGGTCCGCGCTCTCCACGCACCCGATGGCGCACACTCTGATCCATGCCACCGCACGACCTCCTGATCGGTGAGACACCCAAGGCGTCGACGTGCAGGTCGTCGAGAACGGCAGCGCCTGGGTGAGGCGACACCTCGTCACGTCGGCCACCCGCGCGAGACTAGAAGGACCGCTCGGCCGGCGTGCCGTTCCGTTCCGGTCTCCGGTACGGCGAAATGCGGGGCGGCCACGGCGTCTTGCACCGTCACTCCGCGGACCGAGGTCTCCAGGTCTTCCTCGCCGACCGTCTCGGGGCCAACGGCGGTCAACGCATCCCGTGCTGCGGGCGGGCTGTCGGGCACTCGACGCGTCCCGAACCGTCGTCGAACCCCATCGCGCGGAGCCCGGCGCCGTCGGCCGGTCGCCCGGCCGGCGTCCGCGTACCGGGCTCACGCCACCGGCCGGACACGGACGGACGCCCGCCCGAGGGGAGCCGCCTCGCCCGCCCGCGTCCGCGACGGGGTTCGGTCGACTCCCGTGCGGGCCGGGGGCATCGGGTGGTGGGGACCACGATCCCGCCCCGGTGCCGCGAGGACCTGCGCGGCGGTGCCCGGACCGAACCCGTGCCGGGGTCAGGACGCGCCTGTGGTCCGGGGCTCGGGCGGCCGCGACGAGCCGGGCCCCCCGTGGGCGTCGCGGTGGCACAGGACACCGCCGATGCGGCCCGCGATGCCGATGACCTCGTCATGGTTGTCGTACCTCATGAGGCGGTGCCGGCGGCCCGCCCGCCGCGTCGAGGACGCCGAACAGGATCATGTCGAGCGTCCGGTCCAGGCGCTCGCGCAGGTCGAAGGGCTCCGGGTCGGCGGCCGTCCAGCGCAGGACGCTCGCGAAGTATCAGGCCGCGATGAGCGAGCCCGCCTCGGCGGGGTCCACACCCCGCCGGACCTCTCCTCGCCGTACGCCGTCCTCGACGATGCGGGCGAGTTCCCGTTCGGGAGACGGATCACGCAGCAGCTGTCCAAACCGGGCCGAGGCCTCCATGAGGACGTCTCCGCACGGGAGTCGATGTTCAGCGTCGCCAGTTCGCCGATGTAGCGCCGGAGCCGCTCGCCTACCGACCGTTGCTCCGCGTGTTCCCGCCGGAGGATCTCCAGGACCCTCGCCCGCCGTCGCACCCCCACTCCTCGATGATGCCCGCCTTCTGGGCGAAGTGGTTGAAGACCGTGGCCCGTGACAGGTCGGCCCGATCTGCGATGTGCTCCATCGTCGTGGCCTCGTAGCCCTGCTCCACGTGATCCGCGAGTTCATGGCCTTCGAGCAGCATCTGGCCGGTGTCGCGCGGGGGTTCGGGGACGACATCCCGGCGGCGTGGTACGCCCGGCCCGCCTTCTACTTCACCAACCCGTACGTCGTCGTGGGAGCCTGCGACGACGTGCCCGTGCCGCCCGGCTGCGGGAGGTTCGACTTCGAGCTGGAGGTCGCCGCGGTCATCGGCGGCACCGGGCCGCGACCTGACCCCGGAGCAGGGCCGGGACCACATCCTCGGCTACACGATCCTCAACGACTGGACCGCGCGACCTGCAGGCCTTCGAGATGCAGGTCGGGCTCGGCCCGACGAAGGGGAAGGACGCCGCGACCACCCTCGGGCCCTGGCTCGTCACGACCGACGAACTCGACGCCCACCGCGATGACGAAGGGCGCCTGGACCTGGGACTCCGCGTCGACGTCAACGGCGTCACCGTCGGTCGCGACAGGCTCGCCAACATGGCCTGGACGTTCGAGGAGATGACGTCGTACGCCTCCCGCGGCACCGAGGTCCGCCCGGGCGACGTGCTCGGCTCGGGCACCCGCGGCAACGGATGCCTCGCCGAGTTCTGGGGCCGGCGGGGCAGGCTGGACCCTCCCCCGCTCGTCCCCGGCGACAGGGTGACCATGACGGTGGAAGGCCTCGGCACCATCAGCAACACCGTCGTCGAGGACAGAAAACCGGTTCCGGTCCGCAGGGCCCGCAGCAGCGACTGACCCCTCCCCACAACACTGACATGGCACCAATCTATAGTGGAGCAAAGAAGACATAACCCCACAAATGCTGGATCAATTCCCCAGGACTCGCGAGAAGTTAGCTGCATCGTCAGCGAAATGGCTTGCCTTACAGCATCACCTACAGGCAGACTGGCGCTTACCAATGGTTAGCGCTACCTCGTGGTAAGCATCTTTCGATCTTGGAACCACTCAGGAGAGTCCATGTCTGCCCGCACCTCCGCCCGCAGGGCCGCCACCGCCGCACTCGCGGCGGTGGCACTCACCGCCGTCGGCATCGTTCCCGCCGCGTCGGCCACCACCACGACCGTCACCCAGCAGCACCACCAGGGCGACAGCTCCCGGCTCGCCCACCAGAAGTCCGTCGCCGTCCAGGTCCTCAAGGGCGTGTTCGAGCGGGGCGACACCGGTGTCGTCGACCGGTTCGTGCGCGCGGACTACATCCAGCACAATCCGCAGGTCGGCGATGGCGCGGCGGCCCTCAAGGCGGTCGGCCGCTCCTTCCACCAGCAGTTCCCGCGGGCCACGTACTCGGTGAAGCGCGTCATCGCCGAGGGCGACCTGGTTCTCGTGCACTCCCACCTCGTCGCGACGCCGGGCACCCGTGGTAGCGCGGTCGTCGACATCTTCCGCTTCCAGGGAGGGAAGATCGCCGAGCACTGGGACGTACTGGAGGACGTGCCCGCCACCTCCGTCAGCGGCAACGACATGTTCTCCACCCTCAGCCGGCCGCAGACGTCCGCCCCTGGACAGCGATGGCTCACCGAGCGCAACAAGAAGCTGGCGGCCGACTACTACGACCGACTGCTCGTCCGCCAGGACCTGTCCGCCATCGACGCCTATGTGGCACCCGAGTACCACCAGCACAACCCCGGCATCGCGGACGGCCCGGAAGGGGCGCGGGCCGGTCTCGCCGGCCTGTTCCAGCAGTCCCCGCAGCTCGAGGTCCGACCGAAGAGGATCATCGCGGAGGGCGATCTGGTGGCGTTCCACAGCCACTTCGTCCCCTCGCCCGGGGACTCCGGCCTGGCCATCGTGGACATCTTCCGCATCCGCGACGGCAAGGTCGTGGAGCACTGGGACGTGATCCAGAGCGTGCCGACGACCGCCGCGAACGACAACACCATGTTCTGACGGCACGCCCCGGCCGACGGGGCCAAACCGGTCGGCAGAGGACCGCCGTCGCCGCGGGGCGGCGAACACCCCGCGGCGACGGCACCCGCACGACAGCGGCACGACCACCGCCCCAAAACCTAGTCACGTTCGGCATTAGGGAGTAGGGTTCCGGCCGACCCCGGCCCGGCCGGCGGACCTCACCCTCCGCCGACGGACGTCACCCGGGTCCGCCCGGCCCTGCGGTCACGCGGACCCGGGCACAGCCGGGGCCCCGAGCCGCGTTCAAGGGGAGTTGCCACATGTACCGACACAGACACCTGTTCCGCACCCTGTTCGCCTGTGCGACAGCCGCACTTGTCACCGCCGCGGTCATGGTGCCGTCCTCGGCAGCCGCCGAGGACGGCACCGCGGCCTACCGCGGCTGCCCGCTGGAGCCGGGCCGCACGACCCTCACCGTCCGTTCCGGCGGACTGGACCGGCTCGTGGTGGTGTACGCACCGCACCGCACGGCCGTACGCGGCCGACTGCCCCTGGTGCTCAACCTGCACGGCAGCCAGGGCACCGCGGCCAATCAGCTGGACGGCAGCCAGTTGGAGGAGACCGCCGAGAGTGAGGGCTTCCTGGTGGCCGCACCCCAGGGCGCCATGGTCGTGGGCGCCGGATACCAGTGGAACGTGCCTCACGTCACCGACGGGGACGGGCCGGACGACGAGCAGTTCCTGACCGACACGATCACGCAGCTCGTGCGCGCCGGCTGCGCCGACGCGGGCAGGGTCTACGCGACCGGCTACTCCGGCGGCGCCCGGATGGTGTCGCAGTACGCCTGCGACCATCCGGGCCGGGTGGCGGCGATCGCAGCGGTGGCGGGGCTGCGGGCGGGCGCTCCGACGGCGGGGGCCGGCGGCGGCTTCGTACCCGACCCCGAGACCTGTACGCCCGGACGGCCGGTGCCGGTCCTGGCGTTCGCCGGCACCGGCGACCAGATCAACCCGTTCGCGGGCGGCGGTGCGGCGTACTGGGGTTACGGCGCCGTCGCCGCCACGAACCGATGGGCGGCCCTCGACGGCTGCCGCCGGGAGCCCCGGGACACCAGGGTCTCCGAACACGTGACCCGCACCGACCACACCGGTTGCCGCGGGGGCGCCGACGTCACCATGTACGTCATCGAAGGGGGCGGCCACACCTGGCCGGGGGCGACCGTGCCGTGGCCGCCCGTGCTGGGAACGGTCACCCAGGAGATCAGCGCGAACCAGCTGATGTGGCGCTTCTTCCAGGACCACTGACGTCCCGCAGGACGTGGAACACACGGCGCCGCGCGGCTGCCCCTCGGGAGCCACCCGGCGCGGGCCGCCCGGCACCGCGGCGACGCGGTACCACCGCACCGGCCTGCACCGGCCGGTGCGAACGGCACCGAGCCGCCGCTGGGGGCACCGGAGAACCCGGCGCCCCCACGGAGTGCACCGCTGTGGGCGTCAGCGCCGGACGGGCGTGTTCGGCGGCCCTCCCCAGTTCCACGACACGATCTTCCACTGCTCGCCGGACCTGGTCAGCACGAACGTCCAGGTCCCCCGTGCCTCGACGGCGAGTTCCGGGCCGAAGACGTCCGCCTTGGCGTGGGCGACGGCGTACGCGTGGTCGCCTGCGACGGAGATCCGCTGCCAGTCGCCGAGTTCGAACTCGACCGTGGTCAGGCCCGCCGACCCGATGGCGGCCCGCAGATCCCTCCACCACTTCCGCGTCGGAGAGTCGCCCTCCCAGACGAAGGGCGGGAAGGCGTCGACCAGAGTGCCGGAGGGTGCCCAGTCGGCGGCGATCGCGTCTTCGTCGGCGCTGTTCAGGGCGAGCACGTGGTGCCGGATCACACCCTCCACCGCCGCGTTCTCCTCGTCCTGGGACGGCACCGCCGCCACCGCGGAACCTGTGGCCTCGCTCATGAGTACTTCCCTGTGGTCATGTTTGACGGAATCCGGCGTCCCCGGTGAAACCGACCGTATGACCTGCCGAAACGCCCCACAAGAAGGAACTTTGCCGAGACCAGGTCGCATCCGTGTGACCCTGGGAGGGAACGAAGGGCTCTCGTATGTCACACACCGCGTCGGGCTTCCTGGAGAAGCGGAAGACCGCACTCGATCCCCACTGCGTCGTCCGCGACGTGCTGAACCGGGTCGGCGACCAGTGGAGTCTGCTCGTCGTCACGACGCTGGCGGACGGGACGAAACGCTTCAGTGAGCTGTCGCGGGAGATCGGCGACATCTCGAAGCAGATGCTGGCGCGCACCCTGCGCCAGCTCGAACAGGACGGATTCGTACGGCGCACGGTCTTCCCGGAGGTACCTCCTCGCGTGGAGTACGCCCTGACCGAGCTGGGGCACTCGTTCCTCCTGCCGGTCATAGGCCTCGTGGAGTGGGCCGACGCGCACCACGGCGCCATCGCCGCCGCCCGACACGACTACGAAGGCCGCACCCAGGACCGGTGAGCCCCGGCGAAGGCGGGCCGGAGCCGGGGAGGTCCACGCACGGCGGGTCCGCCCGACCGGTCCGGGGGCCGGCCGCGGAGGCGGGTCCGCCACCCGGACGCCGCGGGTGTCCACCGTCCCGGCAGCCGTCCACGCGGTCCTCGGCATGCCAATACCTTGCAGCATTCTGTTTTCACGCATAGCCTTGGCCGACACATGGAACGTTTCAATCAGTACACGGCCGTGCTGTCGCCCTTCGGACCGTATGAACGGCGTGCGGGCGGCCCGCGCCCCGTGTGACCCGAACAGACCACGAGGCACGGATGAGAACGGTGCGGATCGGCTGCGGCGCCGGGTTCGCGGACGACCGGGTGGAGCCTGCGGTCGAGCTCGTCGAGGGCGGCGCCCTGAACTACCTGGTGTTCGAGTGCCTGGCCGAGCGGACCGTGGCACTGGCCCAGTTGGAACGGTTGTCCGATGCGGAGTCGGGGTTCAACGAGTGGCTCGTCGAGCGCATGGAAGCCGTCCTCGCACCGTGCGTGGCGCGTGGCGTGCGGGTGGTGACCAACATGGGCGCGGCCAACCCGCTGGCCGCCGCCCGTGCGATCCTCGATGTCGCCCGCCGCCTCGGCCTGGACGGGCTGCGGGTCGCGGCGGTGACCGGGGACGACGTGCTGGACATCGTCCGGGGGTCGGATCTGCCGTTGACCGGCGCCTCGGGAACGGTCGCGGGGCTGGGCGAGGGGATCGTCGCCGCCAACGCGTACCTCGGCATCGGACCAGTGGTGGAGGCGCTTCAGACGGGCGCGGACGTGGTGGTGTGCGGACGGGTGGCCGACCCGTCGCTGTTCCTGGCACCGATGGTGCACGAGTTCGGCTGGGCCGAGGACGACTGGGAGACGCTGGCACGCGGTACGGCCGCGGGACACCTCCTGGAGTGCGCGGGACAGGTCACCGGCGGCTACTTCGCCGATCCCGGGGTGAAGGAGGTGCCCGGACTCGCGCGGCTCGGCTTCCCCTTCGCCGACATCTGCGCCGACGGTTCCTTCAGCGTCTCGAAGGTGCCCGGCTCGGGCGGACGGGTGACCGAGGCGACCGTCGCCGAGCAGCTGTTGTACGAGGTGCACGACCCCGCCGGGTACGTAACCCCGGACACGGTGGCCGACTTCTCCGGGGCCCGCATCACGCGGGTCGACGAGGACCGCGTGGCCGTGTCGGGGATCTCCGGCGGACCACGCCCGGACCGGCTGAAGGTGTCGGTGGCCTACCGTGACGGCTTCATCGGCGAGGGGCAGATCTCCTACGCCGGCGCGAACGTGGAGGCCCGGGGGCGCCTCGCGCTGGACATCGTCCGTGAACGTCTGCGACTGCTCGGTCTGGACGGTGCGGAGACGCGGTTCGACCTGATCGGCGTCGACGCCGTCCACCGCGGCCCCGACGGCGGCGGATCGGGCCACCGCCCGGCACCCGAGGTCCGTGCGCGGGTCGCCGCACGTACCGCCACACTGACCGATGCCCGCCGGGTGGGGCGGGAGGTGACGGCGCTGTGGCTGAACGGTCCGGCCGGCGGGGCTGGGGCGACACGTTCCGCGCGGGAGAACATCGCCGTGGCCTCCGTCATGTTGCCGCGCCATCTGGTGCGCACCGACGTCCACCTGCTGAAGGCCTGAACCGATGAGACTGTACGACTTCGCCGACGCCCGGTCGGGGGACAAGGGCACGTGCGCGGACATCACCGTGATCGCCCGCCGCCCGGCCGACTTCCCGCTGCTGCGCGACCAGGTGACGGCGGACCGGGTGCGCGCCCATCTGGCAGACGTCGCCCGGGGTACCGTGCGGCGCTACGAGGTGGCAGGGCTGGCAGCATTGAAGTTCGTCCTGGAGGACGCACTGGACGGCGGGGTGACCCGTTCCCTGGCCCTGGACGCGCACGGCAAGGCCCTGGCCATGTGTCTGTTGGAGATGGAGCTGCCCGACGGGTCGTCGGACGGGCAGCCCACGGTGCCGGCACCCGCGCGAACCCGACTGTGAAAGGCGGAAACAAGATGCTTGACCCCCACACGATCGCGCGCCCGGTGGTGGCGACCACCCACGGAGCGGTCCGCGGAGTCTCCGCCGACGAGGGCCTGTGCTTCGCCGGAATCCCCTTCGCCGCTCCCCCCGTGGGCGGGCTGCGGCTGCGACCGCCGGAGCCCGCCGTGCCGTGGTCCGGTGTCCGCGACGCCGCGGGGTTCCCGGCGGCACCGGCTCAGCACGCCGGGATCACACCCGAGCTGGAGGCGCTCGGTCCCCACGCGGTCGGCGTCGCCCGGGCCCTCGGCGCCGCCGACGGCACATTCTCCGAGGACTGCCTGTACCTGAACGTGTGGACCCCCTGCCTCGAAGGCCGACTGCCCGTGCTGATGTGGATCTACGGAGGAGGGTTCGAGACCGGCACGGCGTCGCCGCCGAGCTTCGACGGCGCGGCGCTCTCCCGGCTGACCGGCGCGGTCGTGGTGGCCGCGAACTACCGCGTGGGGGCGCTCGGTTGGCTCCACCCGGCGGGACCGGGCGGCGACCGGTGGGCAGCGAGCGCCAACCTCGGCCTCCAGGACCAGACGGCCGCCCTGCGCTGGATCCGCGACAACGCCGGCCGTTTCGGCGGCGACCCCGGCAATGTCACGGTCGCCGGTGCATCGGCCGGCGCGTTCTCCGTCGGGGCGCTGCTGGCGCTCCCGGACGCGAAGGGTCTGTTCCACAAGGCGATCCTGCAGAGCGGCAGTGTCACGCGCGTGCAGTCCCCCGACATCGCGCGGGCACTCACCGAGAACTTCCTCTCCGCTGCGGGCGTCGCATCCCTCGACGAACTGGCGACCGCCTCGCTCGGCCGCATCCTCGACGCGCAGTCCTCCGTCGTCGACTCCGACATCGGCCGTCGTAACCTGCCGGGCGGACGCATCTGGGGCGTGGTCCACGACGGCACGGTGCTGCCTGCACGCCCCCTCGACGCCGTCGCGGCCGGAGCCGCCGTCGGCATCCCGCTCCTGATCGGCGCCAACCGCGACGAGATCCGGATGTGGGCGGAGCTCGGTGGTGCTGGCTACCGTCCAGCCGACGAGGACGCCCTGACGGCCGAGATGGCCCGGGCAAACGTCGTCGACCCGCCGGCCCTCCTGGAGGCGTACCGCGTACGGCTGCGGGCCGCGGCCCCCCGGCCCGGCGGCACCTCTGCCGCGGCACCGGACGAACTGCGCGACCTGCGTACGCTGTTCCTCAGCGACGCCGTCTACCGCGTCCCGTCCGCCCGGCTCGCCCGCACCCAGGTCGCGGCCGGCGGCCCCGCCCACAGCTACCTCCTGTCCGCCGAACCCTTCGGAGCCGGCACAGGCGCGTTCCACGGCGCCGAGGCGTTCTACCTCGGTGACAGACTCACGGCCCTGGACATCGATACCCCCGACAACCGGGCCGTCCGCGACCAACTCGCCACCGCCTGGAGCCGGTTCCTGCGGACCGGCGATCCGGGCTGGCCGGCTCACGACCTCGCTGGCTCGCCCACCGGAACCACCCACCTGGTCGGTCCGGACCCACGGGATGTCCACGAACCACCTCTCGACATCGCTGCGCACTGGGGCCTCGGCACATGATCGCGCCCGCTCGGGACCGCGTCGAGCGGTCCCCGCGGGCGGTTCGCCGCCGACTCCGAAGCGGGACCGGCCCGACGGGGGACGGACTCCACGAATTCCCCGCCGCCACGTCGCCGGACGGAGAGCCACGGCCGAGCAGGCAGGCCGCTGGCCTTCCGGTCCAGGCGCGGTCCGCCGCAGTCTCGCCCCGGTAGGTCGCCGCGCCGAGTCCTCGCTCCTCTGCCGCGTCGCGTCGACAAGGGCCCAGTGCCGTTCCGCACGGCGGTCGTCCTGACCACGCCCGTCCCTCCCGCTACCCGAACACCCTCCGCTGGATCTCCTGCCGGTAGTCCTCGAGTGTCCTGTCGAGGTGCAGAGCTGTGGCGTCGGCAGCGGCCTCGGGCCGGCCGTCCCGGATGGCCTCGTAGATCGCGGCATGCTCCTCGACCGCGGCCTCGGAGCGAGGCCCGAGGGTGTCGTGCAGCCCGAAGTTGCTGGACTGACGCTGCAGGCGGCGGGCGTCGCGCACGGCAGCCACGAGGAAGCTGTTGCGCGCCGCCCCCGCGACGGCGACGTGGAAGTCCTCGTCCGCCTGGTTGAACACCTCGACCTGGTCGTGGACGAAACCATGACGACATGTCTCCACAGCCACTTCGATGGCCCGCAGATCGGCGGGCGTCGCACGGGTGGCCGCCAGGGTGGCCGCGGCCATTTCCTGCACCCTGCGGAACTCGAACAGCATGAAGATGTGGTCGAGGTCGGTGGGCCGGAAGAAGCCGCCCCAGCGGCTTGCCGTCAGCATGCCTTCGTCGTCCGCGACGAAGAGGCCCCGCCCCTTGTGCGCCCGTACACGGCCCAGCGCCGAAAGGATCTTGACGGCCTCCCGGACCACCGCCCGGCTGGTGCCCAGTCGCCCGGCGAGATCGTTCTCCGTGGGCAGCCTGTCGCCCGGGACCAGGCTCGACTCACCGATGAACTCGAGGATCCGCTCCGCGACCAGTTCATAGCCCGGCCTGTAATTGCGCACCGTCTCCTCTCCTGTCGGCGCAACCGCCGCGGCCTCGGACGTGTCGCTCATCTGCTCTGCCTCCCCTGGTGGTCTCGAGGGACCACACCTGGCCACCTCGAAGTCGCTCGCATGCTACCTCACTCGCCAAATGAATCGTACTTATAAGGGAGAGGAGAGATGACTCTCCTTGAAGATCACCACACCAATAACGCCAAATAACGTGCAATTCAGTACATAAGCATCACCAAATCCTCGGAACTGATGAAACATGTGACTGCTCATCTACTTGACCCACGCCAATATGAGGCGCCTAATTTCTTCCGACAACAGGCACGGAAGCAGTCGTCCGTGACGCCTGTGCCCCGACGCCGCCACGCGCGGCGTCACCTGGTCGCCGCCCTTTTCGCTTCTGCTCGGGCGCCCGCAACGTAGTGGAGTAACACATGACCGCAATGAAGCAGTCCGGTGCCCGAAGAAGAGCGTCGGCCGGGAAGCGCTCGGCGCTCCTGGCGGGGTGCGTCGCCACAGTGCTGGCGGCGGCGACAGCCTGCGGTGGCGGCGGCACGGCGACGACCGCCAAGGACGGCTTCGCCCAGGTCCCGCAGAAGGAGGGCGCGTTGACCGTGTGGGTGGACTCGACCCGGGTGGCCGCCGCGAACCTGTACCAGAAGGAACACCCCGAGGTGAAGATGGACATCGTCACCTACGACGGTGACGCCAACGGGTCGAACTACCTGCAGACGAAGGTCCAGCTCTTCGACCGCACCGGCAAGGGCTGGCCGGACGTCGTCTTCAGCTCGCAGAACAACGAGGCCACATGGGCGGTCGACCAGAAGTTCCTGGCCCCGCTGAACAAGGGCCTCATCCCCGAGGCCACCCTCGGCAAGTTCGCCAAGGGCGCCAACAACGTCTGCACGGTGAACGGAACCGTCTACTGCCTGCGCAACGACCTCTCGCAGGCCGTCCTCTGGTACAACGCCCCACTGATGAAGAAGTTCGGCTACCAGGTGCCGACGACGTGGGAGGACTTCCAGAAGCTCGGCGACAAGGTGGCCAAGGAACACCCCGGGTACCTCGTCGGTGACGCCGGTGACTCCTACACACCGGAGATCTACCTCTGGGCGAGCAAGTGCGGCGCCAACGACATCACCGGCCCCAAGGCCGTCTCGGTGAACACCACCAGCGAGAACTGCACGAAGATGGCCAAGCTCATGGACGGGCTCATCGCGAACAAGTCCATGTCGATCAGTGGGGTGTTCAGCACCGACTTCGGCAAGAACAAGGCCGACAAGGTGCTGATGATGCCCGGTCCGGCCTGGTACGGGGGCGCGCTGTTCCAGGGCACCTTCAAGACGCCGGCCAAGACCATCGGCGCGGCCCCCATGCCGCAGTGGCAGGGCGAGACCTCGCCGTCCACCGGCAACGTCGGCGGCGGCACCTGGCTGCTGTCGCAGCACTCGGCGCACCTCAAGGCGGCCACCGACTTCCTGACCTGGGTCACCACGGACAACGCCTACCAGGGCAAGCTCGCCCCGGGCTTCCCGGCGTACGCGCCGGCCGCCGAGGTCTGGCTCAAGCAGCAGAACGACTCGGGCTACTTCGCGGGCGACATCGGCGTCCTCAAGGACGCCTCGACCCAGGTGTGGTCCGGCTGGGGCTCCGGCCAGTTCAGCCAGGAGGCCATCTGGGCCGCCACCGTCAAGCCGGGCCTGACCCAGGGCAAGAGCATCGTCTCGCTGCTGCCGGCCTGGAAGGACTCGATCGTCAAGTACGCCCAGTCCAACGGATACAAGGTCTCCCAGTGACCCTGACGCACACCTCGGCCGGCTCTGGCTCGCGTCGCCCTCGCGGCGGCGCGCGGCAGAGCCGGGCCGGCATGGCCTTCGTCGCCGCCTACGTGGTCCTGCTGATCGCGTTCGGCATCGTGCCCACCGCGTACGCCGTCTACTTCGCCTTCAGCGACGCCGGGGGCGCCTTCACCGGCTTCGACAACTTCACCACCACGGCACAGGACTTCCGGTTCGTGCCCGCGATCGGCCACGTGGCGCTCTACCTCCTGTTCTGGCTGGCCTCGCTGGTCGTCATCGTGGTGGGGCTGGCCCTGCTGCTGCACCGGCTGGCGTCCGGGGCGGCGAGCAAGGCGCTCCGGTTCCTCTTCTACATCCCCGGCGCACTCGCCGGCGCCGCGAGTGTGCTGGTGTGGCTGTTCATGCTCGACCCGACGGTCAGCCCGGTCTCCGCCCTGCTGGGCGCCCTGGGTTACGACACCTTCGGTCAGGTCATCGCCCCTGGACATCTGCCGATACTGTTCACCCTCATCGCCTTCTGGACCGGCGCGGGCGGCTGGATCGTCGTCATCTACGGCGCGCTGAACAACATTCCGAGGGACGTGATGGAGGCCGCCCGCATCGATGGCGCGGGGCCCTGGCAGACGGCGTGGCGGGTACAGATCCCCATGCTGCGCAAGTGGATCGTCTACATGGTCATCCTCGCCTTCGCCGGTGGCGCGCAGCTGTTCGTCGAACCCCAGCTGCTGTCCCTGGCCAGCGTCGGAGTGGCCGGGCGCGACTACTCGCTCAACCAGTTGTCGTACGACTTCGCCTTCCAGATGAACAACATCAACGGCGCCGCGGCCGTCTCCGTCGAGCTCCTGGTCGTCAGCCTCTCGGCCGCCGCCCTGTTCGTCACACGATCGGGATTCTTCGATGCCGACTGAGACCGCCCAGAGCCCCGCCGTGCGTCCGCGCCCCGGAGAGACCACCGTGAGCCCGAGCCCCCTGCCGCACAAGACGCCCCGGCCGCGTCCCGCCCTCGCGCGCCGACAGGGGTCCCGACTGATGGTGGCCGCCGTGCTCCTGGCGTTCACCGTGTTCTTCGTCCTGCCGGTGCTCTGGCTCCTCCTGGCCGCGACCAAGACGGACCAGCAGCTCGTCCACGGCAACCCGCTCTCGTTCGGATCCTGGCACGCGCTGAAGGCCAACTGGCACGCGCTCGACTCGTTCCAGGACGGCGCGATCCTGATCTGGCTGGGCAACTCCGCCCTCTACGCGGGCGTCTCGCTGGTCATCACGCTGTGTGTGGCCGTGCCCGCGGGATACGCGCTGGCGATGACGGAGTTCCGGGGCCGGCACGTGCTGCTGGTCTCGACACTGGTCGTGATGCTGATGCCGAACGCGACCCTGGTGGTGCCGCTGTTCCTGGAGATCAACGCGGTACACCTGATCGGCACGATGTGGTCGATCGTCCTGCCGTACTCGTTCTATCCGTTCGGCGTGTACCTGACCTACATCTACTTCACCACCGCGGTCCCCAAGGACCTGCTGGCCGCCGCGCGCATGGACGGCTGCAGCGAGTTCGGGGTGTTCCGGCACATCGCCCTCCCCCTCGCCACACCCGTCGTCGCACTCGTCGGATTCTTCAGCTTCGTGGCCAACTGGACCAACTACTTCCTGCCGTACGTGATGCTCCCGGAGAGCGACCAGATGCCCGTACAGGTGGGGGTCGGCACCCTGCTCAGCAGTGTCCCGTCCTTCAACCCGACGGTCGGCTCCCTCGCGATCGAGCGGCCCCAGCTCGCGCTGGCCACCCTGCTGGCCATCACCCCCGTCCTGGTCGTCTTCCTCTTCTCCCAGCGCTTCCTTGTCGCGGGGATGCTTGCGGGCGCCACCAAGGAATGACGTTCTGATCCGCGGCCCGGGTCCGGCCACCGCCACCCGTCAGGCGCCTCCCCCACCCGAACGGAGACCGTTCCATGTCCCTCACTCCGGCCGGCCATGCCTCCGGCGAGGCCCCCTCGCCTCATGTCTCGCCAGAACTGCGAGCCCGCGTCCCGCTGCTCGAACCCCCCGGCTGGGCCGTTGCCCAGCGTGCCCTGTTCGACCTGCTCGACCACGCCTGGCGACGCTTCGCCCGCGACTTCACCGGCCCTGACGGGCGTCTGAGATACGGCGGCGAGCTCACCACACGCGACGGCGTGGACGACTTCTACGAGGTGTTCTTCAACTGGCCGCAGCTGTACCTCCTCGGCGGCGCCGACGACCTGCTGCCCGCCAGCGAGAAGCACTGGGAGGGAGTGACCCGGCAGCTGACCGAACTGGGCATGCTCAAGGACGAGTACGAGCGCGGCTACGACTGGTTCCACCAGGGCGAGAGCCTGCTGCTGCTCTACTTCCTGTGCATGGCCGCCCCTGAGCGCTGGGCCGAACGCGCCCTGCGGTTCGCCGAGTTGTACGTCGACCCCGCCAAGGGCAACTACGACGCCGAGCGGCGCATCATCACCCGCCCGCACAACGGCAGCGACCTCGACCGCACCGGCCTGTTCGACGGCGACGTCTACCCCTGGCTCCTCAAGGAGGCGGAGACCTACGGCTTCCCGCTCGACTGGATCCTGCCGGCCGACGCGCCGGACCACCCGCTCTCCGAAGATCCCCGGCTCGGCCAGGAGATGCGTGACCGCATGGGGACGGGCGACACGGCCGTGAACCTGGCGGCCGCCGGTCTGGTCCTCAACGCGTGGATCCTGTCCGGCGAGGACCGCTACCGCGACTGGATCACCGAGTACGTCGGAGCGTGGCGCGAGCGGGCGGAGGCCAACGACGGGATCCTGCCCGACAACGTGGGCCCGGACGGCGTGGTCGGCGGCCTCCTGGAGGGCCGCTGGTACGGCGGCCACTACGGCTGGTCCTGGCCGCACGGCTGGCACAGCGTGGGGCACGCGGCATGCGTGGCGGCGCTCGCCGCCGCCACGGTGACCGGCGACGACGGCTTCCTGGACATGGTCACGACCACCCTCGAAACCGTCGTCGAGAACGGCAAGGTGATGGCCTTCGCCGATTCCGACTCCAGCCTGCCGTCGAAGTGGCAGGCACAGCTCGGCCCGGACGACATCGGCACACCGACCCTGCACGTCCCGTTCCGCAGGAACGACACCGGGTGGTTCGACTACAACCCGGTCACCCCCGCCGTCCCGGTGGCCCTGTGGCACCACACTGCCTCCGAGTCCGACCGGGCCCGGCTGGAGAAGCTGCGTGAGGCCTCCGGCATCGACTGGCGCACCGTTCGCTCCTACCGGGCCAAGGAGGAGTCAGGACACGAGGAGGCCTGGTTCGCCTTCCTCGCCGGTGACGACCCGGACTACCCGGAGCGGATCCTCGCCGCGGCCCAGGCCCAGGTACGCCACCGGCTGGCCCGCATGGAGCGTTACCGCGACCTGGACGTGCCGGAGGCCGACATCCACCTGTGGCAGCAGTCGAACCCGGTGGCGACCGAGGCACTGGTCCAGCTGACCTGGGGCGGCCCCCAGGTCCTCTACAACGGCGGTCTGCAGCAGGCACGGGTGCGGTACCACGACGCCGACGCCGGCCGGCCGGGTCTGCCGCCGGAGGTCGCGGCCCTGGTCACCTCCATCGCCCCCGAAGCCACCACCGTCGAACTGGTCAACCTCTCTCCCGGGTCCACCCGCACGGTCGTCGTCCAGGCCGGCGCCTTCGCCGAGCACACGATCGGATCGGTGCACTACACCACCTGCCAGGACGACGCCTGGGTCGGTGACATGTACGACTACGGGCACGGGGAGCCGGTCGTCACCGAAGCCGAGGCCGCCGTCGACGGCAGTCTGCTCACGGTCGTCCTGCCCGCGTCCACCCGCATACGGCTGACGCTCCGCCTGGACCTGCGCACGCACAGGCCCACCTACGGCACCCCCTTCGCCACCGACCGCCCCGGGACGTCCGCCGCCGAGACGGAGACCGAGGAGGACACGCGGTGAAGAGGATCGCCCAGACCATCAGGCTCCGGCCGGAACGCCGGGCCGAGTACCTCGCGGTGCACTCCGCCGTCTGGCCCGGAGTCGAGGCAGCGCTGCACCGCGCTCACATCCGCAACTACAGCATCTTCCTCCACCAGGACGTCCTCTTCGCCTATTTCGAGTACGCCGGCGAGGACTTCGAGGCGGACATGGCGTCGATCGCCGCCGACCCCGAGACCCAGGAGTGGTGGAAACTGACCGATCCGTGCCAGGAGCCCTGGCCCGATCGGGGCACCGGGGGGCAGTGGTCGGACATACCGGAGATCTGGCACCTGAGGGATCACGGCTCCGACGGCCCCGCTTGAGGCGTGGACGCGTGCGGGCCCGTCCGTCACGCGCCGCGCTGCCCAGGTAAGGAGAAACATCGGATGAGACCCGCACGGCTCATCACAGGACTGGTCCAGGTCCTGCTGATGGCGTCTGCCGTCGTGCTGCCCGCCCAGGCGGCGCACGCGGCGGCCGACACCAACTTCTACGTCGACCCCTCGGGCGGCAGCGACAGCAACCCGGGAACGAGCACCTCCTCGGCCTTCAGGACGATCCAGAAGGCCCGTGACGCGGTACGCGCGGTGAACTCGAACATGGCTGGGGACATCGTCGTCAACCTGCGCGGAGGCACATATCCGCTCACCTCGACGGTCGGCTTCACCACGGCGGACTCGGGCACCGGCGGCCACAACGTCATCTGGAAGGCCTACGGAACCGAAACTCCCGTCGTCACGAGCGGACGCACGATCACCGGCTGGACCTCGGCAGGCAACGGCCAGTACAAGGCGTCGGTCGGCTCCCTCGACTTCCGCCAGCTGTACGTCGACGGCGTGCGCGCCACCCGCGCCCGCTACCCGGACATCGGCTCCAACTTCCAGCTCCAGGCGAGTGACAAGCCCAACCAGGTCCTGAAGGTGCTCAGCTCCCAGATAGCCAACTGGGACCACCTCGACCGGGTCGAGATGGTGCTGCAGCTGCAGTGGGCGGAGAACTACCTGCGTCTGAAGTCGTACACGACCGCCAACGGCATGGCCAGTGTCTCGATCCAGGACCATGAGGCGGGCATCCTCTTCAAGCGGCCCTATCCACTGCTGTCCAACGGGTCCCCGCTGCACTTCGAGAACGCGCACGAGTTCCTCAACGAGCCCGGCGAATTCTATCTCGACTCGAACGCTCAGACGCTCTACTACCTGCCCCGGGACGGGGAGGACATGTCGACGGCCGCAGTGCAGGTCCCGACCCTGCAGACGCTCTTCGACATCAAGGGCGACAACCTGGACTCCCCCGTCCACAACCTCCAGTTCTCCGGGATCACCTTCGCCCAGACCAACTGGACCGAGGCGAGCCAGAACGGACTGCTGAACGCGCAGGGCGGCAACTACAACATCTCCGCCGACACCAGCAACAACCAGTACGTCAACCGCCCACCCGCCGGCGTCCAGGCCGCGAACGCCGACCACATCTCCTTCACCGGCAACACCTTCACGCAGATGGGCGCGACCGCCCTGGACCTGCACCACGGCGTCCACGACTCCGCCGTCACCGGCAACATCATCACCGACGTCGCGGGCAACGGCATCACCCTCGGCAAGTTCTCCGATCCCACCGTGGAGTACCACACGGTCTACAACCCGCCCGCCTCCCCCGCGGGCGAGGACACACGCGAAGTGGTCAAGGGGGTCACGGTCACCAACAACCTGATCAACCGGACCGGCCAGGACTACCTCGGCACAGCCGGCATCAACGCGGGCTTCGTCAACAGCACCACCATCGATCACAACGACATCTCCGACTCCCCCTGGGCCGGAATCTCCCTCGGCTGGGGCTGGCAGTCCGCCGCCAACGCCGAAGGCGCCAACTCCGTCAGCCACAACCGCATCAGCAACGTGGTGAACCAGCTCTGCGACACCGCCGGCATCTACCACCTCTCCAACGACCCCGGCACGGTCATCAACGAGAACTACATCCACGACGTCGTGCGCTCACCCACCGCGTGCCCCGGGTCGGCCGTCTCGGGCATCTACCTGGACGAGGGCTCCAACAACATGACCGTCGCGAACAACGTCCTCTCGCGCACCGACGGCTTCATCCAGCAGAACGTGAACGGGTCCAACGTCACCCTCACCGGCAACGCCACCACGGGCACCTCGGTCATGAAGGCCTCCGGTCTGCAGCCCGCCTATCAGGGGCTGCTGGCGAAGACCAACCTCGCCTACAGCAAGAGCACCACTTCCTCCTCCGTCTACAGTTCGGGCTGGACGGCCGACCGGGCCAACGACAACGACCCCTCGACGGGCTGGTCCCCCACCTCCACCGACACCTCAGCGTGGTGGCAGGTCGACCTCGGCAAGGCTTACGCGCTCGGACAGTTCTCGCTTACCACGCGGCAGGACCTCGACCAGTCGGCCACCCGCGTCAACTTCGAGATCCGCGGCTCCAACGACCCCGCCTTCGGCAGCTACACCGTCCTGGGTCGCCAGGACTCCGCGACCCTGCCGTATGGGGCGACCCTGACGGCCAAGATCGATGTACGGCAGAAGGTCCGCTACGTCCGGGTCGCCAAGACCGACGGCGGCTACTTCTTCATCGGTGACTTCAGCGTGCAGCAGGCCGGCGGTGCACAGGAGGACTCGGTCACGACACCGACCTTCACCCCGTCGACCAACTACACGATCAAGAACATGAACAGCGGCCTGCTCGCTGAGGTCTACAACAGCTCCACCGCCGACGGCGGAACCGTGGACCAGTGGGCGGGCAACTCGGGCACCAACCAGCAGTGGAACATCGTCCGCGTCAGCGGAAACCTCTTCAAGATCGTCAACCGCAACAGCGGCAAGGTCCTCGACGTCAACAACAAGTCCCACAACAAGGGAACACCGCTCGTCCAGTGGACCTACAACGGCGGCAACAACCAATTGTGGTACTTCGAGTCGACGAACGGCGGCTACGTCATCCGCAACTTCGAGACCAGGCAGGCCGTCGAGGTCGGCAACAACTCGACCAGCAACGGCGCGGCCCTCGACCAGTGGATGGCCCTGAACCAGACCAACCAGCTCTGGACCATCCAGTGACACGCCCGGTGTGACTCGGCGGTCCCGCTGCGACCGGTGTTCCACACCGACCGGTCGCAGCGGTGGCCGAACCGGCACACCCGATCCGGGACCACCAGCCGTCCCTCCCCATCCCTCCAGCACTTCCGTGGAGACTCCGTGTCCGGCCTTCCTTCCCCCACCCTCGTCGACGCCCACCACCATGTCTGGGACCTCGACCGCCGCCCGCAACCCTGGCTGCGGGAGACCGGACTGGAACCGATCCGTCGGTCCTTCACCGTGGACGACCTGAGCGCCCAGGCGACCCACCGGATCGCGGGGCGTTCCCTGACGACAACCGTGGTCGTGCAGTGCACGGCCTCCGTACCCGAGACCGAGGACCTTCTCGCCCTGGCCGACCGGAATCCCCTGATCGGTGCCGTCGTCGGCTGGGCGGACCTGACCTCCCCCTCGATCGGCGACGCCCTCGACGCCCTGCTCGCCGGGCCGGGCGGCACACGGCTGCGTTCGCTGCGCCATCTCGTCCAGGCAGAGGCCGACCCCGGGTGGCTGCAACGTCCGGACGTGGCCCGGGGTCTGCGCGCGGTCCACGAGCGGGGACTCGGCTACGACATTCTGGTGCGAGCGCATCAACTCCCTTCCGCGGTACGGCTCGCCGAGCGCCATCCGGAGCTGCGGCTGGTACTGGACCACGCGGGCAAACCGCCCCTGGCGGACGGAGATCTGGCCGACTGGGCCAAGCACCTGCGCCTTCTCGGCGCCCATCCGCATGTGATGTGCAAGGTGTCCGGCCTCGCCACCGAGGCCGACCACGCGACCTGGTCGTCACAGGACATCCGGCCGGTGTGGGACACGCTGCTCGCCGCCTTCGGCCCTGAGCGGCTCATGTTCGGTTCGGACTGGCCGCTGTGCCTGCTGGCCGGCGGCTGGAACCGCTGGGGCGACGCCGTGCAGGGGCTGTTGGCGGAATGCTCCGACGCCGAGACCGATGCCGTTCTGGCGGGTTCCGCCACCGCCTTCTACCGACTCTGAACTCTCGAAGGAACTCCTCTCATGTCAGAAGCACTCTCTGTTCGTTATGTGTCTGCTCGTGTGTTGGACACGGCTGTGGTGGAGGGGGTGCCGCCGGGCCGGGGGGAGGTGGTGGTGGCTCCGGCGTTCGTGGGGATCTGTGGCACGGATCTGCATATCTTCCACGGGGACATGGATGCCCGGGTGGGTGCG